>NZ_RAPV01000001.1:3034991-3338490 GCF_003610295.1 Paraburkholderia sp. BL23I1N1
GGATGACGCAGCGCCCTTCATGCGGCGCTGCACCGTGCCTTATCTTACGAGGGAACGCCGGTCACATTGGCATACCTTGCATGCGACGCGCGAAGCGTGTCCGCTCGGCGCGGTCCATCAGATCGAGGAATTGATCCGTGCCCATATGAATCAACTCTTCATGATCGCCGGCCTCGAAATAGACGTCCGGCTGCTGAGCCAGGCTCTCGTCGAGATAGGTTCGCATGCCATAGGCCGTGCATACCGGCGGAAGCGCGCCTGCATCGCAATCCTTGAACAGCTCTCGCAGATCCACCTCTTTGGCCAGCAGGAGGCGGCGTCCGGTCTTTGCCCAAAGCTCGGACAACCGCACGGCGTAGGTCGATGGCAGTACCGCCGCCACGTAGCCGTGTTCGTCTTCGAACAGCACGGTTTTGGCGAGACGATCACCGGGAATATGCGCTGCCGCCGCAGTTTCAATGCTGGAATGGCTATACGGATGATGCACGATTTCGTACTGGGTGCCTTTGCTGCGCAGGCAGTTCTGAAGCGTGGCCGACATTGCCATGACGCACCTCCTCTGGAAGGAAGGAAATGGAAAACGGTTGCTCAAGATTCCTTAAGGATAGGTCGCTTTAGCGCGCGTGTGAAAACATGCGGAACAGCAGCGCCGTGACTACGCGGGCGTGACAGCGAAGGGCACGATCACTTCGTATGGCCTGCTTAGGGCATATGGGTAGAACACAGGTAGAACGCGGGTAGCACGATGCTCCGTTTTCGCCAATAATGGCCCCACATCCACTACTGGACGAGGGCGGCCATGCGTTACACCCCCGACGCCATCCGCACCATCGCCCTGGTCGGGCATGCCGGATGCGGCAAGACATCGCTTGTCGAAGCCCTGCTGCATCAGGGCGGCGCGATACACGCGCCCGGCAGCGTGGAGCGCGGCACCACGGTCTGCGATTTCGACCCGCTCGAACGCAAATATCGCCACTCCCTGAGTTCCGCCATCGCCCACCTGCACTACCGGGATACCCGCATTTATCTGCTGGATACGCCCGGCTATCCAGATTTTTCCGGACTGTCGATCAGTGCCCTGCCTGCGGTAGAAACTGCTGCCATTGTCATCAATGCACAGACCGGCATCGAAATGACCACCCGGCGCATGATGGCGTGGGCGGAGGAACGCAAGCTCTGCAGAATGATCGTCGTGAATGGCATCGATGGCGAAAAGGTCGATCTTCCAGGGCTGCTGACGCAAATTCAGGAGACCTTCGGCAAGAGATGCCTGCCCATCAACCTGCCGGCGCAGCGCGGACACCAGGTGGTGGACTGCTTTTTTCAACCCGGCCGGCGACGCCGACTTCCTGTCAGTTGCGGCCATGCACAATGCGCTGGTCGATCAAGTGGTCGAGATCGACCCTGCCCTGATGGAGCTTTACCTGGAGCAAGGCGAGGACATCAGCCCGGAGCAGTTGCACGAACCCTTGGAGCGCGCGCTGCGCGAAGGTCATCTGGTGCCGGTGTGCTTCACGTCGGCGGCCAACGGCGCCGGCATCGTGGAATTGCTCGACGTGTTCGTCCGGCTCCTGCCCAACCCGATGGAAGGTAACCCGCCGCTCTTCTATCGCGAGACCGACAGTGGCCAGCAAGTCATGCGCGCCGAACCGGACGCGGACAAACACGTATTGGCCCATGCCTTCAAGGTCGTCATGGACCCTTACATCGGCAAGATGGCCGTGTTTCGCATTCATCAGGGCACGATAAAGCGCGACAGCCAGCTCTATATCGGTGACGGGCGCCAGCCGTTCAGGGTCGCCCATCTCATGATGCTGCAGGGCAAGGAGCACGTGGACGTGACGCAAGCCGGTCCAGGCGATATCTGTGCCACGGCCAAAGTCGACGAAATCGGCTTCGATGCCGTGCTGCACGACGCCCCCGAGGACGGCAATATCCACCTGACCCCGCTCGACTTCCCCACGCCCATCTATGGCCTCGCGATCGAACCGGCACGCCGCGGCAATGAGCAGCGCCTGTGGGAGATCCTGCAAAAGCTGAGCGCGGAAGACCCATGCCTGCGCATCGAACACCCGGTCGGCACCAACGAGACGGTGGTGCGAGGTCTGGGCGAGTTGCATCTGCGCCTGATGCTGGAGCGCCTCGCCGAGCAGTACAAGCTGGAAGTCGTGACCCGGCCGCCGAAGATCGCCTATCGGGAAACCATCAGCGCCAAGGCCGAGGGGCATCATCGCCACAAGAAGCAGACCGGCGGCGCCGGGCAGTTCGGCGAAGTGATGCTGCGCGTGGAGCCGCTGCCGCGCGGCACGGGCTTCGAGTTCGTCGACGCGGTCAAGGGCGGCGCCATCCCCGGCCAGTTCATGCCGGCCGTGGAGAAAGGCATTCTGCAGGTTATCGATAGCGGACCGCTTGCCGGCTTCCCGATGCAGGACGTGCGCGTTACCGTCTTCGACGGCAAGAGCCATCCGGTCGACTCCAAGGAAGTGGCATTCGTCTCCGCCGGGCGCAAGGCCTTCATCGATGCCGTGCTGAAGGCCCAGCCCATTCTGCTCGAGCCCATCATGGACATCGAGGTGATGACGCCGGAAGCCACGATGGGCGACATCATCGGCGACCTGTCCGCCAAGCGCGGCCAGGTGCATGGCACGCGCGCGGCCGCGGGCAATGCCATGGTCGTTGCGGGGCAGGTGCCGATGTCCGAACTCAACGACTATCAGTCGCGTCTGAACGCCATCGCCGGTGGGCACGGTCATTACAGCATCGAGCTCAGCCACTACGATCCGGTGTCCCCTGCCCAGCAGGAGCGGATCGCGTCGCAGCACAAAAAACAGGGCGACAGCGCGGCGCCATAAGCGGCATGTCGGATACGCACCGGAGTTCGCACGCACGAGCGCTACCGCACGAACACGGCTGTGCTCGTGCACTCAAACTTCTAAAAATCAGGGACGAAAAAAAAGGCGTCACGTTGCCGTGACGCCTTAAAAAGTTCTAGCCATTCCGAGGGCCGTGCTAGAACCTGAGAGACGGTATTCGAAAGTTGGACGGGCGCGAGGCTGGACGCCGGACTCGATATTCGAGGCAGGCATTGCGTGGACTGTTACGGGGGACTGTTCTAGACACTCGACCACACACTCCGCGAGCCACGGTTGGTTCAAAACTTCAAAATGCAGAACCTGAACCCGTCTTTCGAAATGAGGTTCCATTTTTTATGGTTATGCTGACTAAGTCAAGCAAAATCTAACGAGGCCGCATTCGTTTCGGCAAAATATTCCGATACAATGAATCTTCAGATGAAAAATGGACTGCGCGCCCCATTTTGGGGCTCCCCGTCAAGTCTGTGTGGAACGGTTGCTGGCAAGCCAGCGAACAAAAAAACTGAAATATGGTTCCAAAAAAACGATATGAACCGACCGACGCTCCCCCAAACTGCCGCGGCCCAAGTCAAAGACAAAGACGGCCCGGGCGACGAAGTCACCGCGTTGGCGCGCGGTTTGACCGTGCTGCGCTCGATCGCCGCAGCCGACGCGCCGCTCAGTAATCGCGAGTTAACCGAACTAACCGGCATCCCAAAACCCACCGTTTCGCGGATTACCGCCACGCTCGTCAGCGCGGGTTTCCTGTTCCGCTTGCCCGAAAGCGAGCGATTTGTGCTGACCTCATCGGTCCTGGAATTGAGCAACGGTTTTCTGCGCAACTTCGACATCCGGGCCCGAGCACGCCCCTTTCTCATCGAACTCGCCGAGCGCACCGCATTGTCCGTGCATCTGGCCGTACGCGACCGCCTCGACATGGTGGTAATCGACGCGATCCGGCCGCGTTCAGCGGTGCTCGTGTCGCGCCTCGAGATCGGCTCGCGCATGAACCTGAGCCGCACCGCAGTCGGTCGCGCCTATCTGTCGGCACTCACCGAACCGGAGCGGGAAAAATTACTAATCGGCTTGCAAGCCGCCGAAGGCGACGACTGGGGGCACATTAGCGACCGTCTGACAAGCGCATTACGGGAAACGGCGGAGCAAGGCTTCTCGATCGCGACGGGCGAATGGTACAACGGCCTGAACGCCATCGCCGCAGGGTTCATCGGCCCCTCGGGCGAGCGCTATGGCGTCAATTGCGGCGGCTCCGCGAACCAGTGCCCGCGCGATTGGCTGATATCGCGCGCGGCGCCGGCGCTGCTCGAATGCATCAGTAAAATCGTTATCGAGATCGGCGGCACACCTGGGCGACGCCTGGATAACTGAAACGCGCGGACGCTCGCCGTTCGGCTGGCCACCGCATTGTCAACCCATCCTCCATGCGTCCTGTAACTTTCGTAATTAACAGAAAAATACACGGGTGGACTGTTACAACGCCCGCAACGTAGGATCATGCATTCCCGTCGCGGGGCGCTCGCCCGGCTTGCCGCTATCACCCTTCGATAGCGTCCCGCCGACCTGCCACGATGGCGCAATGCGTTAACATCTTTGTCCCGCGCCTCGGGTAGCATCGCGCTGAACATTTGCAGCGCGTCCACTGTCGAAACCGCCTGTCATGCCGCCGGCGTGCCGGCCCGCCGGCCCGCCGAACTGTCGAAGCGGCGTAATCGCATGAGCGGCTCACATCAAAGCCAGTCACCTGACCGAACCGATGGACGAACAACAAAAGCTTCCGGAAACCTCACGCCCTGCCGCTCAGGCTTCTCAACCGGGTTCTCAACCGGGTTCTCAACCGGGTTCGCAGCACGACTCTCAGCCCGGTTCGAAACCGCCCTCTACAGTCAAGCCTGCTGGCGGTCCCGGCAAAGAGCCCGGCGCACCCCAACGCCGTCGCGGCCGCACCATCGCCCTGATCGTGGCGGCGCTGGTGATCCTCGGGGTTGTGGTGTGGCGCTGGCATCCGTGGGGCGGGTCGGGCGGCGGCGCAAGCGCGGCTGCCGGTGCGAGTGGTGCGAACGGCGGCCGCCCCGGCCGCGGTGGCGCCGGCGGCCTCGCCAACATGCCGCAGCCCGTTCATGTGGCAACCGCCAAACTGGGTGAGATGCCGGTCGTGCTGACCGCGCTCGGTACGGTCACGCCGCTTGCCAACGTCACCGTGCTGCCGCAGTTGAGCGGCGTGCTGCAGGACGTGTACTTCAAGGAAGGCCAGATGGTCAGGAAAGGCGACGTGCTCGCCCAGATCGACCCACGCCCCTATCAGATTTCGCTGGAAAACGCGCAAGGCACCCTCGCGCGCGACCAGGCGCTGCTGCAGACCGCCCGCCTCGACCTGAAGCGTTATCAGACGCTGCTCTCACAAGACTCGATCGCCAGCCAGCAGGTCGATACGCAGGCCTCGCTCGTGCGGCAATATGAAGGCACGGTGAAATCCGACCAGGCGAACGTCGATACCTTCAAACTCGATCTCGTCTATGCGCGCATCACCGCGCCGGTGTCGGGGCGCGTCGGTTTGCGCCAGGTCGATCCGGGCAACTATGTGACGCCGAGCCTGACCAACGGCATCGTGGTGATTACGCAGTTGCAGCCCATCAGCGTGATCTTCACCACCTCCGAAGACAACCTGCAGCAAATCATCCAGCAGACCCAAACGGGCGCGAAGCTCTCGGTCACCGCATACGACCGTAGCAACACTATGTCGCTCGAAGGCGGCGCGCTCGAAACCCTGGATAACCAGATCGACATCACCACCGGCACGGTCAAGCTGCGTGCGGTCTTCCAGAACGACAAGAACCTGCTGTTCCCGAATCAGTTCGTGAATACGCGCCTCCTCGTGGATACGATCAAGGACGCCGTGATCGTGCCGACGCCGGCGGTGCTGAACGGCTCGATGGGCCAGTTCGTCTACGTCGTGAAGCCGGACAACACGGTGACGGTGCGTCCGGTCAAGGTGGGCCCAGTGGATGGCGAACGGACCAGCATCAAATCCGGCCTGCAAGTCGGCGAGCGCGTCGTGATCGACGGTTCCGACCGGCTGAAGGAAGGCGCGAAGATCACGATTCCGGCCGACAAGCCGCGCGGCGCTTCGGGCGCCCGTGGGGCGAGCGGCGCGAGTGGCGCTGCTGCGGCATCGGGTGCATCCGGCGCCCGTGGGCATCACGGCAAACACGCGGCGCAAGCCTCGCAATAAAGGCACGGCAACTACCGCATGAATCCATCCCGCGCCTTTATTCTGCGACCCGTCGGCACCGCGCTGCTGATGGCGGCGATCATGCTGGTCGGTCTCGTCGCGCTGCGCTTTCTGCCGCTCTCCGCACTGCCCGAAGTCGACTATCCGACAATCCAGGTGCAGACCTTCTACCCGGGCGCGAGCCCGGACGTGATGACCTCGTCGGTCACCGCGCCGCTCGAACGTCAGTTCGGGCAGATGCCGTCGTTGAATCAGATGTCGTCGCAAAGTTCGGCCGGCTCGTCGATCATCACGCTGCAGTTCAGCCTCGATCTGCCGCTCGACATCGCCGAGCAGGAAGTCCAGGCGGCGATCAACGCCGCGGGCAACCTGCTGCCGTCCGATCTGCCCGCGCCGCCGATCTACGCAAAGGTCAATCCCGCCGACGCACCGATCCTCACGCTCGCGATCACCTCGAAAACGATGCCGCTCACGCAGGTGCAGGATCTGGCCGACACGCGTCTCGCGCAGAAGATCTCGCAGGTGGCGGGGGTGGGTCTCGTGAGCCTGTCAGGCGGTCAACGCCCGGCCGTGCGGATTCAGGCGAACCCGCGCGCGCTTGCCGCGTACGGTCTGAATCTGGACGATCTGCGCACCACGATTTCGAACCTGAACGTCAACACGCCGAAGGGCAACTTCGACGGCCCGACGCGCAACTACACGATCAACGCGAACGATCAGCTGACCGACGCCGACGCTTATAAGAGCGCCGTGGTCGCGTACAAGGGCGGCCGCCCGGTCATGCTGACCGACGTGGCCACCATCGTGCAGGGCGCGGAGAACACCAAGCTCGGCGCATGGGTCAACAACACGCCGGCGATCATTCTGAACGTGCAGCGCCAGCCGGGCGCGAACGTGATTCAGGTGGTCGACAGCATCAAGGCGCTGCTTCCGCAATTGCAACAGTCGCTGCCCGCCGCGCTCGAGGTGGAGATCGTCACCGACCGGACCACCACGATCCGCGCCTCCGTGCGCGACGTGCAGTTCGAATTGCTGATGTCGGTCGTGCTGGTGGTGCTGGTCATGTACCTGTTCCTCGCCAACATCTACGCTACGATCATCCCGAGCCTGTCGGTGCCGCTCTCGCTGATCGGTACGCTCGCGGTGATGTACCTGTGCGGCTTCTCGCTGGACAACCTGTCGCTGATGGCGTTGACCATCGCAACCGGCTTTGTGGTAGACGATGCCATCGTGATGATCGAGAACATCGCGCGCTATGTCGAAGACGGCGAGTCTCCATTGGAGGCCGCGCTGAAGGGTTCGAAACAGATCGGCTTCACGATCATTTCGTTGACGGTTTCGCTGATCGCCGTGCTGATTCCGTTGCTCTTCATGGGCGACGTGGTCGGGCGCCTGTTCCACGAATTCGCGATCACCCTGACAGTGACGATCGTGATTTCGGCCGTCGTCTCGCTCACGCTCGTGCCGATGATGTGCGCGAAGCTCCTGCGCCACTCGCCGCCGCATGAAAGCCACCGGTTCGAAGCGAAGGCCCACCGGTTTATCGACTGGGTGATCGCCCGTTACGCGGTCGCGCTCACCTGGGTTCTGAACCGCCAACGCGCCACTCTGTTCGTCGCCGTGCTCACGCTGGTGCTGACCGGCGTGCTGTACGTGTACATTCCGAAGGGCTTCTTCCCGGTGCAGGATACCGGTGTGATCCAGGCAATCACGCAGGCGCCGCAGTCGGTGTCGTATGCGTCGATGGCCGAGCGTCAGCAGGAACTCGCCGCGCAGATCCTGAAGAACCCGGACGTGGAAAGCCTCACCTCGTTCATCGGCGTGGACGGCAGCAACATCACGTTGAACAGCGGCCGCATGCTGATCAACTTAAAGCCGCGCGACGACCGCAAGAACACCGCGAGCGACGTGATCCGCCAGTTGCAACAGGACGTCGCGCATATTCCGGGCGCGTCGCTCTATATGCAGCCGGTGCAGGATCTGACGATCGATTCCACGGTCAGCCCGACACAGTACCAGTTCATGCTGACCGACCCGAACATCAGCGAGTTCACTACGTGGGTGCCGAAGCTCGTCGAACGGCTGAAGCAGTCGCCGGAACTGGCGGATGTAGCCACCGATTTGCAGGACAACGGCCAGTCGGTCTACATCGAAATCGATCGCGCTACGGCATCGCGTTACGGCATCACGCCGGCTACCGTCGATAGCGCGTTGTACGACGCCTTCGGCCAGCGCATCATCTCGACCATCTTCACGCAGTCGAATCAGTACCGCGTGATTCTGGAAGCACAGCCGCAGATGCAGCACTACACGGAATCGCTGAATTCGATCTACCTGCCCTCGTCCACCTCGTCGGGCGGCCAGGTGCCGTTGTCGTCGATTGCGAAGTTCATCGAGAAGCCCGCGCCGTTGCTGGTCACGCATCTGAGCCAGTTCCCCGCCACGACCGTTTCGTTCAATCTCGCACCCGGCTCGTCGCTTGGCGCGGCGGTAAAAGCGATCAATCAGGCGGAGAAAGATATCGGCTTGCCGGCATCGTTCCAGACGCGCTTCCAGGGCGCGGCGCTGGCGTTCCAGGCGTCGTTGTCGAACGAACTGTTCCTGATCCTGGCGGCGATCGTCACGATGTATATCGTGCTCGGCGTGCTGTACGAGAGCTTCATTCACCCGATCACAATTCTCTCGACGCTGCCCTCGGCGGGCGTCGGCGCGCTGCTCGCGCTGTTGATCACCGGGCACGATCTGGACATCATCGGCATTATCGGTATCGTCCTGCTGATCGGTATCGTGAAGAAGAACGCCATCATGATGATCGACTTCGCGCTCTATGCCGAGCGCGAGGAAGGCAAGTCGCCGCGTGAGGCCATTTATCAGGCGTGTCTGCTGCGCTTCCGGCCGATTCTGATGACCACGCTCGCCGCCCTGCTCGGCGCCCTGCCGCTGATGCTCGGCACCGGCGCGGGTTCGGAGTTGCGCCGCCCGCTCGGTATCGCGATTGCCGGCGGGTTGATCGTCAGCCAGTTGCTGACTCTGTTCACCACGCCGGTGATCTATCTTGGGTTCGATTCGCTCGCCCGCCGCGCGCGCGAGCGCTTCAATCGCGGCAGGCCGACGCCGCCCGCCATCGATGCAGGGAACTAAGCGATGAACCTGTCGCGTCCGTTTATCTCCCGCCCGGTCGCCACCACGCTGCTGGCGATCGGCATCGCGCTGTCCGGGATTTTTGCGTTCACCAAGCTGCCGGTCGCGCCGCTGCCGCAGGTCGACTTTCCGACCATTTCGGTGCAGGCCACGTTGCCGGGCGCAAGCCCGGACACCGTGGCGACCAGTGTCGCGAGTCCGCTTGAACGGCATCTCGGTTCGATCGCCGACGTCACCGAAATGACCTCGCAGAGCTCGGTCGGCTCGACGCGCATTACGTTGCAATTCGGATTGAACCGCGACATCGACGGCGCCGCGCGCGACGTGCAGGCGGCCATCAACGCCGCACGCGCCGATCTGCCGGCGAGCCTGCGCAGCAATCCCACCTATCACAAGGTGAATCCCGCCGACGCGCCGATTCTGATTCTCGCGCTGACGTCGAAGACGCTGACCGCCGGCCAGTTGTACGACTCCGCGGCCACCGTGTTGCAGCAGTCACTCTCGCAGGTGGACGGTGTCGGCGAAGTGGACGTGAGCGGCTCGGCCAATCCGGCGGTGCGCGTCGAACTGGAACCGCATGCACTGTCGCACTACGGTATCGGTCTCGAAGACGTGCGCGCGGCGCTCGCGGCGGCCAACGCGAACAGCCCGAAAGGCTCGATCGAGTTCGGCCCCAACCGCGTGCAGATCTACACCAACGACCAGGCGAGCAAGGCGTCGCAGTATAAAGATCTGGTCATCGCGTACCGTAATGGCGCGGCGGTGAAACTATCCGATGTCGCGGAAGTGGTCGATTCGGTCGAAGACCTCCGCAACCTGGGCCTCTTCAACGGCAAGCGTTCGGTGCTGGTGATTCTGTACCGTCAACCGGGCGCGAACATTATCGACACCATCGACCGCGTGATGGGCATGCTGCCGCAGTTGCACGCGTCGCTGCCCGCCGACGTCGACATCGCGCCGGCCGCCGACCGCTCCACGACAATCCGCGCTTCGCTGAAAGACACCGAGCGCACGCTCATGATCGCGGTGGCGCTGGTGGTGATGGTGGTGTTTCTGTTCCTGCGCAACTGGCGCGCCACGCTGATTCCGAGCGTGGCCGTGCCGATCTCGATCATCGGCACGTTCGCCGCGATGTATATGCTGGGCTTTTCGATCGACAACCTCTCGCTGATGGCGTTGACGATCGCGACCGGTTTCGTGGTCGACGACGCGATCGTGGTGCTGGAAAACATCTCACGGCATATAGAAAACGGCGTGCCGCGCATGAAGGCCGCATTTCTCGGCGCGCGCGAAGTCGGCTTCACCGTGCTGTCGATCAGTATTTCGCTGGTCGCCGTGTTCCTGCCGATTCTGCTGATGGGCGGCATTGTCGGGCGGCTGTTCCGCGAATTCGCGCTGACGCTGTCACTCGCGATCGGCGTGTCGCTGATCGTCTCGCTCACCCTGACGCCGATGATGTGTTCGCGCCTTCTGCGCGAGCCGCACGAAAAAACGGAAGAAGGACGCTTTGGCCGCTGGCTCGAAAGCGGCTTCACGGCGATGCATCGCGGTTATGAGCGCACGCTCGGCTGGGCGCTGCTGCATCCGCGCCTGATCGTGACGATTCTGATCGCCACCATCGGCCTGAATATCTGGCTGTACATCGTCGTGCCGAAGGGCTTCTTCCCGCAGCAGGACACCGGGCGGCTGATCGGCGGCATTCAGGCCGACCAGAGCACGTCGTTCCAGGCGATGAAGGGCAAGTTCGCGGAGATGATGGAAATCGTCGGCAAGAATCCCGCGGTGGACAGCGTGGCCGGTTTCACCGGCGGGCGGCAGACCAACTCCGGCTTCATGTTCGTTTCGCTGAAGCCGAAGAGCGAGCGCAAGCTATCCGCCGACCAGGTGATCCAGCAACTGCGCGCCCCGCTCGGCGACGTGGCCGGCGCGCGGACTTTCCTGCAGGCGGTTCAGGACATTCGCGTCGGCGGCCGGCAATCGAACGCGCAGTACCAGTTCACGCTGCTGGCCGATTCGACGTCCGATCTGTACCTGTGGGGACCGAAGCTCACGGAGGCGCTGCAGGCGCGCCCCGAACTCGCCGACGTGAATTCCGACCAGCAGCAAGGCGGCCTCGAGGCGATGGTGACGATCGACCGCGCAACCGCCGCGCGCCTCGGCATCAAGCCGGTGCAGATCGATAACACGCTGTATGACGCGTTCGGCCAGCGCCAGGTGTCGACGATCTACAACCCGCTGAACCAGTACCACGTGGTGATGGAAGTGGCGCCGCAATACTGGCAGAGCCCGGACATGCTGAAGCAGATTTACATCAGCACTTCGGGTGGCAGCGCGAGCGGCGCGCAAACCACTAATGCGCCGGCCGGCACGGTGACCGCGCATACAACCGCTACGACCAGCACCAGTACGAGCAGCGCGACGATTGGCGGCACGGCCGGTACGACGGCATCGAGCACGGCGAGCATCGCTGCCGACTCCGCGCGCAACCAGGCGATCAACTCGATTGCGGCGAGCGGCAAATCGAGTGCTTCGTCGGGCGCGGCGGTGTCGACTTCGAAGGAGACGATGGTGCCGTTGTCGGCGATCGCGAGCTTCGGTCCGGGGAATACGCCGTTGTCGGTGAATCACCAGAGCCAGTTCGTGGCCTCGACGATTTCGTTCAATCTGCCGCCGGGTGTGTCTCTTTCGACAGCAACGCAGGCGATTTACGACACGATGGCGCAGATCGGCATGCCGGGGACGATACACGGCAGTTTCCAGGGGACTGCTCAGGCGTTCCAGCAGTCGATGTCCGACCAGCCGATTCTGATTCTGGCCGCGTTGGCCGCGGTGTATATCGTGCTGGGGATGTTGTACGAGAGCTATATCCATCCGCTGACGATTCTCTCGACGCTGCCGTCCGCAGGTGTCGGGGCATTGCTTGCTTTGCTGTTGTTCAAGACGGAGTTCAGCATCATCGCGCTGATCGGGGTGATCTTGCTGATCGGCATCGTGAAGAAGAACGCGATCATGATGGTGGACTTTGCGATTGAAGCCTCCCGGCAGGGGTTGTCGTCGCGGGATGCGATTTATCAGGCTTGTATGCTGCGATTCCGGCCGATCATGATGACGACTTGCGCTGCGCTTCTTGGGGCGTTGCCGCTGGCCTTTGGGCGCGGGGAAGGGGCGGAACTTCGTGCCCCGTTGGGGATTGCGATTGTGGGTGGGTTGATCGTTAGTCAGATGCTGACTTTGTATACCACGCCGGTGGTCTATCTTTATATGGATCGGATTCGGGTACGGTGGGAGTCGCGGAAGGCTCGGAGATCGGGGATGGCGGCTTCTTGATGTTTTTGCCTGCTCGGCGCTTTTTCTGTGTGCCTGTGGTGTTGGCCTTTCCTTGTTTTGTTAGTGGTCTATTAGCGTTGCCCCTGTGCGGGGCGGCACCTACTTCTCTTTGCCGGCCGCAAAGAGAGAGGCAAGAGAAAGCGGCTCAAACCGCTAACTCTTAAGCGGGTCCCCGCGCAGCCACGGTATTGGTGCATCTGGAATCTGTGTTCTCGCACATTCGGCGTGAGTGACTAAGGGCTCATTCGCTCCCACTCCGCACTGCGTGCGTCGCGGATGGGTTTGCCTGGGAAACCTACGGTTTCGATTGCGCGTAGCGGGAGCCATCGGTTTCGCCTCAGCGACGCGCCTGCGCACCCGGAGGCGAAGCCCACTTGAAATGAAGTGTCAATGTGTTGCACACGCGCTTGCCTCGTAGTCACAGACGAAGCCGAGAAGCCTCAATAGCAATCGGTAGAACCCATGTGCTAAACGTAGCGGGTAGTTTTATGAAGTACGTTTCGGCGCGCGCAGCGCCGCCGGAAGCATGACTGCCTTGTCACTCACTCCGAATGTGCGAGAACACAGA
This sequence comes from Paraburkholderia sp. BL23I1N1, assembly GCF_003610295.1. Classification (NCBI taxonomy): domain Bacteria; kingdom Pseudomonadati; phylum Pseudomonadota; class Betaproteobacteria; order Burkholderiales; family Burkholderiaceae; genus Paraburkholderia; species Paraburkholderia sp. BL23I1N1. Next base: position 3,048,127 of record NZ_RAPV01000001.1, read on the forward strand.
TTCCAGATGCACCACTACCCCCTCCAAGCCAAGGGAACCGCTTATAAGCTAGCGGTTTGAGCCGCTTTCTTTTGCCTACTTTTCTTTGCGACAGGCAAAGAGAAGTAGGTGCCGCCCCGCACAGGGGCAACGCTAATAAACCACTAACAAATCAAGGAAAGGCCAAAGATTCCAGATCAAAGAAAAGCCAACGCCAAAAAACCACAGACCAACAAAGCGCCGCGCAGGCAACCACCTTCAAAGCCTCTGCTCAACAGCAAGCAAAAAAATCCGCCTCCACTGCCTGGCCTGCCGCTCTCCCGCCATGGGCAAAACCCAAACCTGATGCTTAGCGTCTTTAACCGTCAAAGCGACCTGCCATTGAGCACCATGGCCATCCACCTCAGCACCAAGCAGATCGGCAAAGATATAAGCGCCCTGCTCGCCGCCCAGGCGAATCTCACATAGCCGCTTACCGCCGGCAAGCCGGACCGCCCCCCAGTTCCCCTTGAGCTCATGAGTCCAATCGCCATCGCGAATATTGGGAGCGACTTCCTTCCGACGCCGCCACCAATAAGCAAGCGCGGCAATCAAAAGCAAACCAACAAGAACAGCCACCCCAACCGCAACGGCCAAACCAAAAGCCGCCTGCAAGGCATAAAACGCGCGCACCGCGCCATACACCAGCGCGGTCAGCGCAATGAACGCAACAACAATCGGCATCGCAAACTCGCTAGACACAAACCCGCTAGACAAATAATCAGCCTCGCGCGGCGCAGCCCCAAACCTCACGACCAAGGACCATCGCGAAGAAAACGCAACCGCGCGAACCAGGCCGTTACGGCTGCTTGTGCGTCGCAGCCCAATCCTTCACCGCCTTCAGCGTGTTCTCGACGTGCTTCTCCGGCGACAGGCTCGTGTACTCGTAAATGATCTTGCCGTCCGGCGCGATCACGTACGACACGCGATTGGCCATCGAGCTATGCATCGGCAAACCGGCATCATAGGCGCCGATCACCTTCGAGTCGGCATCCGCCGCCACCGGGAATTTGCTGCGGCATTCGCTCACCGAAAACTTCGTCAACGTGTCGATGTTGTCGTGCGACACGCCAATCACTGTCGCGCCATATTTCTTGTATTCGTCGACGGCTTCGGCAAACTCGTGAGCTTCGATCGTGCAGCCTTTCGTGAAGGCCGCCGGATAGAAATACACCACCACCGGCCCCTTCTTCAACTCGTCAGCCAGCGAATACGTGTAAGTCTTGCCACCCAGCGAAGCCGCCGCGGTGAACTGCGGCGCGGCATCGCCCGGCTTGAGCGTGGCCGAGGCCGTCAGCGAATGCATTGCGAATCCCACCGACAGGACGGCAGCCAGCGCTACCGGTATAAGTTTCCTCTTCATCTGCAGTTCCTCGAAACGTTTATTCACGCTGTTGGCGCGGTCGGATGAAGGTCGCGACGTTCGGATGAACGCCGGCAACCTCCATACGCTATTGGACCACGTGCAGAGAAGGTACGTCAGAACCTGCAGAAAGGATGCGTCAGGCCGCTTCTTCGATATGCGCGCCGAACCACGCCGCAGCGGATAGATTCAGCTCCGCCAGCACTTCGGGCGTAAGCGTCGCGAAGCCGGGCGGCGCATCGGGTCCGGCCGCGATCGAGGTGGCGTCGCCGCCCTCGCCGGCCACTTCGGCAATTCGCAACAAGGCGCCGAGCGCGCCGCCGCGCGAGACGATCGCTTCGCGAATCTGCGGCGCAAGGCCGAGCTTCTCCAGCACAACCGCGGGCGTGCTGCCGACCACCACGTGGATCAGAGAAAAAATACCGGTCATGAAAGCGGCATCGGCAAAATCGTCATCGGACGGGCGCAGCCAGCCCGCGGCCAATTCCATGAAGCGCGAGCGCGTGCCGGCCAGTTGCACCAGCGGATCGGCGCGCCACGGCAGATCGCCGCTGTCCGCGTACAGCAGCAATTGCGCCCAGCGCGCAATCTGCCGCGTGCCAGTGGCGATGATGGCCTCGCGTAGCGAGGCAATATTGCGCCCCAGCCCGAACGCGCCCGAATTGACGAGGCGCAGCAGTTGCACCACCACGCTCGGGTTCAGCTTGAGTTCCGCTTCGAACTCGACAATCCCGGCATCGCGCGACAACAGCGCCAGCAAACGCAGGAGACCAGGGCGCGGCGAACGATTGCGCGGCGCGGCCAGCACTTGCGGCCGCGCGAAGAAGTAGCCCTGAAACAGATCGAAGCCGAGGTCGCGAGCCAGCGCAAAGTCTTCGCGCGTCTCAACCTTCTCCGCGATCAGTGTCCTGCCATGGCCGCGCACCGTCGAGGCCAGTTTGGCAAGCGCGGACCGTTCGGTCTGCAGGAAGTCGATCTTGACGATGTCGGCATACGGCAGCACGGCGAGCAGCTCGTCCGACAGTTCACTGACGTCGTCGAGCGCCACCTGGAAGCCGGCGCGGCGCAATTCGGTCAGCCGGCGAGCCAGATGCGCATCGAACTTGACGGTTTCGAGGATCTCGAGCACGAAGCGCTCGGGTGGCATCAAATGGACGATGTCGTCAAAGAGCATCGCACGGTCGATATTGACGAAGCCGCGGTGCTGGCCCAGCACCGCCGCCACGCCGATCCCGCCGATCGCGCGCGCCACGACCTGCGCTGTTGCCTGGGCGTCGTCGGTGACCTCGGCATAGTTATGCGCGCTGGCTCGAAACAACAATTCATAAGCGTTGAGCGCGCCATCGCGATCGAGAATCGGCTGACGGCCCAGATAGACGAACTGTGCTCCGGCCGCCGGGTCGGCGTCTTCGGCACATTGTTCAAGCACCTCGACGTGCCGGGGGGTAGCCCCGACAAAGTGACGTTCAGACATGGATCATCGGTGCAAGTGTTCGGAAAAACGACGCAGCGACGTCATAGCCGGCACTGCGCGACAGGTTAGACGTATTAACGGACGCCAGGCCATTGCACTTTAACTGAATCACTCCCGCCTCAACGCCGGGCCTCCCACCGGCTCCCTTACCATTTGTTTTTTGCAGCAGGCGCTAAAGATTTCCCGCCGCGGGTCGTTATCTCGTTCTGATGGGGCGGCCTGATACCTCTTAACCGCCCGGACACGGCGGGCAGCGAGCCGCCCCGCCTGCAGACGAACACAGGTTGCCAGCGACAAACATGGAAGCGAACAGGATCACCGCGCCCCGCCGGGGCTCCTTGCGCACGGTCATCGACCGGTTTCGTGCGTTCGGCCGGCGCGCCCCCAGCGAACCCCAGGCACGCGCAAGCCGTACCGCACAACTGGAACAGGTGGTCGGCGCCGTCGACCTGTTGGCGCACATCGATGAAGAACTACGCTTCCTCTATGTTTCCGACGCCAGCCTGCGCTTCATCGGCTATCACCGGGAATACCTCGAGACCATCACGCTGCACGATCTGGTGGCGCCCGCCGACGTGCCGCGCCTCGACGCGCTGCTGACGCGCGCCACCGCCACGGGTAACGTCGAGAAAGCCACGCTCGGCCTCATCAAGTCGCTGACCTATCCGATCACGGTCGAGCTGCGCGTGGTGCGCAGCAGCCACGACGGCGTCAACGGCTATGCAATCGCCGGCTTCGACGTGTCGGCCTGGCGCGCCACTGAGGAACGTCTGACCCAGGCGCTGCACCTGGACCGCCTGACCAATCTGGCGAATCAGCCGGCGCTGATCCCCGCGCTGCTCGACGCGCAACAGCAAGCCGACGTCCACGGCACGCCGGCCGCGCTCCTGCTGCTCGACCTCGACGACTATCAGCGCGTGAACCGCGCGCTCGGCTACGATGCCGGCGACGAGATGTTGCGCGACACCGCGCGGCGTCTATTGAATATGACGAGCCCGAGCGAGACGGTGGCGCGGGTCGCCAGCGACGAGTTCGCGATCCTCGTGAAGCCCGCCGCGAGCCGCACCGACGCGGCCGCCGCGGCCGAAACGCTGGCGCGGCGCCTGTTGACCGCGATCCAGCAGCCGTATGTGTTCAACGGCCAGCAGGTGCATCTGTCGGCAAGCATCGGGATTGCGCTCTACCCCGACGTGCGCCACGCCAACGACGACGCCGCCCACGACACGCACCTGCTGCGCTGGGCCGACCATGCCCTGCTGCAGGCCAAGGCGGCCGGCGGCAACACGCTGGCTTTCTACGTCCCGGACGACAACCCCGCCGACGCCGAACGCCTGAAGCTCGAAGCCGACCTCTACGACGGCGTGCGCAACGGCGAGTTCTCGCTGCACTTCCAGCCGATCACGAGCAGCCGCACGCACGGCGTGGTCGGCGTCGAAGCGTTGATCCGCTGGGCGCATCCGGTGCACGGCCTCGTCCCCCCTTCGATGTTCATTCCGCTCGCGGAATCGATCGGCCTGATCAACTTCCTCGGCAACTGGGTGTTGAAGGTCGCCTGCATGCAGTTGATCCAGTGGGACGCAAAGGGCATCGTGTTGCAATACGTGGCCGTCAACGTGTCGCCGCAGCAGTTCCGCGATCCGCGCTTCAAGGACGCCGTGCGCGAAGCGATCGAGTTGACGGGCATCGATCCGCGCCGCCTCGTGTTCGAGATCACCGAAAGCCTGCTGATGCACGACCCGGCGCACGCCAAGGGTTTGCTCGAAGAGTTGACGGCGATGGGCATCCGCTTCGCCGTCGACGATTTCGGCACCGGCTATTCGAGCCTGGCTTACCTGCAACGATTCCCGCTCGCCAAGCTCAAGATCGACAGGAGTTTTGTCGAGAATCTGCTAACCTCCCGGAACGATCAGGCAATCGTTAGCGCGGTCGTCGGACTCGCGCAAACGCTCGATCTCGAACTGGTCGCCGAGGGCGTCGAAACGGAAGCCCAGCGCGCCCTGCTCACCGAGATGGGGTGCGACCACATTCAGGGATGGCTCGTCTGCAAGGCGTTGCCTTCCGACGAACTCGCGCAGCGTTTCGAAGCGCGCACGCTTCACCTGCACACCGCATAGCAATGCAGGCGAACCTCGCGCGCAGCGGAAGATGCCGGCCTCGTGCCGGTGTGGCATTCATTGGAATATGTATGGCTTTGGCGGGACTCACATGGTAAAGGCGGCGGTGCTCGACCGGCTCTGGACGCGAATGAGCGAGCGCGGCGATTTCCCCATGCTGTCGCAGTCGCTGCGCACCACCATGGCGGCGATGAACAACGATGACCTCGACTTCACCGGCCTCGTACAGGTCGTGTTGTCGGACTTCGCGTTGACGCAAAAAGTGTTGCGGCTGGCCAATTCGGCCATGTACATGGCGTTCGGCGGCAATATCACCACCGTCTCGCGCGCGTTGATGGTGCTCGGCATGGATGCGGTCGGCCATCTGGTGGTCGGCCTGAAAATCGTCGATCACTTTCATCACAGCGCGCCGCGCCGCATCGACGCGAAACTCGAATTGAACCGCACGCTGTTGTCGGGCTGCGTCGCGCGCAAGCTGACCGAGCGCGGCGATCTGCGCGCCGGCGAAGAAGCCGTGGTCTGCACGCTGATGCGGCAGATCGGCAAGCTGCTGGTGGTGTTCTACCTCGACGCCGAATGGGATCAGATCCGTCGGCATATCGAAGACGGCACGCTCGAAACCGATGCCTGCATCCTGGTGCTCGGCGTCACGTTCGACGAAATCGGCGCCGAGGCCGCGGTGCGCTGGCGCTTGCCCGACATGATCCGCTCCGGCATGGGCGAGTTCGACCCGCTGGATGTCGAACAGCCGCGCCAGGTGCAGTGGCTGCGCGCCATCACCAACTATTCGACGGCGGTCGCCGACGTGCTGACCCAGCAGAACATGCCGGACTGGGAGCGCGAGGAACGCATCGCCGAACTGGCGCGGCAATACAGCCACGCGCTGAACACCGACCCGGAAGTGCTGCATGAGATGAGCGTCGCGCTTGCCCGCGAAGAAGGCGGCGACGGCGTGATGCGCGAGATCGTCGAGTTGCGCGCCAATGCCGACGCGATCGCGCGCGAGGCACTCGACCCGGAGGCGCGCATCGCCGCAGGGGTGGGCGATCTGCGCGGCCTGCCCGACGGCAGTGCGCTCGCGCCGGCCCTGGCGCTGGCCGCGGAAACCGTGCTGGCGGCGCTCGGCTTTGCGCGCACCGTGGTGTTCGTCAAGCACAGCAACGGCACCTTCAAGGCGCGTCTCGGGCTCGGTCCGAAGATCGACGCGGCGCTGCCGACGCTGTCGTTCAACACCGCGTTCGAGCCCGACGTGTTTCATCTCGCGATAGCGAACTCGGTAGGCATCTTCATCGAGAACGCACGCGACCCGAAGATGGTCGCGCGATTACCGGAATGGTTCCGGCGCTCGTTCGACGATGCCCGCGCCTTTGTGCTGCTGCCAGTCGTCGACGAAACCGATCAGACGGTGGCGCTGTTATACGGCGACTGGTCTCATACGCAAGAGCCACGCCGGATATCGCAGAAGGAAATGAGCGCGTTGAATGAACTGGCCAAGGAGTTAGGACGTTTTTTCGGCTTGGGGCAGATGCAGGAAATGGAGACGATGTGAAGACGTGGCGTGATCGTTGATCACGGTGCTTCACTCTCACCGGTTTTGTATTTGCCCTAAGTCGAGAATCTCAGATGTGCAAAGGCCGGCATGCTCAGCATGCCGGCCACTGATTCATACCTCACCCCTCAATCCTCAATCCGCTCCAACCCCTCCGCGCTCCGATCCGCCACCCCGGCCCACGCACCCGCCGCCAACCCCAGCAGCGCGATCTCTTCCACCGTCAAAGGCTGCAAGCGCGCGCACAAGGCATCGAGTTCATCCCACGCCCCACGCTCGAGCGCTTCGACCGCCGTCAGCAGCAAGCCCAGCACGCCCTGCCGGTGCAAGATACCCGCCTGAATCGGCCGCGACAGCGTCAGCACATTCAACGTGCTTTCGAGCGAACCGCCGAACACGGCATCGACAAACGAAAACACGCCGGTCAGAAACGCCGCATCGGCTTCGTCGCGCCCGGCTTCAGGCAAGCGTTCGATCGCCAGTTCCATGAAACGCGCCCGGGTCGCCGCGAGTTGCAGTAGAGGATCGTCCTCGAGCGCGACCTTGCGGCCGTCCGCGTACAACAGCAATTGCGTCCAGCGTGCGATCCGGTTCGTACCGGTCGCGTTGATCGCTTCGCGCAGCGTCGTCACCTTGTGGCCGACTGCGAGGCCGCTCGAATTCGCGAGCTTCATCAGATGCATCACCAGCACCGGGTTCAGCTTGAGTTCGGCTTCGAGTTGCGCGACGGTCGGGTCGCCCGACAACAGTTGCAGCAGGTTCAGTAGTGCATGCCGCGGCGCACTGACGCGCCGCGTTATCGACGTCTGCGCACGCGCGAAGAAGTAACCCTGGAAACGGTCGAAACCGAGACCATGCGCCTCCTCGAAATCCGCCTGCGCATCGAGCCCCAGTGCGATCAACAGCTTGCCCGCCGATTTGAGCACGCCCGTCAATTTGGGCAACAGCGCTTTCGGCGCGTGCGTGAAATCGATCTTGACCACTTCCGCGTAGGGCAGCAGCTTCGCAAACGTTTCATCGGGCTGCGTCACTTCGTCGAGTACGAAGCGATAGCGCCGCCCGTGCAGTTGAACGATGCGCGCAATCAGCGCATCGTCGACCTGGATCGACGGCGACAGTTCGAACATGAAGCGGTCGGTGGGCAAATACAGGATCGAGTCGTCGAACAGCATCTCGCGGCTTACATCGACGTAAGCGGGATGCCCGGTGAGCGCACCGCGAACATTGCCCTGCATCAGACCGCGAAGCACGGCTCGCGCCACGCGTTGCGCCGGCTCGGGCGCGCGGCCCGGCGAGGCATCGGCGTTTGCATCCTGATCCGCAGGGGGATGAACCGCGGCCGCCGTGCCTGCGTCAGATTCGGCGCCCGCAGGCACGTGCGGCGCGCGCACTTTGATTTCATAGCCGCACAGCATGCCGTCACGATTCAGAATCGGCTGACGCGCGAAGCTCACGTTTAGTTGCGCATCGTCCGCGGCGCCTGTCTGGCCGGGATGCTCGATCGCGATGGTGGTCATTCCAATCCCCCGCTAAGCGCCGCCCAGGCGCTTCCTGCTGTATTTTGGTTTTTGCTGCACCGTTTTTCGCCGCACCGACAGCGTGCGTACGAGGCCCCGAGGCCCATGGCATCTACGATGTGCCTACGATGCGCCACGCAATTTTATCGCAGGCCGCCGCACGCGGACATGTCAACGCCGCAATATCTCGAAATAATTGGATACATGTCTCGCTGAAGGTCAGGAAAGAATCGACGATACTCTTGTGCAGTGCAAAAGCGTTGCCCCCTGCGCTACCCCGCCTTTAACCATCAAGGAAAATCATGGACGTCAAAAGCGTGCTGTCAAATGCCTTCGCGATGCCAATCACGAGCCCGGCGTTTCCGATGGGCCCGTATCGTTTCATCGACCGGGAATTCCTGATCATCACTTACCGCACCGATCCGGACAAACTGCGCGCCGTGGTGCCCGAGCCGCTCCAGATCGGCGAGCCGCTGGTGCATTACGAATTCATTCGTATGCCGGATTCGACCGGTTTCGGCGACTACACGGAAAGCGGCCAGGTGATCCCGGTGTCGTACAACGGTGTTGCAGGGGGCTACACGCTGGCCATGTATCTGGACGACCATCCGCCGATCGCCGGCGGCCGTGAACTGTGGGGCTTTCCGAAGAAGCTCGCGAAGCCCGTGCTCGAAGTCCATACCGACACCTTGGTCGGCACGCTCGATTACGGTCCGATTCGCATCGCCACCGGCACGATGGGTTACAAGCATCGGCAACTGGATCTCGCGCAGCAGCAGAAACGCCTGGAAACGCCGAACTTCCTGCTGAAGGTGATTCCGCACGTGGACGGCACGCCGCGCATTTGCGAGCTGGTGCGCTACTACCTGCAGGACATCACGCTCAAAGGCGCATGGACGGGGCCCGTCTCGCTCGAACTGGCACACCACGCGTTGGCGCCGGTCGCGGAATTGCCGGTGCTCGAAATCGTCGAGGCACGGCATCTGATGGCCGATCTAACGCTCGGACTCGGTGAGGTCGTGTTCGATTATCTCGATCAGCCCACGGCCAGCGTTCGCTAAGCGACGATCGCGACGCGCATGATGCAAGGCGCCTGGCATGCATGAAGTAAAAGACACTTCAAGCACCGCCCAAAATGCAAACGGCCGCGTCAGCGGCCGTTTGCATCAAGCAAAACCTATCAGGCAAGACCCACAACGCCTTACTTCAACACCACCTTCACATCGAAGTACTTCGCGGCGAAGCGGTCAATCGTGCCGTCGGCCTTCAGTTCCTTGAGCGCCTGGTTCAACGCGTCTTTCAACGCCTTGTCGCCTTTGCGGATGCCGAAGCCCACGCCCGCGCCAAGCAGCTTCTCGTCGGTGACGGCCGGGCCGGCGAATTCGAAGCCTGCGCCTTGCGGTTTCTTCAGGAAGCCCTTCGAAGCCGCTTCCGCGTCCTGGAACGCGGCGTCCAGGCGACCCGACGCGAGATCGGCGTAGATCTGGTCCTGCGTCTGATACGGCACGACGTCCACACCCGCCGGCGCCCAGCGCGCCTTCGCATACGTTTCCTGAATCGTGCCTTGCAGCACGCCGACATGCTTACCCTTGAGCGAGGCCGGCGTAGGCAGCAAACCGCTGCCCTTCTTCGCGATCATCTGATTCGGGATCGTATAGATTGGATCGGTGAATTCGATGGCCTGGCGGCGCTGGTCCGTGATCGTCATGTCCGAGTTGATCGCGTTGAACTTGCGCGCTTCCAACGCCGGAATCAGGCCGTCGAACGAATTCTCGACCCACACGCACTTCGCCTTCAGCTTTGCGCAGACAGCATTGCCGATGTCGATATCGAAACCCTGCAGCTCGCCCGACGGCGACTTCGATTCGAACGGCGCATACGACGCCTCGACGCCGAAACGCACTTCCTTGATATCCGCCGCTGCTGCGGTGGCCGATGCCGTGCCTGCCGCTACCGTTGCCGTCGCGAACAGCGCGAGCGCAGCCATGTTTCGCCAATTCATCTTCATTACGGGTGTTCCTCTACGGTATTGAATAAGACGGAGCCGAATCCGGGCCAGCATGGTTGCCGCGCCAAAAAACCGATTCAAGCTCGCGCGGCCGGTGTGGTGCAGCGCAACAGCCGCGAGGGCGCGATTGTACAGGCGTCGAATCGCGGCCCTGCGGGCGCTCTTTTGCGCAGCCTGCCAGGCGACCCGGGTAACGCGCGCTCAAAGGTGCAACTTTGTGTCGCGCTCAGGCAAGCAGATGCGCGGTCCAATCCGCGTTAGAGCGCACCGTCGCCGGCCGCGAAATCGCCGCCGAGCCGCCGCGACAGATGCGTATAGACCGCCGCGACATGCGGCAGATGACGCGACTCCGGATGCGCCAGCACCCAGACCTGCGATTCGGCTTCGTCGAGTGGCGGCGTCAATTGCACGAGATCGTTCCGGCCGCGCGCAAGGAAGGTCGGGAAGATGCCAACGCCGAAGCCGCGCGCCACCAGTTCGAACACCGCCATCACGCTATTGGTCCGGTAACGCGGCTCGACCGTCGGACAATGACGCTTGCGCCACAGAACCGAAGGATGATCGCCGAGCGAGCTGTCCGGCGCCGCCCAGTCGCAGCGCGACAACGCATCGGCATCGCTCGCGTGGATGCCGCTCCCCTTCGCGGCAAACACCGCGATACGCAGCGGGCCCACATGTTTGCCCACCAGATGATCCGGCGCGCGGCGCGTGGCGCGCACAGCGATGTCGGCGTCGCGTTTGGTCAAGCTTGCAAGGCTGTTGGCAGCAGTCAGCTCGAACGACAAGGCAGGGTGCAGGGCCGCAAAATCATGCAGCGCGGGCAGCAAGAGACCATAGAGCACGGTATCGGTGGTCGTCACATGAACACTGCCGGACACGCGGTCGCTGCTCGCCCGCACCGTGGAGCGTGCCGCCGCAAGTTCGCTTTCGATGCGTTCGGCATGGCGCGCCAGTTGCGCGCCAAGCGGTGTCGCGCGATAGCCGCTGCGCGAGCGTTCGAACAGGCGCTGGCCAAGCCCGCGTTCGATCCGCTGCACGGAGCGAAAAATCGTCGACGCGTCGATGGCCAGACGCTGCGCCGCTTCCGCCAGGGTGCCGGCGCGCACCAGCGCGAGGATGGTCTGGGTATCCGCCGACGTCAGTTCGTATTGCGTTTTTGCACGCATGGTTTGGCAAGCCGCCTGTTTATTCTGAATGCGATCCGGGCTACTTTTACCACATCGACTTGTCGGCCGACGAGCCTTGCCACCGGCACCTGCCGGGACTTCACTCTCGTTTATAGCGGTGACACCATGAAACTCTATTACTCGCCGGGCGCCTGCTCGCTGGCCGTTCACATTGCATTGCGCGAAGCGGAGCTCGACTTCGAAACCGTCCAGGTCAACCTGCAAACGCACAAGCTTGCCAACGGCGACGATTACTACGCGATCTCACCGCGCGGCTATGTGCCCCTCGTCGAATTCGCCGACGGCTCACGCCACACCGAAGGCGCGGCACTGCTGCAAACCATCGCCGACCTCGCGCCGGAGCACGCCCTGTTGCCCGCCGCCGGCTCGCCGCAACGGCTCGCGGTGCTCGAATGGCTCACCTATATCAGCACGGAGTTGCACAAGACGTTCAGCCCGTGGCTTTGGCATCAGGAGACAGCCGAATCGACGAAAGCGGAATGCCGCGCGAAACTCGCCACGCGATTCAGCGAACTCGATCGCGTGCTCACGGAACGCGAATATATGACCGGACAGTACACGGTCGCCGATGCGTATGCGTTCACGGTGTTGAGCTGGGCGCGGATGCTGTCGATGGATCTGAGCGCGTATCCGCATCTGCGTGCCTATCTGGCGCGCGTCGCGGCACGGCCGAAGGTGCGTGAGGCGATGATGGCGGAGGGTTTGTTGAAGGCGAACGCGGCTTAAGCTACGCGAAGCGTGCATGGAATGAAACGTTGCGCGCCGAGGTGCGCAACGTTTCATCCGCGGCGCGGTTACACGAGACTGGACAGTGTGTCCTGCGTCGTCTCGACCACCATCAAGCCGGCGCGCAAGCCCGGCTTGACCGTCGCGTTTGGAAACACAATGCGTTCTTCGTCGCGACTGACGACATAGCGATAATCGCCGTCACAGGCGAGTACGGTGCCCTTCACGAACGGGGTGAAGTTCGGCACATCCGCGGCAACCCGTAATTCGAATGCTTCGCTGCGCTTGGTGATCTGGTCGATCACGGTGAACGCACGCGGCAGCGCTGCGTTTGCGTCACCCTTTGCGCCGTTGGCAGCGTTGATACCCGCCAGAAGATGCCGCAGCGCCTCGTCCGCACCCGCAAAACGCGTCAAGTCGTTCTGGCCGAACGGACGCACTTTGCCGAGTTCCAGCGTACACGCCTCCGCGCCGCAAGCTTGCGCGGTGAAGTGCGAATACGTATTGCCCTTGGTCGTATGAAGCAGTACCGCGCTGATGCGTGCCTCGCCGAGCCATTCGAACATCGCGTGCGAAAACGGCCTGCCTGTATGCGGCAGCAGTGCAAACCGCTCGAAAGCGGAAGCGCGGATCGCCGTATGCATGTCGATATGCCAGCGCGCGCCGCGTTCAGCCGATGCAATGTCGAAGAACTGCGTCGCCGCGCGTTCCAACGCCGCGGCGCGTGGCGCTTCGTGACTGTCCGGCACCTGCGCGTGACGTCCGCTGAAGAGGCGGTTGAGATCGTCGTCGCGATAACGGCAGGCGTCGCGCATGGCGTCGACGTTGCCGAGAATCACCAGCAGGCGGCAGGTCAATGCGGCGGCGCCGTTTGCGATATCGCGCACGAGATACGACAGCAATTCGATCGGCGCGGTTTCATCACCATGCACGCCGGCCGAGGCGAGCACGCTTCGCGTGCCCTCTTCCTGCGTGGCGGGTTCGAGCTGCAGCACGCCGTCGTCGAGCCACGACCACCGCACGCCGCTGACACACGTTCCCTTCATGGCGTGCGCTTCGGGCCGCGAGCCCGCCAGCGTGTACGCCAAAAAATCGTCGAGCATCGAACCGCTCATGCCGCGCTCAGCGCTGGAAGTCATACAGCGAACCCAGACCGAGAATCTGCGTCAGTTCGTCGAGCGCGGTGCGCGACTCGGCGAGCAGTTGCGGATCGGTCAGATCGGCCGGTGCGAGGCGGTCGCGATAATGCTTTTCGATCCACGTATCGAGGCGGCCGAACAACTGATCGTTGATCCACACGCCCGGCGTGACGCTTGCGCGCTCGGCATCGTTCAGCACGACGCGCAGGCGCAAACATGCCGGACCGCCGCCATTCTTCATGCTTTCGCGCAGATCGAACACGAGTACGTCGTCGATCGGTCCGGTGTGCGACGTCAGATCGTCGAGGTACGCGGCCACGCGCGGATTCTCGCGGCATTCCTGCGGCACCACCAGAACCTGCTTGCCGTCGGGGCGCGTCAGCAGCTGGCTGTTGAACAGGTATGACGTGACTGCGTCGGCCACGCTCACCTGCGCGTCCGGCACTTCGATCACGTTGAACTCGGCCTTCAGCCCGGAGAGCTTCGTGCGCAGTTCGTCGTACACCGCGTTCTGCTCGACAAACGCGAGTTGATGGCAAAACAGCGTATTGCGATTGCCGACCGCGATCACGTCGTTGTGGAACACGCCCGCGTCGATCACGTCGGGGTTCTGCTGGGCGTACACGGTGGCCGCTTCTTTCAGACCGTGACGATGGGCAACCGCACGGCTCGCTTCGAACGTCTGACGCGCGGGAAAGCGCTTCGGCTCAGGTCCGCGGCGATATTCGCTGCGGCCGTACACGAAGAATTCGACGCCACGTGTGCCGTATTCCGAGCAGAAACGCGTGTGGTTCGCCGCGCCTTCGTCGCCGAGCGCCGGTGTGCCGGGCAGCGCTTCATGCACCGCGAACCGGTCAGCGTCGCTGAACATAGCGCGCAAGGTGCGGCGCGTCGATTCATGCTCGATCGCGCGATGCAGCTTGCTGCACAGATTGGCCGGCGTGAAATGCACGCGGCCGTCGGGCGTGTCGGCCGAGGGGCTCACCGTCGCCGCATTCGCGGTCCACATCGCCGAAGCCGAGCTCGCCGCGGCCAGCAACTCGGGCGCGTCTTTGGCCACGCGTGCGATTACCGTCGCGTCGTCGCCCGAAAAACCGAGTTCGCGCAACAGACGCATCGAAGGACGCTCCTGCGGCGGCAACACGCCTTGATGAAAGCCGAGATCGGCCAACTGCTTCATCTTGCGCAGGCCCTGCTTGGCAGCGGCCTTCGGATTCGCAACCGACTTCTCGTTGTTCTGCGAGGCGACGTTGCCGAACGAGAGCCCTGCGTAGTTGTGGGTCGGGCCGACGAGACCGTCGAAATTGGCTTCAGTGGCTTGCATCGTCGATCCTTAGAATTGAAGGCCCGGCGAGACGCTCGCGGGCATTTGCAGTTGCGCGCTTTCGACGGACGCCATCGGATACGCGCAGTAGTCGGCCGCGTAGTACGCGCTCGGCCGGTGATTGCCCGAACGCCCCGGGCCACCGAACGGCGCGCCCGACGAGGCACCGTTAGTCGGCCGGTTCCAGTTGACGATGCCCGCGCGGATGGTGCCCTGAAAATGCGTCCACAGCGCTTCGTCGTCGGCGAGCAGGCCAGCGGAGAGGCCGAATTCGGTGTCGTTGGCTTTATCGAGCGCTTCGCTGAACGTGTTGTAGCGAATGATCTGCGCCAGCGGTCCAAAATGCTCTTCATCCGGCAGGTCCTTCACGGCGGTCACGTCGAGAATCGCGGGCGTGACGAAGCCGAGTTTCGGATCGCGCTGCTCCATCTTCAGCAGCGCTTTCGCGCCGTCGGCCAGCAAACGCTCTTGCGCCGCGACGAGACGCGAAGCCGCACGCGCGGAAATCACCGCGCCCATGAACGGCTGAGGATCGGCGTTGTATTCGCCGACGCTGATGCGCGAAGTCACTTCGGTCAGGCGCGCTACGAAACGATCGCCGAACGCGTCGTTCGGCACGAAAATACGGCGCGCGCACGTGCAACGCTGCCCTGCCGACAGAAACGCCGATTGAATCGTGTGATGCACGGCGGCGTCGACATCCGCCACGGGGCCGATCACGAGCGGGTTATTGCCACCCATTTCCAACGCGAGAACGATCTCCGGACGGCCGCCGAATTGCTTGTGCAGAAATGTTCCGGTATCCGAACTACCCGTGAAGAACAGGCCGTCGATCTGCCGATGGTTGGCGAGCGCAATGCCCGTCTCTTTCTCGCCTTGCACGAGGTTCAGCACGCCGGCGGGCAAGCCTGCATCGTGCCAGATCTGCACAGTAAGCTTAGCCACGCCCGGCGCGAGTTCCGACGGCTTGAACACCACGGCATTACCCGCGATCAGCGCCGGCACGATATGCCCGTTCGGCAAATGCCCCGGGAAGTTATACGGTCCGAACACCGCCACCACGCCATGCGGACGATGCCGAAGCACGGCGGTGCCGTCAGCCATCGGCGAACGTTTCTCACCGGTGCGTTCGTTATAGGCCTGAATCGAAATCTCGACCTTCGCCGCCATCGAAGCCGCTTCAGTGCGCGCTTCCCACAGCGGTTTGCCGGTCTCGCGGCCGATCGCTTCGGCAAGCGCTTCCTTGCGCTCCGTCACGAGCGCAGCGAAGCGGCGCACCACGCCGCAACGCTCGTCGAGGCTCAACGCCGACCATGCCGCGAACGCACGGCGCGCGCTGCGCACCGCCTGATCGACGTCGGCCGCCGAAGCGCTGTTGCCTTCCCACACCGTCGCGCCCGTACCCGGGTTGCGCGACGCGAATGCGGGTCCTGTGCCGGCGGCCCATTCGCCGTCGATGAAAAGCTCGCTCATGATCATCCTTGTTTGTGTTTCAGCTGCATGACCCGCACCGGGTCGCCTGCCTTGACGTCGAGCGCGGCCGCTTCGGCTGCGCTCATGCGGAACACGCCGTCTCGCGGCGCGCCCGCAGCCACGCCCACGCGAAAATCGCCCAGCGACGTATTCGATACCATTGAACGCGGTGCATCCTGCGGCGCGCCCGCCGGCACATCAGCGATCTCGACCCGCACCACCGCGCTTTCGCGCACGGTGCGCAAGTCGGCGATATGGCATTCGAGCACCGGGCCTGCATCGAAGATATCGACGTGATTCTCGTAGCGCAGTCCCTCGGATTCGAGCATGCGGCGCGCAGGAATCGTGTCGTTATGTGTGAGGCCGACGCATTCTTGCGCTTCTTCCGGCAGCAGTTCGACATACACCGGATAACGCGGCATCAACTCGGCAAGGAATGCCTTGCGGCCATGCGAGCTCAGATAGTCCGCCGCGTTGAAATCGATCTGGTAGAAATGCGAGCCCACCGCGCGCCAGAACGGCGAAGTGCCTTCCGCGTCGAAATGGCCGCGCAATTCCGCGCACAACCGCTGCGGGAAACGCTCGCGGAATTGCGCCAGAAACATGAAGCGCGAACGCGACAGCAAGCCGCCGACGCCGCTCGTGCGATAACGCGGGCTCAGGAACAGCGAACACACTTCGGCATAACCCGTCAGGTCATGCGAAATGTTCAGCGCGCGCATGCGCGTCCAGATGCCGAGGTCCTGGCTTGCGTGCACGACCGTGCTCACGCGGTAGTTGTAGAAGGGTTGCTGCAGGCCGACCGAGGTTTCAATCCCGCATACGCCGGCCACGTCGCCGGTACCGGTGTCTTCCATCACGAAGAAATAACCGGCTTCGTGCGGCTCGGCCTTGTCTTCCATCGTGCGGCGCGCACGTTCAACGCGCGCCGCGAGTGCATCGCGATCCGGCTTGAAGGTGGTGAGACCGGGGCCGGTCTCCTGCGCGAGCCGCATGAGCGCGTCCACATCGCCTCGTTGCACAACGCGAACGACGATCATTGTGCGTCTCCCGAAAATTCTTCCTGATGCGGCTGGTGCAACGGCACGCAGCGTACCGTGTCGCCCTCCGCTACGCCGAGCGCGGCACGCGCCGCATGCGACAACGACGCGCCGCCTGCTTTACCGCCGGCCAAGGTGCCGAGCACGCAGCGGAACTCGCCATCCGCACCGTTATGCGCGACCAGATACGTCGAACCGTCGGCAGCCGTACCGGCTTCGCGCACCACGCGTGTTTCATTGCGCGTCACGCAGGCGCTGCGATCGACCTGCGCGGTCAACACCGGACCCGCGTCGAAAATATCGATAAAGCGATCCGTCTCGAAGCCTTCTTCGAGGTGAATCTCGTACGCGAGCAGCGCTTTCGAATCCGGCTCGCCGAGCACGCGCTGCGCCGCTTCCGGAAGCAACGGCACATAGATCGGATAGGTCGGCATTACCTCAGCGATAAAGGTGCGGCTGCGGCCACCCGATTCAATTTCGATGTCGGCAAAATTGCGGCCGAAGAACTTGCGCCCCACCGCCTCCCAGAACGGCGACACACCTGAGTCGTCGGTGACGCCGAGCAGCAGCGAGAACACTTCCGGCGTGAAGCGCTTGCGATTCGCGGCGATATACATCATCCGCGCCCGCGACATCAATTGCGCGGCCGCATCGCCACGCAGCGACGGGTCGATGTAAAAGCCCGCCAAGCGGCTTTTGCCGGTCAGTTCATGCGACATGGTCAGCGCGTGAATCTTCCGATTCACGTGCAACTCACGCGACGCATGAATCAGCGCGTCGTTGCGAAACGCGTAGAACGGGTCCGAATAACCGGCGGCGGCGACAATGCTCGCCGTGCCCATCAGCTTGCCGCTCTCCGCGTCCTCGAGCACGAACAGGTAGAACTCCTCGCCCGGAAAATCGACATCCGCGCGAAATGAGTCTTCCGACAACGCGACGCGCGCTTCGAGCGCACGCCGGTCGTGCGGCAGCGAATGCAGCACCGGTTGCGCGGTGCGCGCCATGTGTTCAAGCGCGTCGAGATCGGCGAGGCGGCCGGGGCGTACGAAGAGCATCATCGTTCCTGTTGAATGTGACGCATGATTCAATGCTTTAGCTCAGCGCCGTGGTTCACTTCGATGCCGTTTCGGCTTTCGCGCCGACGATCTCTTCAATCGCCTTCGCGAGACGCGCGAAGCCTTCGTACATATCGTCGAGCGGCATGATCAGCGAGGGCACGAAACGCAGCACGTCCGGACCCGCCATCAGCATGATCACGCCGTGCTGACCTGCGGCGGTAACGAAATCTTTCGCGCGGCCTTTGAACGCATCGGTCAATTCAGCACCGATCAACAGACCCTTGCCACGCACTTCCGTGAACAGACCAAAGCGTTCGTTGAGCTTGGCGAGTTGACTCTTCAATGCTTCGCTGCGAGTACGCACGCCTTCGAGCAGCTTCGGATCGCTGACCAACTCGACCACCTTCTCGGCGATTGCCGAGCCCAGCGGATTGCCGCCGTAGGTCGTGCCATGCACGCCGACCTTGAAGTGCGCGGCCAGTTCGTTGGTGGTCAGCATTGCGCCGATCGGGAAACCGTTGCCGAGCGCCTTCGCGGTGGTCAGGATGTCCGGCGTCACGCCCGTGTCCTGGTACGCGTAGAAATAGCCGCTGCGGCCCACACCCGTTTGTACCTCGTCAAAAATCAGCAGTGCGCCGTGCTGATCGCAGGCTTCGCGCAGCGCCTTCAGGAACGCCGGATCGGCCGGGATCACACCGCCCTCGCCCTGGATCGGCTCGACGATCACCGCGCAGGTTTTCGCGCCGATCGCCTGCTTGACCGCTTCAATATCGTTGTACGGCAGATGGGTGATGCCGGCCGGCACCGGGCCGAAGCCTTCCGAATACTTCGGCTGGCCACCGACGCTCACGGTGAAGAACGTACGGCCATGGAACGACTGCGTGAACGAGATGATTTCGACCTTGTCGGCGCCATGGCGCTCGAACGCGACGCGGCGTGCCAGCTTCAAGGCCGCTTCGTTCGCTTCCGCACCCGAGTTGGCGAAGAACGCGCGGTCGGCGAAGGTCAGGTCTTCGAGACGTTTGGCGAGACGCAGCACCGGTTCGTTGGTGTAGCCGTTACCGATGTGCCACAGCTTGCCGCCCTGCTCGTGCAGGACTTTCAACAGTTCAGGATGGGCATGACCGAGCGCGGTGACGGCGATACCGCCGGCGAAGTCGATATAGTCGCGGCCTTGCGTATCCCAGACGCGTGAGCCGAGACCGCGATCGGGTACGAAGGCGGCGGGCGAAAACACCGGCACCATCACTTCGTCGAAGGTCTGGCGAGTCACAGTCAGGTCGTTCATGGCAAATCCTCGTTACAGGTGAGAGGTAATACACGTAGTGTAGGAAACCGCAGGCGATACGTCTTGCGCATACGCGACGCTTTCTATGAGCTTCCGGGCGGGTTTGTCGCAAGTGGGGCGCGCATGCCGCGTTTTGCGCCCGTTCATGGTGCTCAATCCGCCTGATCGGGCCGTTCGATCAGCGCGGCCGGCCGCGGCTCACTGGCCGCGGCGCCGCTTGCGCCGGTCTGCTTGTCGATCCAGTTACGACGATCCTCGCGCGGCGTGACACCAAAGCGTTCGCGGTAAGCATTCGAAAAGTGCGCCGCCGACGAAAATCCGCAAGCAAGGCTGATCTGCACCACCGATTTGCTGGTGCGCTGCAATTGCGTGCGCGCTTTCGAAAGCCGCAGGCCGAGATAGTATTTGGACGGCATCGAGCCGAGATACTGGCGAAACAGCCGCTCCAGTTGACGCCGCGATACGCCAACGAGACCCGCGATTTCATCGGTGGTCAGCGGGTCTTCGATATTCGCTTCCATCAGCATCAGCGCGTCGTTCAGACGCGGATGCCGCTCGCCCGGCGCGGTCACGAACGGAATACGCTGCCGCTCTTCGCCCGCGCGCAACACGCCGACGCCGAGCGTATCGGCGATCCGGTCCGCCAACTCCGGCCCGTGATCGCGGCCGATCATGGCGAGCATGAAGTCGACGGTTGCCTGCCCGCCCGCGCAGGTGGCGCGATCACGGTCGATTTCGAAGATCTGCTGGGTGACGATCGAGCGCTCGAACTGTTCGGAGAACTGCTGATAGGTTTCCCAGTTGACGCTCACGCGATAGCCGGACAGTTGCCCCGCCATGGCGAGCCACCAGACGCCGTGATGAATGCCGGTGACGAGCGGTGTGCGTTGCCCAACGCGCGAAAGACTCGCGAGAAACAGACGATAGTCGGCGAATTGCTGGAACCGTTCGCTGACGATGATCAGCCAGTCGCACGAGATCGCATCGCCGAAGGCGGCATCGGCCGGCCATTGCGCGCCGCCCGACAAGGGCACCGCGCGGCCGTCCCATGAACAGACCTGCACGCGGTACAACGCCCGGCCGTCGATTTCGTTGGCGAGATTGAGCGCATCGACAATCGGCCCGACGCCCGACATGGACACCGGCGGCAAGGCGACGATTGCGACCTGCGTGGTGCGAGCCGGGTTGGACGTACGAGCCATCGCTTATCAGTAAGACGCGAGCCGCGCGTTACTTCAGACTACCGGACAGGAACTGCTTGAGCCGTTCGCTGCGGGGCGTGGTCAGCACCTCGGCGGGCAGGCCCTCTTCTTCGGTGCGGCCCTGGTGCAGGAACATCACGTGGTTCGACACGTTGCGCGCGAAACCCATTTCGTGCGTGACTACGATCATCGTGCGGCCTTCTTCGGCGAGCTTCTGCATCACCTTGAGCACTTCGCCAACCAGCTCCGGATCGAGCGCGGAAGTCGGCTCGTCGAACAGCATCACGTCGGGGTTCATGGCCAGCGCACGCGCGATGGCCACGCGCTGCTGCTGACCGCCCGACAGATGCGACGGATATTGTTTCTCGAGGCGCGGCGCGAGCCCCACCTTCTCGAGATATTCACGCGCGCGTTCTTCGGCTTCGCGACGCGACATGCCGAGCACATGAATCGGTGCTTCGACGATGTTCTCGATCACGTTCATGTGCGCCCACAAGTTGAAGTGCTGGAACACCATCGCGAGTTTCGTGCGAATGCGTTGCAGCTGCTTGTGGTCGGCCACTTCCAGATTGCCGGCGCGATCGGGTTTGGTCTTGACCGTTTCGCCGTCGACGACGATCTGCCCCGCGTTCGGCCGCTCCAGAAAATTGATGCAGCGCAGGAAGGTGCTCTTGCCCGACCCGCTCGCGCCGATGATGCTGATCACGTCGCCCTTGTTCGCGTTCAGCGAGACGCCCTTGAGCACTTCATTGTCGCCGTAGCGCTTGTGGATGTCCTGAACGGCGAGCTTGCAAGCTTCGGTTTGAGTCGTGTGGAGCAAGATGCTCTCCCTGTGAAAATACGGATCAATCTAGGTGACGGCGCAGACCGGCCGCGCCGCTGCAACGAAACATGCCTGCTCAGTGGCCCGCTTAGTGCGTGCGCACCGCAAGGTAACCCAGCCAATGACGCTCGGCGCGGCGGAACAGGGCCACCAGCGCGAACGACACCACGAGGTAAATCAGCGCGGCGAGGCCGAATGCGTCGAACGACTGATACGTGGCGGAATTCGCATCGCGCGCCACCTTCAGGATGTCCGGCACCGTAGCCGTGAACGCGACCGTGGTGGCGTGCAGCATCAGGATCACTTCGTTACTGTACAACGGGAGCGCCCGGCGCAGCGCGGACGGTATCACAATGCGGCGGTACATCGTGAACCAGCTCATGCCGTAGGCACGGGCCGCTTCCACTTCGCCGTGTGAAGTCGAACGGATCGCGCCGGCGAAAATCTCGGTTGTGTACGCGCAGGTGTTCAGTGCGAAGGCGAGAATCGCGCAGTGAAAACCGCTGCGGAAAAACGCGTCGAGCAACTGATGCGAGCGCACGAATTCGAGGCTGTACATGCCGGTATAGATCAGCAGCAGTTGCACGTACAGCGGCGTGCCGCGAAACACGTAGGTGTAGAGACGCACCGGCGTCGACAGCCAGCGCTTCTTCGATACCCGCGCCACCGCAAGCGGAATCGCCATGAAAAAGCCGATCCCGATCGACGCCACCAGCAGCCACAGCGTGACGGCCAGACCCGACATACGCTGACCGTCCCAGTACAGGAATGCGCGCCAGAATTGATTGAGGATGTCGATCATGGTCTTAGAGCTCCGCGTGGCGCACGCCGATCGAGTAGCGCTTTTCCAGCCAGATCAGCACGAGGTTCGACGCGGTGGTGATCGCCAGATAGATCAGCGCGGCGACCAGAATGAAGAAAAACATGTTGAACGTGCTCTTGCCGGCGTCCTGGGCGGCTTTGACGACATCGGCGAGACCAATGATCGACACCAGCGCTGTGGCCTTGACCAGCACCTGCCAGTTGTTGCCGATGCCGGGCAGCGCGAAGCGCATCATCTGCGGAAACAGGATGCGCGTAAACACGCGGGCGCCGCTCATGCCGTAGGCGCTGCCTGCCTCGAGCTGACCGCGCGGCACCGCGAGAAACGCGCCGCGGAAGGTTTCGGTGAAGTACGCACCGTAGATGAAGCCGAGCGTGAGCACGCCGGCAACGAACGGATCGATATCGAACTGGGGGAGATCGAGCGCGTCGGTGAGATTGTTGACAGCGATCTGGATGCTGTAGAACAGCAGCAGCATCAGCACGAGGTCGGGTACTGAGCGGATCAGGGTCGTATAGCCGGTTGCGATTGCCCTGAGCGGGCGATTGAAGGAGAGTTTCGCCGCCGCGCCCGCGAGGCCGAGCAGCACGGAGGCTGCCAGCGACAGGACGGACAGCTCGATCGTCTGGATCGTGCCGGCCAGCAACACCGGACCAAAGCCGTAAAGGAACACGCGTGTCTCCATCCAGGTTTCATTGAGGATGTCATGGATGGGGGCGGGTTAGGCCTGCCCGACTCATCCGGCATGGCGCGGAGTCTCGCAAGCGGAAATTATTTTCTCAAAGGGGAATGGGTGGGATGTTGCTGTGCAGCAATTGGGCTTTTTGCTGTGGCTGGGGGCTTGTAGGGCTTGGTTTTGGGGGCGGTGGGGTTTTGTAAGGTCCGGAGTTTGCGCTGCGCGCCGCCGTGATTTAGCAAGTTTTGGGTCGCTTTTGCGATAGGCCTCAGTGGGGGGTTTTGCCTGCGCGACGCTTTTTCGGTGTGCCTGCGGTGTTGGCCTTTCCTTGCTTTGTTAGTGGTCTATTTGCGTTGCCCCTGTGCGGGGCGGCACCTACTTCTCTTTGCCGGCCGCAAAGAGAAGCAACCGTATTGGAAGTCAAGCGGCGAGCAGGCAACCAGCCCAAGGAAAGCCCAACACCATAAAACCACAACCAAACAAAGCGCCGCGCAGGCAAAAAAGGCCCTCATTCAATCCCTAATCGAGCCCGAATAGCCGGCAACATATACTCCACCGCCGCGCGCCCCTCCTCAATCGCCGGCCCCGCCCGATGAAAATCAAAAATCCCCATTCCCCCCAGCCGCGGCTGAATCAAAATATCCGCCGGCTCACCCGCCAGCCGGCTCCGCGAAATCCGCACCTGCATGATGTCGATGCTCTGTGCAATCGAACTCAGCATCGACGGCACCCGAGCACTCGGCGCCGGCGCCACACGCACATCATCGGAAGCGCGTCCTTCAGCAGGTGCCAGCCAGCGTGGCCAGGGCTTCCCATTACGCCGCAGCGCGACCGGCGGCGGCACATCCGGGTCGAGTGCCGGCGTCTCGACCGCCGCGCCACCAAAATCGCGCCCATTCAGAATGTCGTTGTTCAGATCGACCGCGATCACGCAGTCCGCCCGCATGCCGCGCGCCACCGAAACCGGCACCGGATTGCTCAAGCCGCCGTCCACCAGCCACACGCCGTTGTAAAACACCGGCGTGAAAATCCCCGGAATCGCAATCGAAGCGCGCACCGCGTCCACCACGCTGCCGTCCTGCAACCAGCTCTCGCGGCCCGAATCGAGTTCGGTGGCCACCGCCGCGAACGGCATGTTCAATTGCGCGATCGAGCGGCCGTCGAATTTGTCCGCGAATATCTGGATCACCTTGCGCCCGCCAAGCAAGCCGCCCGAAAAACGCAGATCGAGCAGCCTCACCACGGTTTGCCAGGTGAGCTTGGAAACCCATTCCTCCAGCCAGTCGAGATCGCCGTTGGCATACACGGCGCCCACCAGTGCGCCGATCGACGTGCCGCACACCACATCCGGCTTGATACCCGCATCGTGCAACGCGCGAATCGCGCCGATATGCGCCCAGCCACGTGCAGCACCCCCACCCAACACCAGCCCGATACGGCTGTATCGACGTCGATGTATCATCTGTTCCCTGCCTTTTATCCGCTATCGCCCACGTATCACATCCGAGCGCGATGTCGTGTACACCTTCAGATATTGATCGAAGTGCACGTTGAAAATGCCTTCTTCAGTCACACCACCCTCGCGCCACTTCCAGCTCCATACGGTTTCCGGCTTGAGCGGAAACACGGCAATCTGACCAGGCTTGCCGAGCAGGCGGCGCACCTCGTCTTCGGTCATGCCCATACGAATCTTCGCGAAG
Source organism: Paraburkholderia sp. BL23I1N1 (assembly GCF_003610295.1). Lineage (NCBI taxonomy): Bacteria > Pseudomonadati > Pseudomonadota > Betaproteobacteria > Burkholderiales > Burkholderiaceae > Paraburkholderia > Paraburkholderia sp. BL23I1N1. The sequence goes on from NZ_RAPV01000001.1 coordinate 3,072,629, forward strand.
TTCTCGGCGGTCAGCACCTGCGTGATCGATTGCAATTTGCCATCACGGTCGATGTCGACCATGTACGTGTTCAGTCCTTGCGGGCCGCGCGGATATTCGAAACGCTTCGAGCCGTCGGTAAACGTGCGCTCGGTTTCCGGCTTGCCCATCTGATCGCGAATCTGCGCCTCGGTCGTGGTGCCCGGCGTCATATTATTGAGTAGTAACGCGTCCGGTTTGACGGCGTTAAAGAATTCCTTGAGTTTTTGCACGGCGCGGTCGCTCTGTTGGTCGTCGCAACCGGTCAGCGCAACGCACGCGGCCAGCATCGCGACAGTAAGCAGTTTGAGGCTCACAGCGAGTTTCCTGTATGGACACGAAGCGGCAATCCGCTCGCATCCTGTTGTGTCGGGTGTCCTCCAAGGGGACTTCCTACAGATGCCTCCCAAGGGGGCTTTCCTCCGGGGCACCCTCAACGGGGCTTCCTTCGGGGCGTCCTACAGGATAACCGCGCACGAAAAAATCCGCGAGCGAGGCTGGCAAGGCGCCATCGACCGTTATGCGGAGTGGATTTGCGGCTGAAGGGGGCGAAACCCGCGAAAACGGGCGCCACAAGGAAAAAGGCGACGCTGTGCAAAGCGTCGCCGGAATCGGTCGATACGGTCAACCGGGAACGGGATAACGGCCAGATAGCCGAATGGCCGCTTGAAGCGAAGCACCGTGGACGACGCGCAGCGGTCCGGTTCCGGCGAAGCAGTGAGAGACCTTGGCCTCTGACCTTGCGCCATCGCCGGAATGGCAGACCGCTGCTTGATTGGCCGCCCTGGTCCCTCGATAAGCCTTCCAAGTGCAGCTAATCTAAACGGATTGGCGGATTTAGACGAGAGCGCGTTTACACCGAATAGGCAGAGGATTTGCGGCTCGCGGCACCGGCTTCGCACCCGGCTTACGCAGTGCTGGCGCGGCTCGCCTCACGCGTGGATAAACGCAGCGAAGCCCACGCGCCCCGCCCCCTGCAGCACCGAATCGTTCTGCGGCGTATGAATCCGCGCGCACAGCACGTCGCGATAGTGACGCTCGAGCGGATTGTCACGACTCAAGCCGGGATTGCCGCTCGCCTCGACCGCCAGTTGCACCGCCTCGATGGCCTGATTCGTCACTGTGTATTTAACGAGCGGCGCTTCGTCGAGCGTCACACGTTCGGCATGCGCGCTCGCATCGAGCAACACGCGATTGCTGAACAGCAGCGCGTCGATACGTCCGAGCGTCTGCTGGAACGCGGGCAGGCTCGCGAGCGGCGCGCCGAGATTGTCGGGCCTGCGCCTGGCGGCCCATTGCGCGAACCAGTCGCGCGCGGCTCGCGCGACGCCGTCATAGACCGCGGACAACAGCACGCTCATCCACGCAAGACCAAGTGCGTCGAGACCGGCACCCGGCTCGCCAGCCAGATGGGCGTCAACCGCATGCGCAGCCGGCACGAACACCTTGTCGAACACGAGTTCGTGACTGCCCGTGGCATGCATGCCCAGATGATTCCACTCGCCGCCGACCCGCACACCGGGTGTATCGCGACGCACCAGCCACACACCGACGCGCGGCGGCGTCTCGTCGCTGCGCGCCCACACCGCGAGCCAGGTCAGGCCAGGGCTGCCGGTCGAGTACAGCTTGCTGCCGTCGATGATCCAACCGCCAGCGCTGCGCTTCGCGATCGTCGACGGCAAGCCGCCGCGCGCCGGCGTACCCAGTTCGGGCTCGACCCGCAGCGAGTTGATCAGTGCGCCATCGCGCACCGCATCCCGCGCCACGCGTTCACGCAGCTCGACAGGCCAATGCGGGTTGCCTTGCAAGCGATGATGAAACAGGTATTGCATCACCAGCACCAGTGCCGTGGATGGCTCGCCGCGCGCCACCGCGCGCACCACGTTCAAGGCCTGCGGCAAGCTCGCCCCCGCACCGCCAAGCGATGCGGGCACCGTCAACGAAAGCAGATCGAATTCGTGCAGGCGCGCCAGATTGGCGTGCGGAAATTCCGCCGTGCGGTCGTAGTGAGCCGCACTGTCCGCGAACTTGCTCGTGAGCAGCGCGAGCAGCGCGTCGAACGCATCGCTATCGAGCGGTGGATGACGGCGCGTCACCGCACTTTCGGCAATCGGGGCGTTCATACGAGGACTCCGGCAAGCCGCGTCAAGGCAGCGGGAAGCTGCGATCGAAGCTCGTGCGCACGTCGAGATGCGCACGAATCACGTTGGCGGCTTCGTAGGTATCGGCCGTACGCTGCTGCGCAGTGATAACGCTGTCGTCGATCGCTACCGGATGCACCTGGCCACGCTGATAGTCGGTCTTCAGCACATCGGTCGGCAGGCCGGTGACTTTTGACTGCATGGCCGCCACCTCGTCGGGATGCGAAAGCGCCCAACGCTGGCCAATCGCCACACGTCGCAGGAAGTCGGCGAGTTGCGCGCGCTTGTCCGTGATCGCGCGTTCGGTTGCAACCTGATAGCTGAGTCCTTCGGACAAGCCAACGCCGTTCGCGATGATGCGGTCGTGATCGCGTGCTTCACCGAGTGCGGTGTACGGATCCCACACCGACCATGCATCGACGCTGCCCGACGCAAGCGCCGCCTTCGCATCGGCGGGTGCGAGGAAAACGAACGACACGTCGGTCAGCGGCACGTTGGCCTTCTTCAAGGCCGCGAGCGCGAGATAGTGGCCAATCGAACCGCGTGTCGTGGCGATGCGTTTGCCCTTCAGCCTCGCTGCATCGTTCAACGGCGAATGCGCGCCGACGACGATCGCCAGATCCAGCGGAGTCGACCGGGTTGCCGCGACGGCACGTACCCGCGCGCCGGCAGCGAGGGCGAACACCAGTGGGGCGTCGCCCAGGCCGCCGACATCCACGGCACCGGCATTCAGTGCTTCGCCGAGCGGTTGCGCGGCTGGAAAGTTGAACCATTCGATCTTGTACGGCAGGTCTTTGAGCTGACCGGATGCTTCGAGAATGCCGCGCGTTTGCAAGGACTGGTCGCCGACTTTGAGTACCGGTAGATCCGCTGCATAGGACTGCGTTGCGCAAACGGTCGCGCACAGTGCGAGCATTGCCACGGCGAGCGGTTTGAGGAACGCGCGTGGCAACATGGAAAAAGAAGAGCGGGAAGTCGTCATAGCGGCGATGTCGTCGTGGCATCCAGGTGAAGTGCTATCGACGATAAGGCACGCATCTGTATAAGACAAACGCATTATTCTGCTAAGCAAATATGCGAATTTTATTGAGCAGCGAGGGATGCGCGTGCATCGATGCGGGTGTCATCGAGCGCACGAATCCTGCACCCCTGCCGCACTTATCGAATCGAGTCACCGCTTATCATGGAGATCGACGAAATTCGCAAACCCGCACCTCACAGCACGCGAAAACCATGCGTACCGTCGCGTCCGAGTTGAGCAACGAGCCCGTACTCCCATTCCAGATACGCGTTCATCGCTTCGCGCGCGTTATCGGTTCCTTCATACGGGCGGCGATAACGATCGATCCGCGGCGACGCCAGACGCGTCTCGCCACTTTCCACGGCGAGGCCGGTCTCGATCCACGCATTCGTGCCACCGCTTAGCACCTGCACCGGCTTATCCGTCAACGCCGCCAACTCGGGCGCCGCAAAGCGAGCAAGAAGACTGCTGCCGCAGGTCACCACATAACGCTGCGCATCCGGCAGCTTGCGCAACGCCTGATCGAGTTGCCCACGAATCGCGAACCACGCGCCTGGAATATGGCGCTTCACATAATTCGCGCTGGTCGTGAAATCCAGCACGACGGTGCCAGGCGATTGCAGAAGCGCAACCAGCCCGGACGGCGTGATCTCATCGACAGGCGGCGGCGCGGGTGCGTAACGCGCGGCGGGCGCCGGGCCTTTTTCGCCGAAGTCCGCGTTGCCCAAGCCATCCACCACGTACACCTCGACGTTCATCTGCGCGAGCCACGACGCTGTCATGTTCGCACGCACGCCATCGCTGTCGGCGAGGATTACACGCGCGCCGCGCACCGGCGCGAACATGTCGGTCTCCTGAACGAGCTGACCGCCGGGCGCATTGCGAAAACCGGGTACGTGTCCCGCTTCGTATTCTTCCGGCGTGCGCACATCGAAGCGATAGACGGTGCGCACCGCTTCGTCGGCCCAGCGACGCGCTTCGTCGCGCGACGTGCGGCCTACCCTTGCACGATCGGCCACCTCGCGCGCGGAATCGGCGGCGGCGAGACGGTGTGTGTCGTCGATGATCGGATCGAAACGGCGCGAACTGCCGTGTGCGAGCGCCTGACCGGCCAGCGTCCAGCCGATGGTGCCGTTGCGCAGCGCCGCCACCGGATTCGGCACGCCCGCATTGATCAGCGACTGCGCACCGATGATGCTGCGCGTGCGCCCCGCGCAATTGACGATGATCCGTGTTGCGGGATTCGGTGCGAGCTGCCGGGCGCGCAGCACCAGTTCCGCGCCCGGCACACTGATGCTGCCGGGAATATTCATGGTCTGGTATTCGTCGAAGCGGCGCGCGTCGAGCACCACGACATCGGCTTCATGGTCGAGCAGCGCCAGCACCTGCTGCACGGCCAGCGAGGGCGTATGACGTTCGGTTTCGACCAGCTCGCCGAATGCCTTGCTCGGCACGTTCACGTCCTGGAACAACTCGCTGCCCGCCTCGCGCCAGCCTTGCAAACCGCCTTCGAGCAACGCGACATCGGTATAACCCAGCTCGCTCAGACGGCGCGCGGCGCGCTCGGCAAGCCCTTCGCCGTCGTCGAATACAACCACCGGCACGTCGCGGCGCGGCAAACGCACAGGCGCTTCCAGTTCGAGACGCGACAGCGACAGGTTGGCCGCGAACAGCGGATGACTGCGCGCGTGCGGATCTTCCTCGCGCACGTCGACGAGCGCGATTTCCTCGCGTTCGAGCAGTGCGCGGCGCACGTCTTTGAATGATCGGATACGAAACTCTGTAGCGAAACTCATGGGATCGGAAACTCCTTTGCAACATTCCAGATATTGGGCAACACGTCGTTCGAGTAACCGGAGATAAAGGGTTTGCGGCCGCCGTCGGCCGGGTAGACGGAACGCGTCACTGCGCCAATATTTCCACCGTACACGTGAATGCTGATCGACGCACGATCGTGAAAAGCATTACTCACACGATGGATATCGCCGATGCGCGGCGACACGGCATCCACCGCGCCGGTATCGAGGCGCCTCGCCGCGCCCTCTTCCTCCAGTAAACACCCTGACGTGATGCGATATTCCTGAGCAATTTCCGCACCACGCAATACGCCGATCAAACCCCATACGGTGTGATCGTGCACCGGCGTCGACTGACCCGGTCCCCATACAAAACTGACAATTGAAAAACGCTGCTGCGAATCGGCGTGCAGCAGGAATTGCTGATAGCGCTCGGGATCGGGCTGCGCGAAAGCGTCGGGCAGCCAGTCGTCGTGGGCGATCAGCTCGCGCAGTGCGTCACCGCCTGCGTCGAGCAGATGCGCTTCGGGCACGCGTTCGTCGACGAGCGACGCAATCCGGCCGACGAACGCGCGCAGCCGGTCCGGCCTCAAAGCTTGAGTCATCGAATGGTCACAAAGTGGAGTGGCTTGAACCGGTCACGCACCGTGGGCGAGCGCGGCGTTGAAGGTGTCGGTCCATAACGGTGCGACATCGACGTGCCGGTCGATGACCGCTGCACGCGCGAACGTATCGGCAACCTGCTGCTCGCTCGCGATGTCCGCCGGCGTGACGCCCGTGACGCGACGCGCCTGGCTCTGGTTGCGATACAACAAGCGGATCGCCTCCTCGGGTACGCGCAATTCCGCGGACAACACCTTCGCGTAGACATCCTGATGCTGGCCGAACCACGTGCAGGCGCGCTGCAGCCGCACCAGCAAGTCCGCCGATGCGGCCCACTTTTGCGGGTCGGCGAGCACCGCCGGATGACCGTAGTAAAGATAGTTGCCGGACAGATAGCCGTTGGCGTTTTTCAGCACGCGCGCACCCGCTTGCGAGATCGCGAGCGGCACGTTGTAGCCGTAGATCGCCCAGGCATCGAGCGAACCGGCGTTGAACGCGGCAAAACCGTCGCGCGGCGCGAGCGAGGTGGCCTGAATATCGTTGAACGATAGCCCTGCTTCGTCGAGCATGCGCAGCAGGTAGTAATGCGTCGTGGTGGCGCGCAGATAGCCGACGCGTTTGCCCTTCAGATCGGCTATCGAGCGGATCGTCGAGCCCTTGGGGACCAGCACGACCTGATTGTTGACGTCGTCCTTGTAGACGGCGATCACGCGTACCTGTGCGTTCTGCATCTGCGCGAAGATCGGTGGGATCTCGCTACCCGAGGCGATGTCGAGCGAGCCGCCGTTCATCGCCTCGATCATCGCGTTGCCGGACTGAAATTCGGACCAGTCGATGGTGTACAGCGTATTCGCGAGCCCGGCGGTTTTCAGCAGCGTTGCGTCGCCGCCTTTGTAGGTGGCGACGCGCAACCGGACCTTGCTGAGATCGGCGTGCGGATCGGCGTGCGAATCGGCTTTCTCGCCGGCGGCCGGTGTGGCTGCATCGGCGGCAATCGGAAACAGGCCTGTGCCTGCTGCGCCGAGCAATGCGGCTGCGGGCAGCACGGACACGAGCCGGCGGCGCCGGAGCGAAACCGGCGATTCGAAACGTTGGATCATGTAAGGGAGTACTCAGGTCAGGACGTCGGGTTCGACTTCGACCAGCCCTTCCAGCAGGCTTTGGAACGCAAATAGCGCGCCGCCCGGGCGGCCGACCTGCTCGTGCGTGAGTGTGGCGACGTCGTGCGGGATGGCTTGCGGCGTGCCGGCGGCTTCGGCAAGCAGTTGCGCATGGCAGGCGTTGTCGAGGGCGATATACCACCAGGCCGCGGCTTCGACGCTCGGGCCCGCCGTGAGGATGCCGTGATTCTTCAGGATGACTGCCTTTCTCTCGCCCAGCGCTGCGGCGATACGCGCGCCTTCGCCGGTATCGAGCACGACGCCGCGGAAGTCGTCGAACAAGGTGTGATCCTGATAGAACGCGCATGAGTCCTGCGTGAACGGGTCGAGCGTACGGCCAAGCGTCGACCATGCCTTGCCGTAGAGCGAATGCGTGTGCGCGGCAGCGACCACATCGGGGCGCGCCTCGTGAATCGCCGCGTGAATTGCGAAAGCCGCCTGATTCAGCGGCCCGTCGCCGACTACGATTTCCCCTTGTGCATTCACCAGCAGCAGATCGGACACGCGAATGCGGCCGAAATGCTTGCCGAACGGATTGACCCAGAAGTGATCGGGCCACTCCGGATCGCGCGCGGTGATATGGCCGGCGAGCCCCTGATCGAAACCGTAGCGCGCGAACAGGCGAAACGCCACGGCGAGCCGTTCTTGCCGATAACGCCGTTCGGCTGCGATGCTTTCGCGCGGCGGGACGTCGTCGAACCAGAATTTTTGGAGTGGCGCGTGACGCTGGAGCGGCGGTGTATCTGAGGTGTTTTGAAGCGTTGGGGCACTGTGAAGTACCGGGGTACTTTGCAGTGCGCGGGTGTCTTGCAGTGCGACGGCACTTTGCTGCACCTGAGTATTTGGCCGTGCGGGGGCACTTTGCTGCACCAGGGTGCTTTGCCGTGCTGCGGACAGATCAGTCATCGTGGCTCCGTTCAGGCTGCCGCGCGTTCGACGCGTTCGACGCGTGCGATGCGTTCGCGGGTGGCCGGAATCAGTTCACGGCCGTAGTCGATGGCGTCTTCGAGCGGATCGAAGCCGCGCACGAGGAAGGTCGAGACGCCAAGCGCGTAATACTCCGCGAGCGTGTCGGCGACCTGTTCAGGCGTACCGACCAGCGCGGTCGAATTCGAGCGTCCGCCGATTTCCTTGGCGACGCCGGTCCACAGACGTTCATCGACGCGATCCGATTCACCGGATGCCGCGAGCAGCCGCCGCGCGCCTTCGCTTTGCGCCGGGCCGCCGACACCGAGTCCTTGCGCCGCACGCAGCCGCTTGGTTTCTTCAAGGATGTGCTCCGCGCGTTCCCAGGCGGCTGCTTCGGTGGCGGCAAGAATGGGCCGGAACGACACTGAAAAACGCACGGTACGGCCGTGTTTGGCGGCTTCCGCGCGCACGCGGGCGACCTGCTCGCGCACTTGCGCCTTCGATTCGCCCCAGAGCGCGTAGACGTCCGCATGACGTCCGGCGATTTCGAGCGCGGGCGCGGATGCGCCGCCGAAATACACAGGGATATGGGGTTGCCGCACCGGTTTCACTTCGGAGAAGCCTTGTTCGAAGCGGTAGTACGGGCCGTTGTGATCGAAGGGTTTCGTTTCGGTCCAGATGCGGCGCAGGATATGCAGGTATTCGTCGGTGCGGGCGTAGCGTTCGTCATGCGAGAGGTAATCGCCGTCGCGGCGCTGTTCGGCGTCGTCGCCACCGGAGATGATGTGCACGGCGAGCCGGCCGCCCGAGTAGTGATCCAGTGTTGACAGCTGGCGCGCCGCGAGCGTGGGCGCGACGAAGCCTGGGCGATGCGCGAGCATGAAGTGCACTTTGCTGGTGACGCTGGCCGCGTGGGCGATGGTGAGGAGCGCGTCGGGGCTGGTCGAATGATGCGGCACGAGGATTCGATCGAAGCCTGCGGCTTCATGTGCGCGGGCGAATTGTTCGACATAGTCGATGTCGATGATTGGACCTTGCGGTGTGTGGGTTTCAGACACCTTGCGGGTCTGGATCATGCCGATGAATTCGATGGACACGGTGTGTGTCTCCCTAGGTGGGGTTTTTTGCCCGGCGGGGCGGTGGCTTTTTGCTGGCTGGATTTGCTGCTCTGGTTGAGGGGTTTAAGGTAGCAGTGCTACATGCGGTTGTTAAATATTGATCGGGTATATGTTTATCGGGTTTGAGTGTAATGGGTTGGGCTGCGCGGGGCTTTGTTTGTCTGTGGTTTTATGGTGTTGGCCTTTCCTTGTTTTGTTAGTGGTCTATTAGCGTTGCCCCTGTGCGGGGCGGCACTTACTTTCTTTGCCGCCGCCGCAAAGAAAGATAAGTAAAGAAAGCGGCTCAAACCGCTAATTCTTAAGCGGGTCCCCCCGCGCAGCCACGGTAGTGGTGCATCTGGAATCCGTGCCCCCGCACATTCGACGTGAGTGACTAAGGGCTCATTTGCTCCCACTCCGCACTGCGTGCGTCGCGGATAGGTCTGCATGGGAAACCAGGGGCTTCGTTTTCGCTCGGTGGGGGCCATCGGCTTCGCCTCGGTGAAGTGCCTCTGCACTCATCCCCGCCGAATGAATGTCGGCGTACTGCAATGGCTGTAGCTGTTGCCTGCAGCTAAGGCCGATGCCGAGATTGTTGCCCGTGCCCGTGATTCATGGTGCCCAACAAAAACCGAGAGCACCAAAACGCAGCGGGCGATTTTAGGAGGTGCCCCGCGGCGCGCGAAGCGCCGCCGGATGTATGACTGCCTTGTCACTCACGCCGAATGCGCGAGAACACGGATTCCAGATGCACCACTACCGTGGCTGCGCGGGGGACCCGCTTAAGAATTAGCGGTTTGAGCCGCTTTCTCTTGCCTACTCTCTTTGCGGCCGGCAAAGAGAAGTAGGTGCCGCCCCGCACAGGGGCAACGCTAATAAACCACTAACAAAGCAAGGAAAGGCCAACACCGCGGGCGCACCGAAAAAGCGCCGCGCAGGCACCCCTCGCCGAACAGGCAAAAACAACCCCCTTCCACGAACGTGGACATCCCCCAACCATCAGCAGAAAACCAAAACCTTTGCCACAATGCCCCATCGCGCGAAAGCGCCCGAAACATCACATGAACAGAAAATGATCCCCTTCTCGGTCCTCGACCTATCGCCCGTCACCGCAGGTGCCACCCCCGCGGACGCGTTCAGAAACACATTGGACCTCGCCCAACACGCGGAAACCTGGCACTACCGCCGCTTCTGGCTGGCAGAACACCACAACATGACCGGCATCGCCAGTGCAGCCACCGCAGTGGTAATCGGCCACGTCGCAGGCGGAACAAAAACCATCCGCGTCGGCTCGGGCGGCGTCATGCTCCCGAACCACGCACCGCTCGTCATCGCGGAACAGTTCGGCACCCTCGCCTCGCTCTATCCAGATCGCATCGACCTGGGCCTCGGCCGCGCACCCGGCACCGATCAAAACACCGCCCGCGCGCTGCGCCGCGATCTCCAAAATAGCGCGGATTCCTTCCCCGACGACGTCGTCGAGTTGCAACGCTATTTCGCCGACCCCGTGCCAGGCCAGCGCATTCTCGCAGTCCCCGGCGCGGGTCTGCATGTGCCGCTGTGGCTGCTCGGCTCGTCGCTGTACAGCGCGCAACTGGCCGCGGCACTCGGTCTGCCATTCGCGTTCGCGTCGCACTTCGCGCCCGACCATATGTTCACCGCGCTGAAGGTCTATCGCGAGCAATTCCGTCCGTCAGCGACGCTCGATAAGCCCTACGCCATGGTCGGCGTCAATCTGTTCGCCGCCGATAGCAACGACGAAGCGCGGCGTCTCTTCACCTCGCTCCAGCAGCAGTTCGTCAATCTGCGGCGCGGCACGCCCGGTCAGTTGCAGCCGCCGGTCGAGCGGATTGAAGCGTCGGAGATGGAGTTGAACGGCGTCGCGCATTCGCTCGCCTGCTCCGTGATCGGCGATCGCGACGTGGTACGCGAAGGACTGCTGTCCATCATCGATCAAACCGGCGCAAATGAATTGATGCTGACCGCGCAAATCTACGATCACAAAGCACGGCTGCGTTCGTTCGAGATCGCCGCGCAAGTGCGCGAAGAGTTGAGCGCCGGTAAATAACAACACCGGCAAGCAGCAAAAAGGGCGACCTGTATCAGCACAGGTCGCCCTTCTTTTTGCGTCGATCGGTCGGCCGCCCTTGGCGCACGAACATCAGGTTACTCAACCGCCACGCTCACCGCGCCCAGTCAGCGCGGTGCGAGTTCGAACTCATTTCCAGGCTTGAACTCAAGCTCGTGCCAAGCTCGGACCGCGACCAAAGGACTTCAACTCGAGCGCACGCCCAGGCTCTGACCTCGGGCAAAGCTCAGACGGCGCGCTGACACTCACCGATTTGCCGGCACCGCCGCCAGCCCATCGAGCAGCGCCTGATGAAACGCCTGCGGATCCTGCATTTGCGGCGCATGCCCCAAATTGGCGAATTCGACGAGCGTCGCGTGCGGAATCGCCTTTGCCGCGGCCTTGCCCAGCTCGGGGTAGTGGCCGAGCTTCGCGCGTATCTCGGGCGGGGCCGCGTCTTTGGCAATCGCGGTCGTGTCCTTCTGGCCGATCAGCAGCAGCGTCGGCATGCTCAGGTGGCCCAGTTCGTACACCACCGGCTGCGTGTAAATCATGTCGTACAGCAGCGCGGAATTCCACGCCACGATCTGTTTGCCGGGGCTGCGGTACATCCCCGCCAGCATCTGCACCCACGGCTCATAGTCGGCGCGCCACTGGCCGGCGTAATAGGTCGCCTGTTCGTAACGGCGAATGCTGTCCGCCGTCGTCTTCAGTTCGCGCTCGTACCATTGGTCGACCGATAAGGACGGGACACCCTTCGCCTTCCAGTCCTCGAGGCCGATCGGATTGACCAGCACCAGTTGCTGGGTCTCATGCGGATACATCAGCGCATAACGTATCGCGAGCATGCCGCCGGTCGAATGGCCGATGACGGTCGCATCGGTCACGCCGAGCGATTCGAGTAACGCATGCGTATTGCGCGCCAGTTGCTGGAAACTGTACTGATAGTGCTCCGGCTTGCTCGATTTGCAAAAACCGATCTGGTCCGGCGCGATCACGCGATAGCCGGCGTCGCTCAGACGATGAATGGTCACGTCCCACGTCGCCGCGCAGAAGTTCTTGCCGTGCAGCAACACGGCCGTGCGGCCGTTCGCGTGCTCCGGCTTGATATCTATATACGCCATGTGCAACGTCACACCTTGCGAGGTGAAGTCGAATTGCCCGACCGGCGCCGGATAGTTGAAGCCTTGCAACTCGGGGCCGTACGCCGGACCGCTGTTGTCGACCGTTGCTGCCGGCGCGCTGCCGGCTGCCGCGGAACCAGGCTTGGTAGTCGAGAGACCCGAAACACCCGAAACACCCGAAAGACCAGAACTAGCCGGATTCCCCGTAGCAGCAGCGCTGGCCGGCGTGGTGGCGAAAACCCGGGGCGCTGCGGCTAGCATACAGGCGCTCAAAATGACAAACAGAGACTGGCGGCGGAGATTCATCGAATGTTTTTTGCCAAGAGAAATCAGCGTAAAGCGTGCAGGCCGCGCGCCGGCAAGCCAACGCCCGAACCCCGTTCAGAGCGCACGATTCTACGACGCGCCGCCAGACTTTGCTGCCGCGCGCGCAAGCTCACGGCGGCATCGGCCGGTTTGGCACGCATATTGCGGCGCTGCATCTAGCGCTCTATGTGTCGTGCCGCACGGATGCGTCCCATGCAAGGGTTGATCGTTCGAAAGGCGCCCGTCCAAGCGGCATCCGCACAATCAGCACTATTCGTCCGCGCCAAATCGGTGCTAGAACTAGCAGACGGGCCCGCGAAGACGGTGCCGCCTGGCAGCACGAATCAATGGCGCGGAGCGAGAGCACGAGACCATCCGGGGCATACTAACCAGCAACCATCTTGCATGGGACCAGAGTCAGTGCTTTGCAGGGGATCGGAGTAACGAGCTTTGCATGAGATCGGAGTAACGCGCTAAATAAAGCGCGAACTCTGATCGACAGCTAAAGCTCGCACTCCGATCGACAGCTAAAACGCTATCTCTGGCCGAGAAAGGAGACAAACATGGAAACTCCGGCACGGCTGAACGATCTGCAACGCACCACCCTCGCCATCGTCCTCGCGGGCGGACGGGGCACGCGGCTCGGGCCGCTCACCAACAAGCGAGTCAAACCGGCGGTGCACTTCGGCGGCAAATACCGGATCATCGACTTCGCGCTCTCCAACTGTCTGAACTCCGGCATCCGCCGCATCGCGGTCGTCACGCAATACAAGGCGCACTCGCTATTGCGCCATTTGCAGCGCGGCTGGGGCTTCCTGCGCGGCGAATTCGGCGAATTCATCGATCTGTGGCCGGCGCAACAACGTGTGGAAGGCGCCCACTGGTATCGCGGCACCGCAGACGCCGTGTTCCAGAATCTCGACATCATCCGCTCGATCCGGCCGAAATACGTGGTGGTGCTGGCGGGCGACCATATCTACAAGATGGACTACACGCGCATGATTGCCGACCATGCGGAAAGCGGCGCGGATTGCACGGTCGGCTGCATCGAGGTGCCGCGCATGGACGCGGTGGCCTTCGGCGTGATGGCCGTCGATGAAAACCGCCGCGTGACCGGTTTCGTCGAGAAACCCGCCGATCCGCCCGCCATGCCGGGCCGCCCGGATTCGGCGCTGGCCAGCATGGGCATTTACGTATTCAGCGCCGATTACCTGTACGCGCTGCTCGAAGAGAACATCTCGAGCGTCGACACCGATCACGACTTCGGCAAGGACATCCTGCCGCGCGTCGTCACGCAAGGCACGGCGATCGCGCATCCCTTCAGTATGTCGTGCGTGTCGTCGGACCCGACCGTGGAGCCGTACTGGCGCGACGTCGGCACGATCGACGCCTACTGGGCAGCCAACCTCGACCTTGCCTCCACCATTCCGACGCTCGACCTGTACGACCGCAACTGGCCGATCTGGACGTATCAGGAGCAATTGCCGCCCGCCAAATTCGTACGCGACCTGAAAGGCTTGCAAGGCACCGGCAACAATCTGATCGTGTGCGGCGGCTGCGTGATCTCGGGCTCGCAGATTTCGCGTTCCGTGCTGTCGTCGAATGTGAAAGTGAGTTCGTTCTGTAATATCAATGAGGCAGTCTTATTGCCGCAGGTCACCGTCGGCGCGAGCTGCCGGCTGCAGAAAGTGGTGATAGACCGCGGCTGCACCATTCCGGACGGCACAGTGATCGGCGAAGATCCGACGGCCGACGCCGAACGCTTCTATCGCACCGACGACGGCGTCGTGCTGGTCACGCCCGATGCACTGCGGCAGAAAGGCACCTGAAGCACGTGTCGCGCGCCGGAACGGCAAAACGAACGGGGCTGACGCCGCTGCCCGCTTTGCCCGCGCTTTGCCCGTGTAGACCTGGACCTTACGCACCCGCCCTAACAGGAACGAGACCGAGCCTATGACGATTCGCGCCCTGCACGTCGCAAGCGAGCTGTATCCCCTCCTCAAAACGGGCGGTCTCGCCGACGTCGCGGGCGCATTGCCGCCCGCGCTGATCGAGCGCGGCGCCGATGTGCGCGTGCTGCTGCCCGGCTTTCCGGCGGTGGTCGCGGGCTTGACCGACTTGCGGCCCATCGCGCAGCTGGGCCGCCGGTTCGACTCGCCGGGTGTCACGCTCGAACAGGGCACGCTGCCGTCGAACGGCCTGATCGTCTACGTGATCCGCGCGGGCACGCTGTACGACCGGCCCGGCAATCCGTATCTGAACGACGAGCACGTACCGTACGGCGACAACGCGCAGCGCTTCGCCCTGCTCGGCTGGGTTGCCGCCCAACTGGCGCAGCACCTCGACCCGGCGTGGGCGCCGCAGATCGTCCATGCGCACGACTGGCACGCCGGGCTCGCACCCGCCTATCTGAAAGCGGCCGAGCGGCAGCACGGCCGCTCGTTCGCGCGCAGCGTCTTCACGGTGCACAACCTCGCGTATCAGGGGGTCTTCCCGGCGCATCAGTTCGGCCAGTTGGCGTTGCCGGACGACTTCTTCAGCATGCATGGCGTCGAATTCTATGGGCAGTTGTCGTTCCTCAAGGCGGGCCTCTACTACAGCGACCGCATCACCACCGTGAGTCCGACCTACGCCCGTGAAATCCAGACCCTCGCCCAGGGTGGCGGGCTCGACGCGTTGTTGCGCCATCGCTCGCACGATCTGAGCGGCGTCCTGAACGGCGTCGACTATTCGGTGTGGAACCCCGCCACCGACGCGCTCCTCGACGATCACTACACCGCCACCCGACTGGCCGGCAAACTGGCCTGCAAGGAAGCGCTGCAGAAGCGCTTCGGCCTCGCGCAGAAAAGCGATGCGCTGCTATTCGGCGTGGTGAGCCGGCTCACCGAACAGAAAGGCCTCGACCTGCTGCTCGAAACGGTGCCCGAGATTGTCAAGCGCGGCGGCCAACTGGTGGTGTTCGGCACCGGCGACCCGGCGCTCGAAAACGGCTTGAAACGCGTTGCGCACATGCATCCGGAATCGGTGGCGGTCGAACTGGGTTTCGACGAAACACTCGCCCATACGATCGTCGCGGGCAGCGACGTGATCGCGGTGCCGTCGCGCTTCGAACCCTGCGGGCTGACGCAACTGTATGCGCTGGCTTATGGGTCGCTGCCGCTCGTGCATTGCGTGGGCGGCCTGGCGGACACGGTGGTCGACGCATCGCTTGAAAATCTCGCCGACGATCTCGCCACCGGCTTCGTGTTCGAACGATTCGAGCCGAAGGGTCTGGCGGCGGCGATCCGCCGCGCGTTCGCGCTCTACGACCGCCGCACCGAGTGGAAAGCCACGCAGCGGCGCGCGATGCAACAGGACTTCGGCTGGGGCGCCTCGGCCGAGCGCTATCTGGCGCTGTACCGCGAACTCGCCTGATCTCCCATCCGTTTGATGGTTCGACGCAACACCGGACGCAACAAGGCGGGGACGGATCAACTCGCATGTGACAAACTCATGCATTGTTTCCTGACTATGCAGATCGCGCGTTTTTCTTACACTATCTGAATCAGTTACGCCGCTTCAGGCGCCCGGCCAAGGCCGGTTCGTTCGCGCGGCCATCCGTCCGTTCTCTTTGATCGCGCATCACCGCTTGCGCGGGCCACACCATGACGAAAAACGTTCTGAGCATCCAGTCACATGTCGTCTTCGGGCACGCCGGGAACAGTGCGGCCGTGTTTCCGATGCGCCGGCTCGGCGTCACTGTCTGGCCGCTCAATACCGTCCAGTTCTCGAACCACACGCAGTACGGTCATTGGACCGGCGGTGCGATTCAGGCATCGCAGATGGAGGATCTGGTCGAAGGGATCGGCGCGATCGGCATGCTGCCGCGCTGTGACGCCGTGCTGTCCGGTTATCTGGGCACGCCCGAGCAGGCGCAAGCGGTGCTGGAGATCGTCAAGGCCGTGAAGGCCGCCAATCCGCGCGCGTGGTACTTCTGCGACCCGGTAATGGGTGCCGCGAGCGGCTGCAGGGTCGAACCGGGCATTCAGGAATTTCTCGTGCGCACCATGCCGGCGGTCGCCGACGCCATGGCGCCGAACCATACCGAGTTGCAGCGCCTCGTGGGCCGTGAGATCGAGACACTCGAAGAAGCCGTGGCCGCGTGCCGCGAGGTCATCGCGCGTGGACCGAAACTCATGCTGGTCAAACATCTGCTCGATCGCAACAGTCCCGCCGACCGCTTCAACATGCTGGTCGTCACCGAGCGCGAGGCCTGGATGGGGCAGCGTCCGCTCTACCCGTTCGCGCGGCAGCCGGTAGGCGTCGGCGATCTGACGAGCGCCGTATTTGTCGCGCGCACGCTGCTGGGCGACTCGATCCGCGCGGCTTTCGAGCACACGCTGGCCGCCGTGAACGCTGTCGTCAAGGCGACGTGGCAAGCCGGGCGCTATGAGCTGGAACTGGTGGCCGCACAAAACGAAATCGCGCAACCGCGCGAATGGTTCGACGCCTGGGTGGCGGAAACGGCATAGGCGCCTGGCGCCCAGCACGCACGCACGGCTCGACTCGCACCCGTGCAACCCGCGTCAATTACTAACCGAATCCGCGATCGGCATGTGACCCACGTTTGTCAGCCGGGCGTCCTATAATGCGTGCCGCGTAGGCCCGGACCGCCAGCCGCCTACGCCGCAATTTTCAGACATACGGGCATCCGGCATTCAGCAGACGAGGCATCGATGGACGGTTATATCCGCAGCGAGCGGGAAGAATTTTTTGAGCAGTTGTGCATGAGCGTCGACGCGGACGAAGCGCACGAGCAGGAAGCGATCGAGTACTTCGAGAGCCAGTTCGACCAGGCCGACTTCGATCCCGCCCAGTGGCTCGACATCGCGCTTTACTATTCGCCGGCGGTGGCGCGCGGCATCGTCGACATGGTGACGCCCGACGACAAGGCGCGCAGCAATATCGCCGAAGTCATCGCCGACAACCTCGACATTTCATATGGCGAAGACGAGTGCCAGCAGTTCGCCGAGACGATCGAATTTGCGTTGAACAACGGCGTGCCAGTGGACCTCGACCTGGTGCTCGACGGCTGTCAGCGTGCAATCGACGACCTCGACACCTGGGCCGACGAAGAAACCAAGGCGCCCCTTCTGCGTCTGCGCGAAGAGTTGCTGCGCCAGCAAGGCGAGCACTAAAGGCGTTGTTTTAACTCGCGGCCAATCCCACCTGGCGATTTGGCCGTATTTGGCCGTATTTGGCCGTTCCTCGCATTTTTGCCGGCGCTTCGCGGAAGTCTGCTTCTGCGACTGTGCCGCCGCAGTAAAGCCGGCGCACTCGCGCCGGTTTCCCGAATGGCTTCTCCGGACCGCCTCCCCGTCGCTCCTTCAGCAAATACGGGCCATCCCCTTTCTTAAGCATATGCAGCAATCCGCACCCGCGCGCCGTTGCTGACAAGCCGCCAGCCAATGCGCTGCGCAGCCTATGCCGAAATTCTCATTCAAAGCGCCGCGAACTGCCAAGACGGTCGCAAATTGGCTTTCTATATTCGCGCCAGATTGACCAGCATGTGAACGCCACTGTGAGTCGATCCAGCGTTACCGTCTTGCCGCTTTCACACTGAAACTGTCGATGGAGAAAGACACCATGAGTCTTCGCAACACGCTGAAACCGCTTGCTCTGTTGGTTGGCGCTACCTTCGCGATCGCGCCGCTGGCCAGTTTCGCCGACGACCTGCCCGTGAAGATCGGCTTCGCCGCGCCGCTGACGGGCGCCAACGCCGGCTACGGGAAGGATCTGGAGAACGGTGTCCGGCTTGCAATCGAAGAAGCCAACGCGCAGAAGATCAAGATCGGCGACAAGGTTGCACAATTCCAGCTCGTCTCCGAAGACGATCAGGCCGACCCGCGCATCGGCGTGCAGGCCGCGCAGAAGCTGGTCGACGCGGGCGTATCGGGCGTCGTGGGCCACTTCAATTCGGGCACGACGATTCCCGCCTCGCAGGTGTACGAACAGGGCGGCATTCCGATGATCGACCCGGCCGCGACCAATCCGATCATTACCGGACGAGGCTTCGCGAACACCTTCATGGTGATTTCCACCGACGCGCAAAACGCCGGCAATGCGGGCGTCTACGCCGTCGAGGTGACGAAGGCCAAACGCATTGCGATCATCGACGACCGCACTGCGTTCGGCCAGGGCGAAGCCGACGAGTTCGAGAAGGCGGTGAAGGCGCACGGCGGCAACATCGTGACACGCGAATACACCGACAATCACGCGGTCGACTTCAGCACGCAAATCACCAAGATCAAGGCGACCAACGCGGATCTGATTTTCTTCGGCGGTCTGGATACTCAGGCGGCGGGCTTCTCGAAACGCATGAAGCAATTGGGGATGAACGCGCAGTTGGTGGGCGGCGGCGGCGTGATGGACCAGGACTTCATCAAGCTCGCCGGCGACTCGGCCGAAGGCGTGATGGCCTGGGAATACGGCCGGCCGCTGGCCCAGTTGCCGGGCGGCAAGGACTTTTCCGCGAAGTTCAAGAAGCGGTTCGGAGTGGATATCCTGTCGTACGCACCGTTTGGGTATGACGGCGCATGGGCCGCGATCAAGGCGATGCAGCAGGCCAAATCCACCTCGCCGGCGGTTTATCGACCTGTACTCAAGGCGATCGACTATGACGGCGTCACCGGAAAGATTTCTTTCGACAACACCGGGGCATTGAAAAGCGGGGCTTCTACGCTCTACCAGGTGAAGAGCGGGAACTGGGTGCCTGTCGTCACCAAGAGTGGGACTTAAGGCCTATTTACCTCTAGCGCCGGTATGAGCGTATGCGCCTGCTGCGATGGAAATGGATCGCAGCAGGCACACGCACAGACGCCACGCGTCGCAGAGGCACCCTCTTCTACTTCATCGCCTTCACCACCACCTCGGCATCGAGATCGCGCTCGATCCGGACCAGATCATCCTTCACGGCGGCGAATTCATCGGCGGAACACATCTGATGCCCGAACGCGGCCCGAAGCTGCCGCCTCACCTGCAAGACCCGCGTGGCGGGATCGAACACGTAGTGAGAAGAAAACTCGAAGAATCGATCCTTCACCGTGGCATCCGGCGGCACCTCCGTCACGCGGGCGAACCTCGGCAGCGTCATTTCCAGCGTCTCGTCGAACGCGCCTTCGATACAGGCCCAAGGCTGCGTCCTCGCAGGCTCCGCGAGCCACGCCTGCACCTGCCCGGCCATTCCGCCGGATAAGCTCGTCAAGGCCGGCACAGCAGTCGTCCCATCGGCCCAGACGAGATGTTCCACCCGTCCCTGCATCGACGTGGAAAACGGTCCTTGCGTGGCGGCCACGTCGCCGGTACGCAAGTTCGCCGTGCCATGCAAGCCGGTCTGCAACAGACGATTCGCCGCGATCTGTTGCGTACGCTGCCGCGTTGCCCGTCGAAACACATTGCGTTCGAGTTCCGCGGTATAGCCGGCATCTTCCACCCGATACGCGTAGTTCGCCGCCCCGCTCTCGTCGACGTCGATCTGCAGACGCACCGCGCGCTCGCGCACCTGGGTGGCCGGCGTGCGCGCCAGCACGCCGTCGTCGACCAGCAGAACGGGCCGGTCCATCACGCTCGGCGGCAAATAACCAAAACCCACGCCGCCCGCCGTGGTGTCGGCAAATAACGATAGATCAGGAATCCAGACGATTGCATGATTGATCGCGCTTCCGCCGTATCCCGGCACCGACGGCAAACTGTAGTACGGCCCGAGATTGAGCAGCACGGCCTCACTGCGGATGCCGACCGCGGCCAATAGCGCGCCGTACAGCGCGACGTGATCCTTGCAGTCGCCATAGCGGTTGTGCAGGATGTCGATCGCCTTGTGCGGGATCGCCGCCGTCTCGCCGAGAAACAGCGCGACGTAGCGAATATTCAAACGCATCCAGTCGTAGAGGATTTGCGCTTTCGCGCGCGGGTCATTGGCCTCGGCGGTCAGGCTCTGCGCGAGCTGGACGATCGCCGGGTCGCTCTTCGTCGCGTCGGCAGCAGGGCCGCGATAACGCGCCGCGAAACTCGCGAAGTCCGGCACCGTGGACACCATCAGCCGGTCGCCCCAGTTCGCATAGCCCACGGCGCCCGCTTCGAGCGGCGCATACGGGCCATGCTGGTAGTCGAACTCGTAACGGGTGCGACCGTTTGCCGTGACGGGCGGCAGTGCGACATAGCCGCGCGCATCGGCATAGAGCGGCACGTCGATGGGCAGGTCGAAGATCAGGCGCTGCATCTCGACAGGGTCGCGCGTCGGTTCGACCAGGTACGCGAACGTACCGGCCTGCAAGGGCTTCGTGCGGGTCTTGCGAAACGCCAGATGCACGCGCGAGCCGGGCTCGACGCCCGGAAAGATCACCGTGCGCAACACGCCGTCTTCGAAACTCGGCGCGCCCGCCGAGCGAGGTTCCTGCACGTCGCGGATCGCCTCGGGGCCGACCGGATGCGCGACGCCATTCGGATCGATCGTTTCCGCGGCCAGCAATTGCACCTGCTCGATGTCCTTGCTGAACCACACGTAGCGTTGCGCGATATCGTCCACGCCGCTCGTCGTGTTGGCCCGCAGGACCGTATCGTCATGTTCTTCGACGGAACCGTCTTTCTGGATTACGAAGAGATGGACGTCGCGCTCCATTGTCGAGGGGGAGAGGTCGGTCATCGGGGGTTTGGGTGGTGCTTTCAGCAATGCCCTCAGCCTGCACGGCGGTTGCGCACGCAACCAGCGCCAATGCGGCGGCCACCTTCATGAACGCGGCGCACGGGGTCATGCGCGACGCGCCCCGCCCCTCGCGCGCCACGCACGCGGACTCGACGCAAACTCCGCGCGAAACGCATGATTGAAATTCGACAGATCGTTGAAGCCGCAGTCGAGCGCGATATCGACGACCTTCGCGCTATCGTCGCGAAGGCGCAGCGCCGCTGCCCGCAAGCGTGCCCGCAGCACATATTGATGCGGTGTCACGCCGGTCACGCGCTGGAATGTACGCAGGAAGTAGAACTCGCTTAAGCCCGCCGCGGCAGCGAGGCTCGTCAGCGTATGCGGTGCGCCGGGCGTGTCGTCGACGAGGCGCACCGTCTGCGCCACGCGCGCCCAGGCCGCGGCGCTGGCGGGCGGTTCCGCACGCGTCAATGCACCCGCCGCCTTGAGCGTCGAGACGGCCACCTCGACGGCGAGTTCGTCCCACACCGCGCCGTCCGCCTCCAGCGCGCCGGCACAGGCCCGCGCGATCAGCGGCGACAACGCGGGCAGCGACGGAATGCGCCCGCGTTTGAAATTCGGATCACCGCTCGCGATCCCCGCGTCCGCGGCAAGCCGCTCGAAATACGCCGGCGCATAGCGGAACGCAATGCAGCGATCGCCAGCCGCATGCCGATGGCCGCATTCGAAACAGTCACCCGTATTGCCGAGCATCAGTGCGCCCGGGGTCAGCAACGCACGTCCGGTCGCGCTCCGGTAGCCGAACGAACCGGCGACCACCATGGCGATGCACACGCCCGCGTGCCGTTCTTCGAACGGCTGGTCGCGCGGGCCGAAGGTGCAGAGAACGTCCTCGACATGCCAGTTCGCGCCCTGGGCCAACGGACGCGCGGTCGTGCTGCCGCGCACGCCTTCGCGGGCACGTTGCGCGAGCGCCTGCTGCAAAGTGACGGCAATTTTCCCCAAGATGCACCTCGGCCGAGTCCGTATCGTGGTTTTAGCACATCGGCGGCCGGCGCGGTTTTGTCCGATCCGGCGATGGCGCTTTCACTGAACACCCGAAGGAGCACACACGATGAACATGCTGGACGACACCGTCGAGCGCGGCTTTCACGCCGCATTGGGCGCCCCGGCGCGCGCCGCCGACATCGATGCCGCCGACGACCTCTACGGCTGGCTGATCGGCAGTTGGGACATGGACGTGCTGCATTACCGCGTCGACCTTCGCCACGCGCGCCGCCGCGGCGAAATTCATTTCGGCT
Organism: Paraburkholderia sp. BL23I1N1; assembly: GCF_003610295.1. Lineage (NCBI taxonomy): Bacteria > Pseudomonadati > Pseudomonadota > Betaproteobacteria > Burkholderiales > Burkholderiaceae > Paraburkholderia > Paraburkholderia sp. BL23I1N1. The sequence continues at coordinate 3,094,853 of NZ_RAPV01000001.1, forward strand.
GGGTACTGGAGGGCCGCGCCGTGCAGGACGTGTGGATCATGCCGCCACGCGGCGAGCGTCATGCGGGGCTCGCGGCCGCGGAGACCATGTACGGCACCACGCTGCGGGTGTGGGACCCGGCGCTGCGGGCGTGGCGCGTGACTTACATGAATCCGCAGACCGGTCAGCGCGATGAACTGACGGGCCGGCGCGTCGGCGATGATCTCGTGCAGATCGGCACGCATGCGGACGGCACGCCGATCCGCTGGAATTTCACCGATATCACGAGGGATTCGTTCCACTGGACCGGGGTTGCGTTGGCGCAGGATGGCGTGACATGGACACTCGAAGGTGAGTTTCACGCACGGCGCAGGCGTTAGGTGACGTTAGGTCACGTCAGGTGACGTCAGGCATCAATCCCCTTCCCCAATCTGCCCAAGCAAAGCCTGCAACCGCTCCACATGCCTGAGCAATAAATGCCGATGCTTTTCGATCTGCTCCAGCCGGCCAGCCAGGTCGGACTGGATCGGATCGTCGAGATCGGCGGCGGCGATCACGTCCTCCACTTTCGAGCGCATTGATGCAAGCTCCACCGGCGCATGACTCAAATGCCGCTCGAAGCGCCGCACGTCCTGCATCGCCAGATCGCGGACTTTGCGAAAGTGAGCCTGACGCCGATGCGCTTCGGCGTCGAGCGTTTCTTCTTCCAGGCGTTTGGACGGAGCCGCCTGGCCGAATATCGGCTCGGGCGGCCGCAGCACCGTCTTCTTGCGCACCGGATGCGCCGTGCCGCGAAACCGCGCCAGCGGCTGTTCGTTGTCGATCGCTTCGCGCGCATTGGCCGGTATGTCGTGCTCGTCGTGCGGCTTGTTCATCCAGCCCGCAGGCAAGCCCGTCACCGCCTCGACGCCACGGACAAACTCTTCGCTGAATTCTCGCTGGCCCGACAGCATCAGCTTCAGGTAGCTCGCGGAAAACGTCATCATCCGCGCAAGGCGCGTCGCCGCGCCCACCTCCTGGGTCAGCACCACCAGGTTTGCCCGCCAGACGGGGAGCAGGGGTTCGTCGGAATCTTCCATCGCTGGGTCTTCCATCTTTCTCGCCCGATATCTTCAGGATGCCGCTGCGGCAGAGCCCGCGCGTCATCTTCGTGAAAGGGTAGCCGCTTCGCCGTGCGGCACGCAACCGCCATGTCAAGGAGCTCAGCCGCGCCATGCCGGCGTCGCTCGCAGCCAGCAGCCCGCGCGTCCGAACCAGACGGGCCTTCGTCAGGCGTCGTGGTCCTTCATTGTTGACTCCCGTACCGATGCCGCGTTCCATTCGTCGCGAACTGCCGCGGGCGCACCCGGCCTGCGCGGCGTGCACCTGCAAGACATGCGCCTGCCTTGCTTCGCTCAGGCATGCCGCGGTTCGCACGCGCGCCAGGGTTTTCCTCGATGCCAGCCGGTCAAACGCTGCTACCCGAGATCAAACGCCGTCGGACTCAGGCGCCTACAGTCCTCCGATCACAACCATGGAGACGGAACTGAACATGATAGCGACAATCGCGCCGTACCTCGCACGCACCGCATCGAAGCCGGGCCGATGGACGACGTGGGTCGGATGGTCAGGCGCGGCCGCGCTGCTCGCCGGTTGCTCGGGCAACGTGAACGCGCCGGACCCGGCCGTGACCGTCATCGACAGCGGCGCGGTGAAAGGTGCGGCGGCGGACGGCGTGCTGTCGTACAAGGGCATCCCGTTTGCCGCGCCGCCGGTGGGCGACTTGCGCTGGCGGCCGCCACAGAAAGTGGCGGCATGGGCCGGCGTGCGCGAGGCCACCGTCTATGGCCACGACTGCATGCAGAAACCCTTCCCCAGCGACGCCGCGCCGCTCGGCACCGCTCCCGCTGAAGATTGCCTGGTGCTGAACGTCTGGCGGCCCGCCGCTACGGGCGGTTCAACCGCACAGAAGTTGCCGGTGATGGTGTGGATCTACGGCGGCGGCTTCGTGAACGGCGGGTCGTCCCCTGCCGTGTACGACGGCAGCCAGTTCGCGAAGCAAGGCGTGGTATTCGTCAGTTTCAACTACCGGCTTGGCCGCTTCGGCTTCTTTGCCCATCCTGCGCTGAGCGCCGAAGACCCACGCGGACAGCTTGGCAACTACGGCTACATGGATCAGATCGCGGCCCTGCAATGGGTGCAGTGCAATATCGCGGCATTCGGCAGCGATCCGGGCAACGTCACGCTGTTCGGCGAATCGGCGGGCGGCTATTCGGTGCATGCGCTCATCACGTCGCCGCTCACGAAGGGGCTGTTTCAGAAAGCGATCGTCGAATCCGGCGGCGGCCGCACCAATATCACCGCCGGGCGCTATCTGCGGGATACGGGACAGAACGGCGTCCCGTCCGGCGAGCAGCTCGGCACGGCCTTTGCGCAAAGCGTCGGCATTGCCGGCAGCGACGCGGCAGCGCTGGCTAGTTTGCGCGCGTTGCCGGCAGACCAGGTGGTCGCCGGGCTCAACCTCGAAACGATGATCAATACGACGACGTATGCCGGCCCGATGATCGACGGCCAAATCGTGCCGGACGACCCCGGCCGCCTCTACGCGCAGGGGCAATACAACCGCGTGCCGCTGATGGTCGGAGCGAACGACCAGGACATCGGCTTCCCCGTTCCGGCCCAGACGAAAGACGACGTGTTCGCGATCTTCGGCGCGCAGAATCTGGGTGCGGCGCGGGCCGCGTTCGATCCGCTGGGCACGAACAGTGTCGACGATGTAGCCATGCAGGTCGCGCGCGATCTGATGATGATCGAGCCGGCCCGCTTCGTCGCGCAGACGCTCTCGGCCCAGCACGATCCGGTCTATGTGTATCGCTTCTCGTATGTTGCGCAATCGATGCGCGACCAATGGAGCGGCGCGCGGCACGCGAGCGAGATTCCGTTCGTCTTCGATACATTGGGAGCCCGCTACGGCCAGGCGGTCACCGCTCAGGACACGCAGGTCGCGCAACTGGCGAACGCCTACTGGGTCGCCTTTGCGAAGACAGGCGACCCGAACGGCGACGGCCGGCCCGCCTGGCCCGCCTATGCCGCAGGGCAGGATGCGTTGCTCGAATTTGCCGCTGGCGGGGTCGCGACAACGGCGGGCAAGCCCGATCCATTGAAGGCGCAACTCGATCTCGTGAAGGCCGTCAGCGATCAGGCCGCGCAGTGAAACGACGGCAGACCTGCTCGTAACGAATGCGCACCGACAGGTGCGCGTTCAGCGCTTACGCCGCGGCGACGTGCGTCAGCGCTGTCTTCACCAGCGCCTCCAGCAGCGGCTCGACCTTCACGGCCAGGCTTTCGTCATACGCATACGGCATCTGCTCCTCCATATACGTAATCTGCGACAGTTCGAGCTGAACCGCGTGCACACCTTGCGACGGCTGCCCATATTGCCGCGTGATATACCCGCCCTTGAACCGCCCATTGGCGACAGCGGAATAGCCGCCATGCCGTTCGACCACAGCGGCCAATTCCTCGCCCAATCCCGCCACCGCGCTGACGCCGTTCGAGGTGCCGAAATTGAAATCCGGCAGACGTCCTTCGAAAAAACGCGGCACGTGCGAGCGGATCGAATGCGCTTCCCACAGCAGCACCTTGCCGTGCTTCGCCTTCAGCGCGGCGAGTTCGCCCGCGAGTGCATCGTGATAGGGCTTCCAGTAAGCATTGCGCCGGCGCGCGACTTCGGCGTCGGTCGGAAAATGGCCTTCCAGGTACAGGGGCTCCTTGTTGAAGGTATCGACCGGCAGCAAACCGGTGGTGTCCTGCCCCGGATAGAGATTCGCGCCATCAGGCGGGCGGTTCAGGTCGATCACATAACGCGCGTAGGTCGGCGACAGGATCGACGCGCCCATGCGTTTCGCAAACGCGTAGAGACGGTCGAGGTGCCAGTCGCAGTCGTCGGTGCGCCCGGCGACCGGCGTCATCGTTGCGGCGATATCGGCGGGGATTTGCGTGCCCAGATGCGGGATCGAAATCAGCAACGGCAAGCTTCCCTGATGCAGCGATAAAACCGGCGGAGTAGTGGCAGTAGACGAAGCAGTCATGTCAGTCCGGAATCGATGGAATCGATAAAAGTCGAGGGCTCAGCTTACTCGACAATGCACGCGAGCATCTCGCGCCGGCAAGCGGCATTGGCCATTCACCTGAGCAAATCGGCGAGCGCCCCGCGATAACGCGCGTAAGCGCCCTCTTCGTCGCGATGGCGGCGGTTGTCGACAACCTTGTCGCCGCCCGCGTAGACGTCGCGAATCGGCGACTCGCCATGCTCGCAGAATACAACGCCCGAGAGCCACGCGTCCGGCGCGTGCTCGGCGATGCTCGAATGATCCGGATCGAGCACCAGCCAGTCGGCCCGGCGCCCCGTCTGCAATGCGCCGGCCGCGCGGCCCGTGGCATGCGCGCCGCCTTCGAGCGCGGCGTCGAACAAACGATCGGCCACATGCGTAGCCTGCGACGATGCGAGCACATTGCGCTGCCGGCGCGTGAGACGCTGGCCGTATTCGAGCAAACGCAATTCCGAGCGCCAGTCGACGCCGATATGGCTGTCTGAACCGACGCCGATGCGCCCTTGCGCGTCGAGATATTCGTGCGCCGGAAAAATGCCGTCGCCGAGATTGGCTTCGGTGGTCAAGCACAAACCGGCGACCGCGCCGCTTTTCGCGAGCGCCAGCGTTTCGTTCGCATCGACATGCGTGGCGTGCACGAGGCACCAGCGGCTATCCACATCGAAGCGATCGAGCAGCCATTGCACCGGGCGTGCGCCTTCGGTTTCAAGGCAGGCCTCGACTTCAGCGGTTTGCTCGGCGATATGGATATGAACCGGCGCGCTTCTTTCGATGCCGCTCAACAAGGTATGCAGCGAATCGGCCGATACCGCCCGCAATGAATGCGGCGCCACGCCATAACGCAGCGCGGCGCTCTCGGGACGCGCCGCCCGCACCGTGCCGAGCAGTTCGAGCAAACTCTCCGGCGTATTGATGAAGCGCTGCTGATCGTCACGCGGGGCGCGCGAACCAAAGCCGCTGTACTGATACAGCACGGGCAGCATCGTCATGCCGATGCCGCTCGCCGAGGCCGCATCCACCACACGCTGCGCCAGTTCCGCCGGGTTCGCATAGCGGCTGCCATCCTGCGAGTGGTGCACGTAGTGGAATTCGCAGACCGACGTATAGCCCGCCTTCAACATCTCGATGTACAACCACTGCGCCACAGCAGCGAGCCCTTCAGGCGTGATCCGCGCGGCGAAACGGTACATCAGGTCGCGCCAGCTCCAGAAGTTATCGGTAGCGCCTGTGCCAGATGCGGCACGATATTCGGTAAGACCGGCCATCGCGCGTTGAAACGCATGCGAGTGAAGGTTCGGCATGCCAGGCAACACGGGGCCGGCGGCTTTCTGCACACCGTCAGGAACAGCCGCCGCATCGGGCGTAACCGACGTCAGCGTGCCGTTGGCGTCCCATTCCAGCAGCACATTGCGGCGCCAGCCGTCGGGTAGATACGCGTGATCAGCGAATAGCGATTGTTTTGATTGCATCATCGGTTGCGTCATCGGTTGCGTCATCTCTCAGGCCCTAGCTCAAATCACGCCGCGTATAAACCGTCTCGCCCGCGCGCACGACGCGCGCGCACAACGGACGCCCAATCCAGTAAGCCAGCTCAGCCAGCGAATCCACCGACCACACCGCGAAATCCGCCGCGCGCCCGGCTTCCAGCGAGCCATGTCTGTCCGCCTTGCCGAGCGCGCGTGCCGCATGCGAGGTCACGCCTTGCAGCACTTCGGGCACGGTCATGCGGAACAGCGTGGTCGCCATGTTCATCATCAGCAGCAACGAGGTCGTGGGCGACGTGCCGGGATTGCTGTCGGTGGAAATCGCGATCGGCACCTGATGGCGCCGCAGCAAGTCCAACGGCGGCAACTGTGTCTCGCGGATAAAGTAGTACGCGCCGGGCAGCAGCACGGCGACGGTGCCGGACGCTTTCATCGCGGCAACGCCGGCTTCGTCGAGGAATTCGAGGTGATCCGCGGAGAGCGCATGGTGACGCGCAGCCAATGCCGTGCCGCCGCTGTTCGATAACTGCTCGGCATGCATCTTCACCGGCAGCTTGTAGCGCTCCGCTGCTTTGAACACACGCTCGCTTTGCTCCCGCGAAAAACCAATGCGCTCGCAGAACACGTCGACCGCGTCGACCAGGCCTTCGTCGGCGAGCGCGGGCAGCATGGTGTTGCAGACTTCGTCGATATACGCGTCGGCTCTTCCCGCGAATTCGGGCGGCAAGGCATGAGCGCCGAGAAACGTCGTATAGACCGATACCGGATAGCGCTCGCCCAACTGGCGCGCGACGCGCAGCATCTTGCGCTCGCTGGCGAGATCGAGGCCGTAGCCGGATTTGATTTCGACCGCCGTGACGCCTTCGGCTAGCAGCGGTTCAAGACGCGCGGCGGATTGACCGAACAGCGACGCTTCGTCGGCGGCACGCGTGGCGCGCACCGTCGAAACGATACCGCCGCCCTGCAGCGCGATTTCTTCGTAACTGACGCCGGCGAGGCGCTGCGCGAATTCGTCCGCGCGCTGGCCGCCGTACACCAGATGCGTATGGCAATCGACGAGACCCGGCGTCACCCACGCGCCGTGCAAATCTTCACGCGGCCACGCGGCGTAGTCCGAGGGTAATTCGGAGGCCGCGCCGAGCCACGCGATCTTGCCGTTTTCAACGGCAATCGCGGCATCGGGCAGCGTGTGTTGGGGATCGCCCTGGGGGCACAATTTCAGGTGATGCCAGACGGTTTGCTTCATCGCGTGCTCTTTGCAGCTCGTTGCGTGTCTGTGGTGGTTCGCGGCGCGCTTTGCCGGGCCTTCGGTAAATCTTTTGCCTGGATTCAAGCGCGCCCGCGAATCGTCGTCATCGTTGCGAACATCATGTATTGCGGATGCTGATCGCGAGCAATGCGTCCGCGCCCTCGACCGTGCATGACAGTGCACTCGGCGTGTCGATTCGCAATGTGTCGTCGGCCTGAAGCACGTGCGGTTGGCCTTCGCCACCGAGCGTGACCGAAACCGAACCGCTTGCGCAGAACAACAGCACTACGTCGGCGGACAAAGTGCGTTGCGTAGCGCCTCGCCACACCTCTGTTTCGCCCACGGCCGCGCCACGACGAACCATCAGGTTGAAGTCGCGCGTGGCACCGTTCACAAGGCGTGCGTCGATTTGCGCTTCGCCCGCAAACTGCGCGATATCGAGCGGCTGAGTCAACGCGAGCGTCTGCACGGAGTGAGCGCCGCCGGCGTCTGTTTCGTCGAGCAACATGCCCGCGCCCGACAACAACACCAACGTACGATCGATACCCGCAAAACGCGAGAACGGCCCGGCCTGCGCCACATCGGCGATGCTTACGCGCCACGTGAAGGCGTCAAGCCCCGCGCCTGCGGGAAACGCCCCGACTTCACGCGTGACGCCGCCGCCATTCTTCCACGGCGCCGCCACGAGGTCGGCGCCGCGGATGAGCGTGATGGTTGCCCTGTTATCGACAGGCGAGCCGTGAAGCGCCACGATCAACGACCCAGCATCGGCAGATTGAGACCTGCCTCGCGCGCCGTTTCCTGCGCGAGTTCATAGCCCGCATCCGCATGACGCATCACGCCGGTTGCCGGATCGTTGAACAGCACGCGGCCGAGGCGTTCCTTCGCGGCATCCGTGCCGTCAGCGACGATCACGACGCCCGAGTGCTGGCTGAAGCCCATGCCGACCCCGCCGCCATGATGCAGCGAGACCCAGGACGCGCCGCCTGCGGTGTTCAGCAGTGCGTTGAGCAACGGCCAGTCGCTGACTGCGTCCGAGCCGTCTTTCATCGATTCCGTTTCGCGATTCGGGCTTGCCACCGAACCGGTATCGAGGTGATCGCGGCCAATCACGATCGGCGCCTTCAGCTCGCCGTTCCGGACCATTTCGTTGAACGCCTGGCCCAGACGGTAACGATCCTTCACGCCGACCCAGCAGATCCGCGCCGGCAGGCCCTGGAACGCAATGCGTTCGCGTGCCATGTCGAGCCAGTTGTGCAGATGCGGATCGTCAGGGATCAGTTCCTTGACCTTCGCATCGGTCTTGTAGATATCCTCAGGATCGCCCGACAGCGCGACCCAGCGGAACGGACCCTTGCCTTCGCAGAACAACGGGCGGATATACGCCGGCACGAAGCCCGGGAAATCGAACGCGTTTTCCACGCCCATTTCCAATGCCATCTGACGGATGTTGTTGCCGTAGTCGAGCGTGGCCGCGCCGCGTTCCTGCAACGTCAGCATGGCCTGCACCTGCTTGGCCATCGACTGCTTGGCGGGCAGCACGATGCTGTCCGGCACCGTCTTCATACGCTCGCGCCAGTCTTCGACATTCCAGCCTTGCGGCAGGTAGCCGTGAATCGGATCGTGCGCGCTGGTCTGGTCGGTCACGCAATCCGGCGTAATGCCACGCGTCACGCATTCGGCGAACACGTCCGCTGCATTGCCGAGCAGGCCGATCGAGACCGGCTTGCCCGCTTTCTTCGCTTCCTCGAGCATGCCGAGCGCTTCGTCGAGCGTGGCCGCTTTCTTGTCGACATAACGCGTCTTCAGACGGAAATCGATGCGCGTCTCGTCGCATTCCACCGCGATCATCGAGAAGCCGGCCATCGTCGCGGCCAGCGGTTGCGCGCCGCCCATGCCACCCAGGCCGCCCGTCAGAATCCAGCGGCCCGAAGGATCGCCGTTGAAATGCTGGTTCGCCACCGAGAAGAATGTCTCGTAGGTGCCTTGCACAATGCCCTGGCTGCCGATGTAGATCCAGCTGCCCGCCGTCATCTGGCCGTACATCATCAGGCCCTTGCGATCGAGTTCGTGGAAGTGTTCCCACGTCGCCCAATGCGGCACCAGGTTCGAATTCGCCAGCAGCACGCGCGGTGCGTCCGCATGCGTGCGAAACACGCCGACCGGCTTGCCCGATTGAATCAGCAGCGTCTCGTCTTCGTTCAGGTCCTTCAGCGACGTGAGAATCTGATCGAAGCAATCCCAGTTACGCGCGGCACGGCCAATGCCGCCGTATACGACCAAAGCGTGCGGATGCTCGGCGACTTCCGGGTCCAGATTGTTCTGGATCATCCGGTACGCGGCTTCCGCGATCCAGGTCTTGCAGGTTTTTTCCGCGCCGCGCGGTGCGCGGATCGTGCGAGTCGGGTCCAGACGCGGGTCGATGTGTTTCGGGTTGTTCATGGTGGCCCTCGGAAAGCGTGAAAATGTTCGGGAGAAGTCAGGAAAATGAATCGGGAAAATGAGTCGAAAAATCAGTCGAAAAAAACGGCGAAATCAGAAATGTCCGGTGAAGCGATAGCGGCTGCCGGGATGCCAGAGATTGGCGATCGAGGCGACCTGGCTTTGCGACCACGTGCGCCGATGCAGCACGAGGCACGGTTCGAATTCATCCATCGTCAGCAGCTCGCGCGTATCCGCATCCGCGGCCAACGCTTCGATGCGGTACTCCACACGCTGCAGCGGCGCCACACGCACCAGATACTGATTCGGCGTGGTGTTCGTGAAGTCCTGCAATGCATACTCGGGCGCGACCGCCGGGTTGACCCAGCGTTCTTCGAGTTGCACCGGCTCGTCGTTTTCGAAATGCAGCACGCGTGAATGAAACACCGGACTCCCCGCGCTCACCCGCATTTCTTCGGCGAGCGCTTCGTCGGCGATGCTCGCGCCGATGTGCAGCACGTTCGCCTGATAGCGATGACCGCGCGCGACGATTTCGTCGGAAATACTGCGGATCGCCACCAGCGTCGATTCGTACTTGGGCCGGGCCACGAACGTGCCCGAGCCCTGCACACGCGTGAGGACCTGCTCCGAGGTCAACTCGCGCAACGCGCGGTTGACCGTCATGCGCGCGACGTTGAATTCGCGCGCGAGCTCGTTTTCGGAGGGCACCTGGTCGCCTTCAGCCCATTCGCCCGCATGGATGCGGCCGAGGATGAAGTCCTTGATGCCCTGATAGGCCGGTGCGTTCATTGGCTTGATCTGCGTGCTTGCAACGTAATGGTCTAGCTTACTGTTCGGAGGCGAACGAGAACGGGCTCAGCTTCGCGATCGTGCCGTTCTGCACGAGACGCGTCACTGCCTCGATATCCGGTGCGAAGTAATGATCGAGTTCGTAATGCGCGACATCCTTGCGCACCGCGTCCATCACCTTCTGCAGGCTCGGGCTGGTCTTGAACGGCCCGCGCAGATCGACGCCCTGCGCAGCGGCAAGCAGTTCGATCGACAGAATGTTCGCGACGTTTTCGGCGATGTCGCCGAGCTTGCGCGCAGCGAACGTTGCCATCGACACGTGATCTTCCTGGTTCGCGGAGGTCGGCAGCGAATCCACCGAAGCCGGATGCGCGAGCGTCTTGTTCTCCGACGCGAGCGCGGCAGCCGTCACGTGGGCGATCATGAAGCCCGAATTCACACCACCGTCGCGCACGAGGAACGGCGGCAGGCCCGACAGCGTCGCGTCGATCAGGAGCGCGATGCGGCGTTCGGCCAATGCGCCGATTTCAGAGACAGCGATCGCGAGGTTGTCGGCAGCGAATGCAACCGGCTCAGCGTGGAAGTTACCGCCCGACAGCACTTCGCCCGTGTCCGGGAAAATCAGCGGATTGTCGGAGACAGCGTTCGCTTCGATCAGCAGAACGTCAGCTGCATGACGCATCTGATCCAGACACGCGCCCATGACTTGCGGCTGGCAGCGCAGGCTGTACGGGTCCTGCACCTTGTCGCAATCGGCATGCGAAACATTGATTGCCGAACCTTCCAAGAGCGAACGGTAAGCCGCCGCCGCTTCGATCTGACCTTGATGGCCGCGCAGTTCGTGAATGCGCGCGTCGAATGGCTTGACCGAACCCATCGCTGCATCCACCGACAACGCGCCCGCCACCAGTGCGGTGCGGTACAGGTCTTCGATGGCGAACATGTTGTAGAGCGCCAGCGCGGTCGAGGCTTGCGTGCCGTTCAGCAGCGCCAGACCTTCCTTCGCTTGCAGCGTGAGCGGCTTGAGGCCGACCAGCTTGAGGCCTTCGGTAGCCGACATGCGCTCGCCCTTCGCGAACACGTCGCCGACGCCCAGCAAGGTGGCCGACATATGCGCGAGCGGCGCCAGGTCGCCCGATGCGCCGACCGAACCCTTGACCGGAATCACCGGCAGCACGTCGGCGTTGTACAGCGTGATCAGCGCTTCCATCACTTCGCGGCGGATGCCCGAGTGACCGCGGCCCAGGCTCGACAGCTTGAGCGCGATCAGCAGACGCACTACCGGACGCGACATCGGCTCACCCACGCCGACCGCGTGCGACAGCACCAGATTGCGTTGCAGCAGTTCGAGCTGGTCACGCGGGATGTGCGTGCTGGCGAGACGCCCGAAACCCGTGTTGATGCCATACGCCGGCTCGCCTTTCGCAGCGATGTCGGCGACGGCTTTGGCGCAGGCGTCGATGGCGGCGTGGCTGGCGGGATCGAGTTGCAGCGAAACGTGTTCGCGTGCGATCTGGCGCAGTTGCGGGAGGGTCAGATAGCCGGGCTTCAGAATCATCATGGTGTCGTCCTGTCTTGTCTATACAATTCGAGAGAAGTCTAGCGCCGCCGCCTTGTATATACAACTTGTTTTTGCAGCTTCGGGCCTAGGGGTTTCCATTAGGGATGATTGGCTGGCGTGGCATGCATATCGGTTGCGACGGGGTTTCAGGTGCCCACACACGCCGCACCGCAAACGTTCATCGTGGCAAACAACTTGTATATACACGTTCAAAATTGGCGCCAGCAAGCGGACAAAAAGATTCAGCGCGCCTCTCATTGAGTTATAGGAGAGCCCGCTGAGGGCGCAAAAAAGCCCGCGCTCTCTCAAAGACGAGCCGCGGGCCTTTGTCAGGCTTATGACTGGCGAAGGATTCGCTAAAGCGTCACCCGCGCCGCGATGAAATCCAGGAAACACTGCACGCGCCCCGCCAGCGACGCGCTCTGGTAATACACCGCACTGACCGGTTGCCGCTCATCCGCCAGCACGTTGCCGAGAATCGGCACCAATCGCTTTTCACGCACGTCGGCCGCGGTCATGAAGTCGGCAAGACAGGCGATGCCCCAGCCCGACAGGGCCAACTGGCGCAGCGTCTCGCCGCTCGATGCGGTGATCGACGGCTCGATCTTCTGCGGCTCGGACTTGCCCTTCCCGCCCCGCTTCAAGGGCCAGCGATTCAGATGCTCCGGCGCCGTGAAGCCGATCAGGCGATGCTCGCGCAACGCTTCCACCGACCTGGGTTCGCCGTATTCGGCCAGATACGCCGGACTGGCAAGCACCCTCAATTTGCTGCTGCCCAAGGTGCGCGCATGCAGGGTCGAATCCTGCAACGTGCCGATGCGGATCGCGATATCCACCTTCTGTTCGAGCAGATCGACGATCCGCTCGTTGCTGGTCAGTTCCAGACGAATCTCCGGATACAGCGCCGAAAACGCCTTCATATGCGGCGCCACGCAATGCAGCATGAACGGCGACGCCGCATCGACCCGCAAACGCCCCGAGGGCCGCTCGCGCCCGCGCGTGACGGATTCCTCGGCCTCTTCCATGGCGTCGAGAATCGCCCGCGCTCGCCGCAGAAACGCCTCGCCCTCTTCGGTCAGTTGCAGACGGCGCGTGGTGCGCCGTACCAGGGCAGTGTCGAGCTTTTTCTCCAGACGCGTGAGCGCGCGGCTGACGCCGGAGACGGTCTGCCCCAATTTTTCCGCCGCCGCGGTGATCGAGCCGCTGTCGATCACCGTGACGAACACCAGTAACTCGTCGGTGGAAGTCTTCATTGTTGATTTCAAATCAAGATTGATTTGAGACTAACACGCTTTTTGCGAGAATCAAGACGGCGGATACTGCTTGCATTGCATCGTATTTCCGGTGTTTCCACCTTAGGAGAACGTCTTGAAGATTTGCATTACCGGCGCAAGCGGCTTTATTGGCGGTTCGATCGCGGCGCACCTCGTGCGTGCCGGCCATCAGGTGCGCGGTTTGATCCGCAAGCCCGAACACAGTGCCGAGTTGCAACGCCTCGGTATCGGACCCGTCATCGGCACGCTCGACGACCGTGACCTGCTGATCGCCGAAGCAAAAGCCGCCGACGCGGTCATCAACGCCGCGAGCAGCGACCATGAAGGCGCGGTGAAAGCGCTGATCGACGGCCTTGCCGGTTCCGGCAAGCCGTTTCTGCATACGAGCGGTTCGAGCATTGTCGGCGATGCGTCGGGTGGCGAAGCGGGCCAGGCACGTATCTATCACGAGGATGCCCTGCCTGAGCCGACCGCGGATAAAGCGGCACGCGTCGCGATCGATCAGCGCGTGCTCGATGCGGCACAACAGAACATCCGCTCGGCAGTGTTATGCAACACGCTGATTTATGGTCACGGCGCCGTGCCGGGTAGCGCAAGCGTGCAGTTGCCGCGGCTCGTGCGTCAGGCGCAAAAGAGCGGCGTGGTCCGGCATGTGGGCAGCGGCGGCAATATCTGGTCAAACGTGCATATCGACGACGTCGCCGAACTCTATCGTCTTGCGCTGGAGAAGACGCCGGCGGGCACCTTCTACTTCGTCGAAAGCGGTGAAGCGTCGTTTCGTGACATGAGCGCCGCGATCGCCCGCGTGATGAAACTCGGCGAGCCGCAAGACTGGCCGATTGAAGAAGCGCAGAAGGAATGGGGTTATGAAATGGCTTCGTATGGGCTCGGTTCGAATAGCCGCGTACGCGGTGAGCGCGCACGCAATCTGCTCGGCTGGCAGCCTGAGCGCAGCTCGGTGATCGAGTGGATCGAGCGCGAGATGATGTGATGTCTCCCGGGAGCCCGGTGGGCTCCCTCCAGGCCCCCCCCCGAGAGGACTTCTTCCGGGAGCCGGAGGCTCCCTCCTGGGCGTAATTTGTGTAAGCGCTGGCGTTGCGAATCCGTAAGCTCCACTCGCTAGAATCCGGCTCACGTAATAGCGTGACTCGACGATATGAGTCGCGCGTGAGCCCGGATTTAATCGATGAACTTGGCGCTGAACTTCGACTGGCTGACCAATCTGCTGGCGATCATTTTCGTCGTGGCGTGCCTCTACGATTCACGCTACGACGAGTACGGTACGTTGACGCTGTCAGCAGCCGCAATGGGTCTCGTGGTCATGGCGATCGAGCTGTTTATTAAGCCCGCTTTCGACATGGCGCTGTGAGTTCGACGCTGCGCAAGGCAGCGTCATCAAAGTGAACTCGCACTTCGCCCCACCGCTGACAGCAACGCAGGCCAACCCGCCAACAAACAACCGCAAGCACAAGCGCGAGCGCGAGCGGCTGCATCGAACACATCAAACCGCGACTTCCGGCGGCGCTTGGCGGAAACCGCGCGTGATCCAGCCGAGATAGCACAACCCCAGCACAAACCACACCGCGCCAAGTTCCAGAGCAGTTTTCTCGAGGCTCACCAGCAGCCAGATATCCGTAATCGCACCGGCCAGCGGAAACAGCAGGCCGCCGATCACGCCCATCGCATTCGCACTGCCCTTCGCGTTGAAGAACTGACGGATCACACACAGGTTGACCGCCGTGAACGCGAGGAACGCGCCAAAGTTGATGAACGAGGTCGACGTCGCCACATCGAGCTTCAATGCGATCAGACCGATGGCGCCCGCGATTGCGATGTTCAGCGCCGGCGTCTTGAACTTCGGATGCACGAAACCGAAGAGACGCCTGGGCAATACTTCATCGCGTCCCATCGCGTACAACAAGCGGCCCACGCTGGCCTGCGCCGAGATGCCCGAAGCGAATTGCGCGAGGATCAGGCCGGCCAGAAACACCGTCACGAAGATATCGCCGCCCACTTTGCGCGCCACTTCAAAAGCGGCCGAATCCGGGTCCTTGAACACCGCGCCCGGGTGCGCGAGTTGCACCGTGTATGCGGCGATCACGAAGATCGCGCCGCCGATCAGCGCGATCAGCAGGATGGCGCGCGGCATGGTCTTTTCAGGGGCAATGGTTTCTTCGGTCAACGTCGACACCGCGTCGAAGCCGAGATACGAATAGGCGGCAATCGCGGCGCCCGCCATCGTCGCCGAGAGCGGCACATGCGGCTTAAAGAACGGCTCGGCCGAAATCAGACCGCCGGGGCCGGCCGCCGCGGTCACATAGTGGCAGCACAGCACGACGAACAATGCGACGATCGCGAGTTGCACGACCATCAGCACGATGTTGAAACGGTTCGCGAGTTCAATGCCGAGAATGTTCAGCGCACTCGTCAACACGATGAACGCAACAATCCAGATCCAGCTCGGAATGCTCGGAAACGCGGCGCTGAGATACGCGGCGCCGATCAGCCAGATCACCATCGGCAGAAAAAAGTAATCGAGCAAGGTGGCCCAGCCGATCATGAAGCCAAGATGCGGATTGAAGGATTTGCGCGTGTACGTATAGGCCGAACCCGCCACCGGGAAAAGCCGCGCGAGCTTGCCGTAACTGAGCGCCGTGAACACGATCGCGATCAGGGCAATCAGATACGCGAGCGCGGCGGTATCGTTGCTGGCGCTCGCCAGCACGCCGTAAGTGCCATAGACGATCAGCGGCGCCATATAAGCGAGGCCGAATAGCAGGACTGAAGGCAGGCCGAGCGTACGCTTCAGATGCGCGCTTTGGGACGCGACGGGTGTGCCGGGGCGCTCGGTGGGCGATGTTGGGGTCATGCTGTGTCTCCTCTTGCGAATGGGCGAGCTTCGCCGGGGGCGACGTTGAACGCGCCCCGGTCGAGCTTTGTCGATCAGACCTGCTGCTGGAAGCGCGTATGCCGCGCCGATGGTTCTTTGCCTGGCTTAGTGCGCGTGGGTGCTTAGGTGCGCTTAGGTACCGTTACGTCCGCCTGCATCTGCGCACCTGCGCACGTACCTGGAGCGCACTTAGCCCCTGCGTATCACGCGCGTACGTTGCCCGTGCTCGCCGTCTTGCGTGGCGAGGTCGAGTCCGATGCGCACGTCATGCAGATAACGATAGTGTTCGCGCGCGCCTTCGAGACGCGCCGGATCGAGCGTGGTGCGCAGGACCGTTTCTTTCTGCCCGGCATCGCACACCACGTCGCCGAACGGATCGATCAGCGCAGATTCGCCGGGGAACGTGAGGTTGTCGTCGCCTGAACCGATACGATTCACGAGCGCCGCGAACATCTGATTCTCCATCGCGCGCGCCACGATCGCGCGGCGATGCACCGGCCCGAACGGCTCCATATTGCCGTTGGTCACGATCAGTAGATCAGCGCCGAGCGAGGCGACCGCACGCGCCGTTTCGGGAAATTCGATGTCGTAGCAGATCAGAATGCCAACGGTCAGACCTTTGAAGCTGCACACTTCGTAACGGTCGCCCGGTTCGAAAACCCCGACGTCCGACGCCCACAGATGCGTCTTGCGATAGCGCAGCGCGATCTCGCCGCGTTCGTCGACCAGCACCGTCGTGTTGAAAAAGCGGTTACCGTCACGCTCGGCGAGACCCACCGCAACCGCCACACGCGCTTCGCGTGCCGCATTGCGGACGGCGGTGAGCGACGGCCCGTCGATCGGTTCGGCCACGGTGCCGATGGTGTCCCGGGTCGGAAAGCCCGACAGCGTGGTCTCCGGAAACACGATCAGATCGGTCCCGGGTGTGCGTTGGCCGATGGTTTGCAGCACGCGTTGCACGTTTGCCCCGCCGACGCCCGCCGCGCCGTCCACGATCGGGATCTGTGCCAGTTCGAGTTGAAGCATTGTGTCTCCTATGTCGACCAGAGCTAGTGCTTCAGCTGTCGACTAGAGTTGGCGCTTTAGCGCTTACTCTAGTCCCATGCAAATCACTTACTCTGGTCCCATGCAAAGCTGTCGACCAGAGTTAGTGCCCCAGCACTTACTCTGGTCCCATTGCCGGTCTGCCTGGCGTTAAATAGCGGCTGTTGTCAGACGCCCGCGTTTCAGGTTGGGCCTATTATTACCAGACATATTTTTGTTCGTAATCACCCGGCTGGGTTACCCTCAACGGAGCACGCATGGAACTCGAATGGCGCGACCTGGCCTTTCATCGCGAGATCGGCGCGGTTATCGACGCACTCGACAGCGCGCAATTCTGGACTCGCCTCACGCGCGCGCTCGAACGCTATGTCGTGTTCGACAACTGGGTCGCCCTGCGCTTCACACCCGGCGTTGCGCCACTAGTGTGCGCCGAATCGCCCACTCCCGACGGCACCGTGGATGTGATGTTCCAGGACTATCTCGCCGCGCTCTATCAACTCGATCCGTTTTATATCGCCGCGACTGAGAAGCCGGCATCCGGCTTTGTCACGCTTGCGGATGTCGCGCCCGACAACTTCTCGATGACCGACTACTACCAGCGGTACTTCAGGAAAAACATCGTCGGCGACGAGGTGCATTTCAACTACATGATCGATGCGCGGCACACGCTGGCGTTTTCGCTGGGCGCAACGCATCGCTACGGCGAGCGCGATCTCGCGGTGCTCGCGCTTTGCGCGCCATGGGTGATCGCGCTGTTGCGTCAGCGCTTGCCGTATGAGGGTTTCGACGCGCCGGAGCCGTCCTCGAACGAGGCGGCGACGCAAACAGCAACGGAAGCAGCCATAGACACAAGCGCCTCCGTGGACACGCCCACCTATGCCGCGCGCTTCGAGCAGGTATCGTCGACGAGCGGTCGCTCGCCACTCACCACGCGCGAAGTCGAGGTGGCGATGCTGAGCTTGAGCGGATTTTCGACGCGCGCAATCGCGGAGAAACTCACGATTTCGTTCGAGACGGTGCGCGCGCACAAGAAGCACATCTATACGAAGCTCAACGTCAACTCGCAATCGGAGTTGTTCGCGCTGTTTTATGAAGCGGGACGCAAAGGAGCATGACGTCCCCCTCATTTATTTATTGTCGGTGCGCGTCACGAGCCGCACGCGGCGCAACCACTGGCCGCTTCTTCGTAACGATCGTGATGCTTGAGCCAATCGCCCATATTCTTCTTCTCGTCGCGGCCTTTCGGCGTGACGTCGAACAGCGCATACGTGCTGAGGAACTGCTCGCCACCACGACCGTAGGTGGAATACGTGTGATAGATGTCGCCCGCTTCATCCTTGTAGAACACGCTGTGACCGGGTAGCTCGTCGATGCCGACATCCTGTTCGGTGAAATTGTAGAACGCCTCTTTGCTGGCGATCTCTTCCGGCGTAAACGACACGTGATAGTCGAAATTGAAATCGCTCTCACTCGACGACACCCACGGAAACTTCCATCCCATGCGTTTCTTGAAGGCCTCGATCTTTGCGAGCGGCCCACGTGAGACTGCCACATACGATACGTCGTGATGTTGAAGGTGCGTCAGGATGCCGTCCATGTGATCGGACACGAACGAGCAGCCGAAGCACCCCTCTTCCCAATCCGGGCCCAACATGAAGTGATAAACGATCAACTGGCTGCGCCCGCCGAACAGATCGGCGAGCGTCTTGCGGCCGTCCGGCGTCTCGAACACGTAAGTCTTCTCGACCTTCACCCACGGCAGTGCGCGGCGTTTGCGGGCGAGTTCATCGCCGGCGCGTGTGTACGCTTTCTCTTCAGCGAGTAGCGCCTTGCTTGCGGCAAGCCATTCTTCCCTGGTGCCAATCCGGTGTTGCGGGTCCATATGCATCTCCTTCTCTGCGTCGTGCAGGTTCGATAGAGCAAAGTCCAACGAATTCAGGCGAAGTAGCGTTCCAGCGAATCGAGGACACCGCTCCAGCCGGATTGGTGGTGGTCGCGCGTTTCTTCGTCGACGAACTGCTCATGCGTGAGCGTCAGCAACGTACCGTTGCCGTCCGGGCGCAACAGCACCGTGACGAGCGACTCCTGCTCGGGACTTGAACGCCATGCCCATGTGAACACCAGTTTGGCGTCCGGCACCACCTCCAGATACTGGCCACTCACCTCGAGTTCCCGGCCGTCCGCCTTCAGATACCTTATCAAGTAGCGCCCGTCCACGCGGGCATTCAGTTCCGCACGGGTCACTTCGGCATCGGCCGGATGCATCCACTTCATGAGTTGCGCCGCTTCCGTCCAGGCGCGGAAGACTTTGGCGGGCGTGACGTCGAGACGGCGCTGGAGGGTGAGGCTGGGCTTGGTGGACATGGGGTTTCCTCTTCGACGAAAACGGCCAGACGATCGAGTGATTCGGACCAGAAGCGCTGATAGCGGGTGAGCCACGCCATGGCTTCCTCCATGGGTCCGGCGGACAGGCGGCACGCCACCGTGCGCCCGGTTTTACTGCGCGTGATCAGACCGGCCTCGGACAATACGTCGAGGTGTTTCATCACCGCGGGCAGCGACATCGCAAACGGCTCGGCAAGTTCGCTGACCGACAGATCGCGCAGTCCGGACAGACGCACGAGCAACGCACGCCGCGTCGGATCGGACAGCGCGGCAAAGGTGCGATCGAGTAACGTTTCATTAAACTTAACCATGAGGTTAAGTATAGAAACGCACGTGAAGATGTCAAGGACAGGTGCGTGCTTTTTTCAACGCGAGGAAAGAGACAAAGGGACGAAGGGGACAAAGAGGACGAAAGGGATGCCGCAAAAAAAGATACGCGGCGCATCGCAGATAAAACCCTGCAACACGCCGCGTCAAGGTGGAGAACAACCGACTACACGTTCAAGCAAAGCGTCAGGAATAGCCCGCCCTGCTCCCGCGTTACTGCAAAAAAATGCGCAAAACGCTACACGGCAGAATCAGATCGCCCAACCGCCGAGATAGAAGCCGACCAGCACGATAGCGATGGCAACCGTGCCCACGTTCAGCTTGCGATACTCGCCGCTCACCACGCGACCGATCACCAGTGTCGCGAAGCCGAGCATGATGCCCGTCACGATGTTGGCGGTCAGCACGATGAACACGGCGCACATCAGGCCCGACATTGAGTCAACCATGTCGTCCATATGCAGCTTGCTCACGTTCGAGAGCATCAGCAGACCGACGTACATCAGCGCCGGCGCCGTTGCATACGAAGGCACGAGACTGGCCAGCGGCGAGAAGAACATCACCACGAGGAACAGCAGACCGACCACGGCCGCGGCCATCCCCGTCTTCGCGCCGGCTGCAACGCCGACCGTCGATTCGATGTAAGCCGCCGCCGGTGCGCCACCGAGCAGGCCCGAGAAAATCGAGCTCAGCGAATCCGCCGTCAGCGCACGGCCGCCGTTGATGATGCGGCCGTTTTCGTCGAGTTGACCGGCTTGTCCGGCAACGGCGCGAATCGTACCGGTTGCGTCGAACACAGCCGTCATCACGAGAGCCAGCACGCTAGGCAGGACTGCCATCGACAGCGCGCCCTTGATGTCCATCGCGCCGATCAGCGAGGCATGGCCCGGCGCGCTCAGCGACGGCAGTGCGAACACGCCGTGGAACGCCACCGCCGGATCGATCGCGAGCGAAATCGCCGAGATCGCGACGATCACGATCAGGATCGAACCCGGCACACGACGGCGCACCAGACCGAAGATCGCAGCAAGACCCGCCACCGACATGATCGCCGGCAACGCCGTGATGTTGCCCAGTGCCACCGGCAAACCGGCGCCCGGATTCTTCACGACCAGACCCACGTCGTTCGCGGCGATCAGCAACAGGAACAGGCCGATGCCGATACCCGTGCCGTGCGCGATGCCGGTCGGCAGATTGCGCAGAATCCACGAGCGCACGCCAGTCACCGAGATTCCCGTGAATACAACGCCCATCAGGAACACCGCGCCGAGCGCGACGTTCGGCTGCAGACCCTTGCCGAGCACCAGACCGAAGGCGGTGAACGCGGTCAGCGAAATCGCGCAGCCGATCGCGATCGGCAGACGCGCCCAGACGCCCATCAGCAGCGAGCCGAACGCCGTGGTCAGACAGACCGCAACGAACACGGCGGTGGTGTCGAAGCCCGCTTTGCCGAACATGCCCGGCACGACGAACACGGAATAGACCATCGAGAGGAAGGTCGTGATACCGGCAACGATTTCCGTACGCTGCGAACTGCCGCGTGAAGAGATTTCGAAGTAGCGGTCGAGAAAGCCCTTTCCGTCGAATGATTCGGCGCCGACTTCGGAAATCGGTTGGGCGGTGGGTTCCATCATGATGGGTGCCTCCTTTATCAGCGTGCTGAAACGGCCCGTATTCCGGCCGCCATCAGGTTCGTCTCGTTGCGTTGATCTAATGTGGTGTGGCAAGGTTTGAACGTCGGCTTGCGCTGCGTTTCGGACTAATCCGCATGCTCCGTTCTTCTTTTGCTGTCCCGAAATGTAGGCCAACAGGAATATGCCTCCCATCGCATGAATGGCATGCCCGACATGTCACGATGCTTATATCGTTTAAGGGACGGCAAACCATGGGGACGCTCCGAGCGTTTACACCTACGGTTTGTCATGAATTTGTGAAAGGGTTTTGAGGGGTTTGGCGCGCAAAAGCAGGCATTGATGGCGGCCTTCGTCGCGCTCAGAAGCGCGCCATGCGGCATGAACCGTGCGTGGGGAATACCTGCCGGAAAGCCTGCAAAACCGGGCCGCCGCGGCGCCGCGGGTTACACTCTGGTCCTTACCCGATATAAAGCGTGCTTAACGGCGGCGGTCCACAGCGCCCGTTTGCACTGGCCCATGGAGTCCTTCTTGATGAGCGGCGGTTTTTCGCGTCCTGCCTGGCGTCTTCCGATACTTGCTGTGTTCGCGCTATTCGTGCTGTCCGCGCTGTCCGCGCTGTCCGGTTGCAGCCTGCTGTGGGGCCCGCAGCAGGCGCCGATTGTCGATGCAACCGTGATGCCCGTCGAGCCCGCGAGCGCGCCTGTGGCCGCCTCCGCGCCGGAACCCGTCGAGACGGAAGCAGCCGAGCCCGAACAGCCGAAGAAGCCCAAAAAGCCCGTCGTCAAGCCACGCAAGGTTGAACCCCCGCCACCGGTCGCCACACCCGCGCCGCCGCCGCCCGCCCCCCCGCCGCTGATCGTGCTGCGCACGATCGAGCGCAGCGAGGCGCGCACCTTGCTCGATAGCGAAGTGCAGAAGCCCGACGGCAAGGTCGTGGGCCGCGCGGTCGATATGATCGCCGATGCGAGCGGCAAGCCGCGTGAGATGGTGGTCAATTTGCAAGGCTTCCTCGGCGTCGGCGACCGCAAGGTCAATTTCCCGTGGAACGCGTTCCGCTTCACGCCGAATACGAAGACCGCGCCGATCACGCTCAACGCGGCGGCCGTGCCGAGTCCCGCGGCGAAATCCGCTGGCGTGCAGTTGCCGCTGATCGACGCCGACGTCGAGCGTTCGAACGGCGCCAAGGTCGGCCGCGTGATCGACGTGCTGATCGACGCCAACGCGCAGCCGCAGGCGGTCGTGCTTGACGTCAACGGCATGGTCAGCACCGAGCGGCGCACGATTGCCGCCAACTGGTCGGCGCTGCGTTTCGTTACGAAAGACAAGGAGCTGCATCCGCTGATCGATTTGAGCGACGCCCAGATCAACGCCACGCCGCCGTACGCCAGCGACAAGCCGATCCGTGCCGTGTCGCCGGCCCCGGTTCCGGCCGCCACGCCGGCGCCTGCTCCCGCTGCTGCGGCGTCTGCCGCACCGGCCACGGCCGCTGCGGGTTCCAACACACGGGCGGCCCGATGACAGGCCGCACTTTGGTCACCGCGCGCAGTCTGCGCGCACTCGATTGGCTGAATTTCTTCGTCGCCAATGTGCAGACGGGTTTCGGGCCGTTCATTGCGTCGTACCTTGCTTCGCACAAGTGGACCCAGGGCGAGATCGGCATGGCGCTCTCCGTCGGCACCATCAGTGCGATGGTGAGCCAGGTGCCGGGCGGCGCTGCCGTCGACGCGTTGCGCAACAAGAAAGGCGCGGCCGCATGGGCGATCTTCGCGATCATTTTCAGTGCGGTGCTGCTGGCCGCGAGCCCGACGGTGCTGCCGGTGATTGCCGCGGAGGTGTTCCACGGCTTTGCCAGCTGCATGTTGACGCCGGCGCTGGCCGCGATCTCGTTCGCGCTGGTGGGGCGCGCGAATCTGGGCGACCGGTTGGGACGCAATGCGCGCTGGGCTTCGATCGGCAGCGCCGTCGCGGCCGGGTTGATGGGCGTATTCGGCGAATACTATTCGCCGCGCGCGGTGTTCTGGCTGACCGCGGCGCTAGCCGTGCCGGCGCTGTTTGCGCTGACGATGATTCAGCGCACCGATACGATCGAGTTGCCGAAAGCCGGGCCGACACCTGAACAGATCGAACGGCGCGAGAGTTTGCGTGAGTTGTTGCGTGACAAGCGGATGCTGCTGTTTGCGGCTTGTATTGTGCTGTTCCACTTGTCGAATGCGGCGATGCTGAATCTTGCTGCTGGCGAAGTGACGGCCGGCATGGGTGACAACGTGCAGCTCGTGATTGCCGCGTGCATTATCGTGCCGCAGGCGATTGTGGCGATGATGTCTCCATGGGTTGGGCGCTCTGCCGAGCGGTGGGGACGCAGGCCGATTTTGCTGCTTGGCTTTTCGGCGCTACCGGTACGGGCGTTGTTGTTTGCCGGGATCAGCAGCCCTTATTTGCTGGTGCCGGTGCAGATGCTCGACGGCCTGAGCGCGGCGGTGTTCGGCGTGATGCTGCCGTTGATTGCCGCCGATGTCGCTGGCGGCAAGGGGCGGTATAACCTTTGTATTGGGTTGTTTGGGTTGGCTGCTGGGATTGGGGCGACTTTGAGTACGACGGCGGCTGGGTTTGTGGCGGATCATTTTGGCAATGCCGTAAGCTTTTTTGGGCTCGCCGCTGCGGGCGCGCTTGCTGTTTTGCTGGTGTGGGCGGCAATGCCCGAGACGCGGGATGCAAGTGTGGATGAGGCTGCGCCTTTGACTGATGGTGGGGAGTCGGCTGCCAGGTGATTGGGGTTCTTTGCCTTTGGCGGCTGTATTTGGCATGGTGCCCTGCGGGGCGTGGGGTTTGGGTGTTTTTGTTTGCCTGGGCGGCGGTCGATTATCTGTTTGCCTGCTCGACGCCTGTTTGTCTGTACACCTACGGTGTTGGCCTTTCCTTGTTTTCTTATTGGTCTATTAGCGTTGCCCCTGTGCGGGGCGGCACTCACTTCTCTTTGCCGCCGCAAAGAGAAGTAAGCAAGAGAAAGCGGCTCAAACCGCTAATTCTCAAGCGGGTCCCCCGCGCAGCCACGGTAGTGGTGCATCTGGAATCCGTGCCCCCGCACATTCAGCGTGAGTGACTAAGGGCTCATTCGCTTCCACTCCGCACTGCGTGCGTCGCGGATGGGTGTGCATGGGAAACCAGGGGCTTCGGTTTAGCGTGGTGGGAGCCATCGGCTTTGCCTCGGCGAAACGCCGAATGCGCAAATACGGCCGCGCTTGGTAAGTATCGTCGCTTCACTTCGACCTGCCAGCAAGTCGCGCCAACCCGCACAGTTCAAAGTTCGTACTTCGAATTATGCATCCGGGCATCCGGGCGTAGGGGCGAAAAAAGGCGTGAGCGCGAAAATGCAGCGATCGGTTTTATAAAATGCGCTTCGGAGCGCGTAGCGCCGCCGGATGTATGACTGCCTTGTCACCAAGGCCGAATGTGCGAGACCACAGATTCCAGATGCACCACTACCGTGGCTGCGCGGGGGACCCGCTTATGAGCTAGCGGTTTGAGCCGCTTTCTTTGCTTATCTTTCTTTGCGGCGGTGTGTGTCAAGCCAGTTGTCGCATGAACCGTTACGCTGCGTGCTTAAACATTCCGGCCGAGGCGTGGACTCTCTCCGGATTCAGATAGACCGAATCCGCGAGATGCCAGTTGCGGATGGCGCCTGACCAGCGTGCGGGGTTTCGCATGCGCGCGTCCTCATAGAGCGCATGCCGTCGGGCCAGCAGTTCGTTGGCTTCACCGCGGTGCCGTTGCACCGGACTGACGTACTTCAGGCCGCTGTGACGGTGCTCCTCGTTGTACCACTGCACGAAGCGCTGTACCCAGGCGCGGGCAGCCTCCAGCGTGTCGAACGGCTGCTCGGGCCACAGCGGACAGTACTTCGCCGTGCGGAACAGCGACTCGGCAAACGCGTTGTCGTTGCTCACGCGCGGCCGGCTGAACGAAGGCTGTACGCCCAGATCGATCATGGCCGCGCGCATCGTGGCGCCTTTCATCGCACTGCCGTTATCCGGCATGTATTCCCCAGCCTGTCTTGCGCTCTGCCGCCAGGCGCGCAGCGTCACCGTCGTGATGCCCGTCGCCCCCGCCAGCTCGATCACCGCACGATTGAACGGCGGCATCATCTGTCTGACTACCCATTGCCGCGTCTCTGCTGAATAGCGTCTCATCTTCCATTCGCTGTCCGCCCTCCATCTTTACATCGATCGGTTCGGGCGACGGTCGAGTGGCCCGAGGGACCTGCCCCCTCAGGCTCTCACAGATCCGTACGTGAATCTCTCGATTCATACGGCTCCTCTTGTCCGCCGTTCTTCGAAACAGAAATCCCAGTGCGCGAACAGCTGGGGAAGACTTTCCCGACATCGTTTGAGCCACGCCCAAGATCGTCGTTTGTGTCCTCTCAGTCGCTTGTACTTATTTCGCGCCCACCCGCCAAGCCGCAAGTCTATTCTGACCAAGAACCGTTTCAACGGCTCCGGATAGAAGGCACCGTAGTAATTCACCCATCCCCTGACCATCGGGTTTATGCGCCGCGCCAGTTCGGACAGCGTCAATGAGGTACTTCGATTGAGACTCAGGCTTCGAATGGCCAGAGACATTCGCGTTAGCGCCTTTTGACTTACCGCAGGTCCGAATCCGGTGAACAGGTTTCCCGCTCGGTCTTGGACTGTCCGAGCATGAAAGCTGAAACCAAGGAAATCGAACTTGGTGTGGGTATGTTCCCCTCGACGCCGGCCATCTTTGCAGTAAACTAGGCGCGTCTTTTCCGGATGTAGCAAAAGCCCACATGCGGTAAGCCGCTCCCGCAAGGCAGACAAAAACTTTTCCGCCTGCTGCTTCGTCCTGCAATGACAGACAACATCGTCGGCATACCGTTCAAACGGCACATCCGGATGCTCAGTCTGAACCCATCGATCAAACGCGTAGTGAAGAAAGAGGTTAGCCAATAGCGGACTGATCACTCCACCTTGCGGAGTGCCTCGATCCCGAGCAACCAGCTCCCCGGTTTGCTTCTGTACCGGACTCTCTAGCCAGCGTCTGATGTAGAGTCGTGCCCATGGCTCCGAAACGTGCTTTTCGACCGCACGTCTGAGAAGCCCGTGGTCGATGGTGTCAAAGAAGGATTTCAAGTCAATATCGACTACCCAGTCGTAGCGCCAACAGTTCCTTCTCGCTTGCGCCACAGCTTGCTTCGCCGATTTGTTAGGACGATAGCCGAACGATGATGAATGAAATATCGCATCGATTCCCGGCTCAACCAGTAACTTGACTGCCATCTGAGCCACTCGGTCAGTGATGGTCGGTACCCCGAGAGGACGAAACCCGTCCCCCTTCGGAATCAGCACCTCCTTGACCGGTTGAGGAAAGTAACTCCCCGAACTCATTCGATTCCACAGAGCGTACAAATTTCTCGCCAAACGATTGCGGAAGGTTTCAATACTCTCCCGGTCCACGCCCGGACCGCCTTGATTGGCAGCCACGCGTTTCCAGGCTTCCCAGATCAATCGCTTGGGTATCTCGAACGACTTGGCGTCAACCCCGGAATCATCCCGCGTCGCAGTTGTTCCATGATCTCCACCAGACAAGGTCATGCCTTCGCTCCGGAAGTCATTACAACCCCTTCAACGCTACTACGCATGACTCCGCCCCTGTGCCTCGCATCGGTACTCTCACTCTCACGGGTTCTCCGCTTGAGTTTCTCCCTTGACATCGAGACGACAGGTTCCCAAGTTCCATATCCACGCCTGCAGAAAGGTCGCGCCACCTCTATGCCGGATGCCGTCAAACCCACCTTCAGGTTGCCGTTTGACTGATCCCGAGGCGTTGTCGAGTCCTCGGTTTTGACATCATTGCAATTATCGACACTTCTTCGATGGTTCACTTTCGTTCGCCTCCTTACTGCACACCTGACGGGATTCATCCCGCCTTTTCCACAGACGCTCACCACACCCGCTCTTAACGAGTGCAGCTCTGGGTGGTTTGGTATCACCGCCTGATCGGCGACACCGAGGGGCCGGCCCTCATCACGGATACAGCATGTACAGCGACGTACTGTCGCTTTCCTTCTTGGCACACCGACAACTAGGCTGACATGGAGGGCAGGCAAAGAAAAGTAGGTGCTGCCCCGCACAGGGGCGACGCTAATAGACCACAAAGAAAACAAGGAAAGGCCAACACCATAAAACCACAACCAACCAAAGCGCCGAGCAGGCAAACAAAACAAGAAAAGCCCAAAACCGAACCCCGAAAGAAAGCCGCCGCAGGCCCTAATCTATGGCCTTCCCAGCCGTCTCCCGCATAAACGGCAACGGCAACAACGACACGACCCCACACCCAATCAAATACCAGGCCGGCGCCAGATTACTCCCGGAAATCTGAATCAACCAGGTAGCAAAAAACTGCGCGAACCCACCAAAAATAGAAACCCCCAAACAATAAACAATCGACATCCCCGTAGCGCGAATCTTGCGCGGAAACAACTCAGGCAGCATGACGATATTAGGCACAGCCGTAAAAGCGACAAACACCGCCAGCACAGCAACCACCGACAACAACACCGGCACCGTAGGCGAAGCATTAATAATCATGAAAGCCGGATACACGGCAACAATCAGCATCATCCGCGAAATCCACAAAACACGCTTACGCCCCACCCGATCGGATAATGACCCCGCAAATGGCGAGCAAATCACCGTCACGACCGCCGCGGTCCACGCGGCCCATAGCGCCGACGACATCGGCAAATGCAAAATCCGGATCGCGTAAGTAGACAGATAAAACAGCACGATGTAGTTCGCCGCCGTGCCGCCAATCGTCGTCAACACACCCGTCGTAATCACGCGCGAATGCTCGCGAAACAACTTGCGAACCGGCTGTGCATCAGGCGCCTGCGCCGCCGAAACAGTACCGTCTTCCACACCCGGCAAGGTTTCATTCAGATGCCGCCGGATGTAAATACCAATCGGCCCCATCGCCATGCCGATCACAAACGGCACACGCCAGCCCCAACTCTCCAGCGCGGCAGTGGACAGCCCCGCCGCCAGCGCAACACCCAGCAGCGAACCACAGACAGTGTTCAACCCCTGACTCACGAACTGCCAGCTTCCATAAAATCCGCGCGTCTTGTCGCTACCATATTCAAGCAGCAACGAGGTCGATGCGCCAACCTCGCCGCCCAGCGCGAAACCCTGAATCAAACGCGCAAGAATGATCAGCAATGGCGCGGCAACGCCGATCGCCGCGTACGTCGGCGCGAACGCGATGATCGCCGAGCCGAGCGTCATCATCCACAGCGTGAGACTCATCGCGGCCTTGCGTCCGGCACGATCGGCATATCCGCCGAGCACAATGCCGCCCACCGGCCGCATGATGAAACCCACGCCGAAGGTGCCGACCGCCAGCATCAGTTGCGCAAGCTGTCCTTCCACCGGGAAATACAGCTTGCCGATGATCGTTGCGAAGAAGCTATAAATCGTGAAATCGAAAAACTCGAGGCCGTTGCCGAGCGTGATCGCGGCAATCGCTTTGGCGTGGCTCGTGCGCTTAGCAGGCTGCATGGCCGACGCATCAGCGAGATTCAGCGTGTCAGTGCCTGCGGGTTGCGGTGTAGCGGAATAGTCCATCTGTGTCTCCATGGTGTCCCCCTGCCGATGCGCGGCTCTGCGGCCGCTTTGGCAAATAACCGGCCAGTCTCAGACGAGGAACGTCTGCGCGAGCCGCACCCAGTAGGCCGCGCCGGTAGCGAGGCAGTCGTCGTTGAAGTCGTAGCCCGGGTTGTGGACCATGCAACCGCCCTCGCCGTCGCCATTGCCGATGATCAGGTAGCTGCCCGGGCAACGCTCCAGCAGGAACGCAAAGTCTTCACTGCCGGTCAACGGTTGCATGTCGGCGATCAACCCGTCTTCGCCAAGCCAGTCGAGCGCGACCTGCCGTGCAAGACCTGTCATGTGCGCATCGTTCACGAGCACCGGATAACGGCGTTGATAGTCCACGTGCGCCCGCGCGCCGAACACCGCCGCCTGCCCGCAGGCAACCGCCGTGATGCGCTCCTGCAAATAGTTGCGAACCTCAGGCTTCAGCGCGCGCACGGACAGGCGCATCTCCGCGGTTTCAGGGATCACGTTAGGCGCTTCACCGGCGTGAATCGCGCCGACCGTGATGATCGCCATGTCGAGCGGGGCAATGTTGCGCGACACAATCGATTGCAACGCCAGCACGATCTGCGCGCACACCACCACCGGATCGACCGCCTTGTGCGGCACCGCGCCATGACCGCCACGGCCGGTCACCTTGATGATCACCGTATCGGACGACGCCATGAACGAACCCGGCATGAAGCCGAACTTGCCCGTCGGAAAACCTGGCATGTTGTGCATCGCGAAGACCGCGTCGCACGGGAATGTGTCGAACAGCCCGTCTTCGAGCATTTTTTTCGCGCCGGCCTGACCTTCTTCAGCAGGCTGAAAAATCAGGTTCAAGGTGCCGTCGAAACTCTTTTCCTGGGCGAGGTACTTGGCGGCGGCCAGCAGCATCGCCGTGTGGCCGTCGTGGCCGCATGCGTGCATCTTGCCGGGCACCGTGCTCGCATACGGCAGACCGGTAGTCTCGTGGATCGGCAACGCGTCCATGTCGGCGCGCAGGCCGAGTTTGCGTGTACCGCTGCCTACTTTCAGTTGCCCTACAACGCCGGTTTGACCCATTCCGCGATGCACCGTGTAGCCCCACGCCTGCAGGCGCTCGGCGACCAGGTCGCCCGTGGCGAACTCTTCGTAAGCCAGTTCGGGCTGCGCATGGATGCGCCGGCGCAGCGCGATCATTTCGTCTTCGAGTTCGGCGATGCCCGCCGGGATGGCCATGGTGTTCACGATGTCGTCTCCGTCTATGAAAGCGTGAGCCCAGCATAACGACGCCGATTTTCCAGCGACAGGCGTAGAATCGTTTCGGCGGCAACCAATGGTTGCCACCGATCTACGGGTTTTCCAGATGAAATTGCACCAAACTCAGCACCTTAGCGGCCATCGCGGATACCGGCAGTATCCGGGCCGCGGCCCGTTCTCTCGACCTTTCACCGGCCGCTGTCACCAAGGCCATGCGCGAACTGGAGGCCGATCTGCACGCGCCTTTGCTGGTGCGTGGCGCAAGCGGCGTCGCGTTCACGGAGTTCGGCCGCGCGCTGGTCGTGCATGCCCGGCTGGTGCTCGGCCAGTTGCAACGCGCGCAAGCGGAGATCGAGGCGATGCGTGGCGCGGCGGCCGGCAAACTGTCGATCGGCGTCACGCCGTGGGTGGCGCTGACTTTTCTGCCACCTACGGTGCAGCGGTTCCGCCAACGCATGCCGGAAGTCCAACTGGAATTCTTCGAGGGCCTGTTGGGGGTCGTGCAACCGCGCTTGCGCGACGGCAGCCTCGATTTTTCGATTGGCCGGCCGCCGCCGGCGTCGCCGCAATCGGAGTTTCACAACGCACCGTTGTTTTCGACGCATTCGGCCGTGGTCGCGCGCCGCGATCATCCAAAGGCCGGTTGCCGCACGCTGCTCGAACTGGAAGACGCCGAATGGATATTGAACTGGGATCCCGCGAGCCGCGAGTCGATCTCGGACAACGTGTTCCGCAAGCGCGGCATGAAGGTGCCGCACACAATTCACCTCGCGCACTCGCTCGCCGTCGTGCTCGGCCTGCTCGCCCAGACGGACATGCTCAGTATTTTTCCGTGGCCGCTCGTCGAGGTGATCAGCGCGAAGGAGAATCTGTGGGCGCTGCCCTTGCGCGAAACAGTGGATGAAACCATCGTCAGCATTACGTCGCGGCGCGGCGCGCCAACCAGTCCGGCGGCCACGTGTTTTCTCGACTGTTTGCGCGAAGTGATCGACGAAGGCGCGCGCTCGCAAGACTCAGAACTGCGCCGCCTGTTTCATTCAATTGAACTGCTGCTGTAGTGACGTGACTGGATGGCGGAGTTGAGCGGCGTTACAGGCGCACGTCACTTCGCCGCATTCAAACAGGCGAAGTACGGCCACGCGCAGTTCAGTCATCCGCACCGGCCCGCAGCGCTGTAAGCCGAATCGCAACCACGCCCGCTATGCTTCGAGTGCGCAGCGGCACGTCGCCGCGCAGCCATCCCGAGCGACCGTGACCCAGAATCCCCTCAACGAAGCCGACCGCAAGGCAGCGCCTCCGAGCGCCTCAGCGGGACATGCCGGCAACAGCGCCTCACTCGATCCGTCGTGTCATCGCGCCCTCGCTGAAAGGCGACGCGCCGACGGCGATGAGTTAAGCGCCGTCGCACATCTGATCGCCGCCCACACGCTGGACGCCTTCGCCGCTGAGACAGTCGACACCAGCGCCAGCGCCTCCAATCTCTGCGATGTCGCGACCGGTTACTTCATGAAAGGCGATCATGTGCCCGCCGAGTACTGGTACCGCCTCGTTCTCACGCTCGAGCCGCATACCGCGGTTGCCTGCCAGAATCTGGCCGCCATCCTCACCGACGTTGGAGACGTGAGCGAAGCCGCCGCGTTTCGGGACCGTGCCTATCGGATCCAGCGTGTCTTTGTCGAAGGAAGCGGCGCCGCACAGCGCCGCGTGCTGATCCTCTGCGCGGCGAGCACTTCCGGCAATGTGCCGTTCGATGCCCTGTTGCCCGGCACGACCTGCTGCCGCATCAAGTACGCGATCGACTACGCCGCCGACGAAGAAGACCAACAGTTGCCGGCCTACGATCTCGTGTTCAACGCGATTGGCGATGCGGATATCGCCGCCCCGCTCGCCGGGCGGCTCGCGCGCTTCGTCTCGCGCTCGACGCGGCCCGTGCTCAATCCGCCCGCCATGGTCGCCCTGACGCAACGGCACCGTACCGCGAGCCTGCTCGGCGGGCTGGCGGACGTGCAGGTGGCGCCGTGCGTGCAAAGCGATGCCGCTCCGGATTCACGCGCCACGCTTGACGCGCTGCTCGCCCAGGGTGCCACCGGCTTTCCGGTCCTGGCGCGTCCTGCCGCCACACACGGCGGCGAAGGGCTGACGCGATGCGAGAACCGTGCGGCGCTCGAAGCATGGCTCTCAGGACAAATTGGCGTGTCGTATCTGGCAGCGTTTCGCGACTATCGCAGCGCCGACGGTTTCTACCGCAAATACCGGATCATCTTTGTCGACCGGGCGCCGTTTGCCTACCATCTGGCGATTTCGCCGCACTGGATGGTGCACTACTACTCCGCCGACATGGAACAGCACCCGTGGAAGCTGGAAGAAGAGCGGCGCTTCCTCGACGATCCGCACGACGTGCTCGGCGAGCGCGCGATGAGCGCCATCGCGGCAATCGGCAGGCGGCTCGATCTGGACTACGGAGGCATCGACTTCACCGTGCTGCCCGGAGGCGAGGTGCTGGTCTTCGAAGCAAACGCGACCATGCTGGCGCATTTCGAGCGCGAGACCGGCGCGCTCGCCCACAAAAATCATTACGTGCAACGTATCGTCGACGCGTTCGAGAAGATGATGACGCGTCACACGCCGGGCTGAATGTCCGCCGTTACTGGCTGGATAAATGCTGGCGCAAAAACGGCACGAAGGCGTTTTGCGTCGGACCGATCTGCTTGACGCAATCATCGCAGTCGGAGCCCATCGCGCGATCCTGGCCATACATGCCACGGCACTGCGCATACAGCGTGATCGTCGCCCCGCTGCCCTTGGCCACGCGCGTGGCCGAATAGACCGCGTGCCCCGAGCGGCTCGGAACGTCGGTCTCGATCGCTACCGCGTCCGCGCGGACGATCGAGGTGTAAGAGTGCGCCGCCACGTAGTCTTTCGTGAGCGACCAGGCCTTGTCGCATTGCGCCTGATCCGCGCACGCAATCGCAGCATTACGCTGCGCGGCATCGAGCAGGCTCTCGGAGCGGGTGAAGTCACGCGCCTGGGCCTCCTGCTTTTCGGCGGACATGCAGCCACTCAGGGCAAGCGCGGCAAGCGCAATAGCAATAGTCGTTTTCACAGCTTGAAGATCCGATGGCCAATTCCGGTGAGGATTATAGACGCCCGCAACAGGCCCTCACAGGTTCGGAACGGCCATCGGAAAGCTGCCGTCACGGTGATCCGACGCAGCATGACGCATGCCTCAATCCGCGTAGCCGACCACGCCCTTGATCTCCAGAAAATCCTCGAGACCGAACTCGCCGTACTCGCGGCCATTGCCCGATTGCTTGAAGCCGCCGAACGGCGCATCGGGATTGTAGTCCGCGTAGTTCAGATAGATCGTGCCGGTACGCAGGCGCTTCGCCACGGCATGCGCATGCTCGATCGAAGCGGATTGCACATAGCCCGCGAGACCATAGAGACTGTCGTTGGCCATCGCGATCGCCTGGTCTTCGGAGTCGTAGCCGAGAATCGACAGCACGGGTCCGAAAATCTCTTCGCGCGCGATCGTCATAGTCGGCGTGACGTTGCCGAATACCGTTGGGCGTACGAAGTAACCCTCCTTTAATCCTTCAGGACGGCCCGGGCCGCCGGCTACCAGCGTGGCGCCTTCTTCGATGCCCACGCCGATCAGCCGCTGGATCTTGTCGAACTG
The DNA here is from genome assembly GCF_003610295.1 of Paraburkholderia sp. BL23I1N1. Taxonomy (NCBI): domain Bacteria; kingdom Pseudomonadati; phylum Pseudomonadota; class Betaproteobacteria; order Burkholderiales; family Burkholderiaceae; genus Paraburkholderia; species Paraburkholderia sp. BL23I1N1. The sequence goes on from NZ_RAPV01000001.1 coordinate 3,128,575, forward strand.
CTGCTCGCTGATAACAGGCCCTAGATCGATGCCCTTGGCATCCGCGGGACCAACGACCAGCGCTTCAGCCGCTTCTTTCGCGTAGGCCAATGCCTCGTCCAAATGTGCGCGCGGCACGAACATGCGGGTGGGCGCGTCGCACGACTGGCCGCTGTTGTCGAAGCATGCACGCGTGCCGCGCATCACGGCCTGCTTCAGATCGGCATCTTCGAGAATCAGGTTGGCCGATTTGCCGCCCAGTTCCTGATGCACGCGCTTGACCGTATCCGCCGCGGCCTTGGCGACCAGCACGCCCGCGCGCGTCGAACCGGTGAACGACATCATGTCGATGTCCGGATGACGCGACATCGCCTCGCCCACCGTTGCGCCTTCGCCGTTGACGAGGTTGAACACGCCGGCCGGCACGCCCGCTTCGTCGAGGATCTCGGCGAAGATGATGCCGGAGAGCGGCGCCAGTTCCGAGGGTTTGAGCACCATCGTGCAGCCGGCCGCGAGCGCGGGCACGACCTTGGTGGCGATCTGCAAGGCCGGCCAGTTCCACGGCGTTATCAGCCCACACACGCCGACCGCTTCCTTACGGATCAGAATGCTGTTCTTCACGCACTCGAATTCGAACGTGTCGAGCGTGCGGATCATCGTCTCCAGATGCGCGACGCCGGTCCACGCCTGCGCGTCGTTCGCATATTGCAGCGGTGCGCCCATCTCGCGGCTGATCGCATGCACCATGTCGTCGTAGCGCTTGCGGTAGACGTCGAGGATCGCTTGCAGCAGATCGATTCGCTGCGCGATCGTCGTCTCGCTGTAGGCGGGAAAAGCACGCTTCGCCGCGGCCACGGCGCGGTCGACATCGGCCGCGCCGCCAAGCGAAATCTGCGCGAACGCAGTGGCCGTGGACGGATCGATCACGTCGAGCGTGGCAGCACCGGCCGCGTTGGTCGAGTCTTGCGGTTCGACCCATTGGCCGTCGATATAAAACTGCCTGGCATGTTGCAGTTGCATGGCTTAGTCCTTTACATGAATTGTGTTAGGTCAGACCGTGGGTCGCGGATCGCGCCCGTAGCGGTGTCGAAGGCCTTACATCGACGCCGCTCAATCTGAATGTCTTCAAATCGAAATTCATCGCTACGCACCTTTGGCTCAGACTCCGGTTCTGCTTCGATTTCGTCATCGAATCCGTCGACATTGAATCTGCTTCAAGTTCCATTAACCAGGAGAGACACATGAGCACCATCACATTCACCCGCATCGACGCTAAAGGCCCTGGCGCTTCCGGCCTGAACCCGGCACTGCACGACCCCGCCGACGTCATTCTGGAAGGCGCCAAGGCACCGCACGCCCTCAACGCCTTTTCCGACGCGAGCGACATGCTGTCCGCCGGCGTATGGCAATGCGATGCGGGCACGCTGAAGCTGGCGGACCTGCCGATCCACGAAGTCTGCGTGCTGATCGAAGGCGAAGTCGTCATCACCAGCGACGACGGCCGCAGCGAACGCTATGCCGCCGGCGACGCCTTCATTCTGCACAAGGGCTTCTCGGGCACGTGGCACATGCCGGTGGCGACCAAGAAGTACAGCATCGTGTACTGCGGTTGATTCACCCTGCATCACATTGTTGCTTCAACAGGAACCGCACCCCCGCACCTTAAGGTGCGGTACCCCTTAAGGTGCGGTTTTTTTATTCTGGCGGCAATCAATAAAAAACCGCCAGACACATAGACAACCTCCCGACACCCTCCGCCACTACATCGGAAAACCCAGCGCCTTGATCGAATTGATCCAGAGACGCCGCCAGCCGCCCCGATCGTCGGCGCCGTCGAATGCGTTGAAGGTGATCTTCGCGGCGATCCAGCGCAGCGGTTCCGGCGGAATGTACGACGGTCCTTTGCGCGAAATATCCAGCGACGTAATCAGCGTCTCGCGATTCCACAGCATGTCGAGGCCCATCTTCGCACCGAATCGGCTGCCTGCCACGCCAAAGCCCGTATAGCCCGCGACAAACACGCTCTTGCCGCCGTGATAGCGGCGCGCGAACACGGCGCCGCGCGAGCAATAGTCGATCGGGCCGCCCCATGCATGGGTGAAGCGCACGTCGTCCAGTTGCGGAAAGGTGCGATAGAACGCTTCGGCGAGCTTGTAATACGTGCTCTCGTCACGATCCGCTGCCGGATTCGGATCGCCGCCGAAGTGATAACTCACACGGCCGCCGAAGATGATCCGGTTGTCTTTGGTGAGACGGAAATAGTTGAGCTGCGTACGCGTATCGTAGATGCCCTGGCGATTGTTCCAGCCGATGCGCGCCATCTGCTCGTCGCTCAACGGCGCGGTCGCGACGATGTGATCACGCACCTGCATCACGCGGCGTTTGATGTCGGTCACGCCCACATCCGCCGTGCCGGTGCCAAGCAGCACGCGCCGCGTTTCGATACGGCCCGCCTGCGTATGCACGATCATCGTCGCGCCGAGATCTTCCAGGCGCGTGATCGGCGAGTGTTCATGCAAACGCACGCCGAGTTTCAGTGCCGCCGCTTTCAGGCCCCACGCGAGTTTCGCCGGATGAATCGTGCCGCTGCGATTACGCGACCACATTGCGCCTGCGAACAGGGGCGAATCGAGTTGTTCCCGTGCGCCTTTGCTGTCGAGCAGCACGACGTCGTGCCCATGCGCCACATGCAACTCGTAATCGCCTTTCAGATGATCGAGGTGGCCTGGATCGACCGCCACGGTCATCTCGCCGTTCCATTCGACGTCTGCCTCAATGCCGTAACGCGTTAGCGATTCCTTGAAGCCGTCGAGGTTCTCCTGGCCCAGCTTTTCCAGCACGTCGAGGTCTTGCGGAAAGACCCGCGTCGCATTCGGCAGACCATGCATCACCGACGTGGAAATGATCCCGCCCGGACGGCCCGACGCACCGTAGGCCACCTTCCCCGCATCGACCAGCACGACGTCGAGCGAGGGGTCCGCTTCTTTCGCCTGAATCGCGGCCCATAACCCGGTAAAGCCACCGCCGACCACCACCAGATCCGCGGAAGTCGGACCGATCAATTCCCGTTCGACAGCCGGCGCGCGCGGATTGTCCAGCCAGAACGGAAACAGCTTTACACCTTCAAACGCGCGCTTTACTGACTCGCTCATCTTGTTTGCCTACTTAACTTGAAACTCATTGCATTTGCTGCGTGACGGTTGCCTCGGTGCGGTCTCGGTGCGGTCTCGGTGCGGCCTGACCTCGCCCGGCCCCACCGCCTCGAACCGCACGATTCAACCCGCGTCCTGCGTATCCAGCGCTTCCTCGCGTTCGCGTTGCACGGCAGACTGCCGCGCTTTCGATACCGGTTGCGTGTTCGTTTGCGTGTTCGTTTGCGTGTTCGTTTGCGTGTTCGTTTGCGTGTTCAACTGCGTGTTCATCTGCACCCCGCCAGCCTTAAGCTTAGTCGCCGGCACCACCGGATGCACGATCACATTGCGCTGCGAACCACCGCGCAACCAGCGTCGGCCGAGCGGCCCATATACGCCATCCGGTTCAGGAAAGCCCTGCAGCAACGCGATATACAACGCGCAGGCGAGCGTCAGCGACACCGGCATGCTGATGTCGAGACCACCGGCAAGCGGCCCAAGCGGACCGACAAACTGATCCGGCAAATTCACGAAGCACAGGCCGATCACCGCGCTCGGAATCCACGCGCCCATCGCGCGCCAGTTCCAGCCGTGCGTGAACCAGTAGTGACCGCCCCGGCCGCCGCGATTGAACACCTGCAGATCGTCGGACAGATAGAAGCCGCGCCGCGTTATGAAACCGATGATCATGATCACCATCCACGGGCAACTGCAGACATTGATCAGCACCGAGAATGTCGACACGCTTTCGACCAGATTGAACGCGAAGCGGCCCAGAAAGATGAAACCGATTGCGAGGCTGCCGATCAGCAACGTGGCGCGCACCCGGTTCAGGAACTTCGGAAACATGCTCGACATATCGAGCCCGGTGCCGTACAGCGCCGTCGTTCCCGTCGACATCCCACCGATGATCGCAATCAGGCACACCGGCAGAAAGAACCAGTTCGGCGAGATCGCGAGCAGACCGCCCACATAGTTATTCGAGGCGATGAAATCCGGTGCTTTGGTAGCGATGATCGTCGCGGTGGCGAGACCGAAGAAGAACGGCACGAACGTGGCCAGTTGCGCGAGCATCACCGCGAGAATCGTGCGTTTCCTCGGCGTGTTCTGCGGAATATAACGGGCCCAGTCGCCGAGCGTGCAGGCGAACGACACCGGATTGCTCATCGCGACCAGCACGGCGCTCACGAACGCCGGCCAGAAACCCACGGAGCCGAGCGCCACCTTGCCGGCGTACGCGCTATTGAACGGCCCGGCGAACGCCACGATACCGACCACGAACAGCAGGCTCGCCGCCCACACCGCAATCTTGTTGACCCACAGCATGAAGCGGAAGCCGTAGACGCAAACGGTGAGCACCAGCACGGCAAAGAGACCGTACGCGAAGCTCAGCGTCATCCAGTTGACCGGCAGGCCGAGCAGATGATTCGCGCCGCCCACGAGCGCGTCGCCCGAACTCCACACCGCCAGCGAGAAGAAAGCGACCGCGGTCAACACCGCGAGAAAGGAGCCGACAATCCGGCCATGAATACCGAAATGCGCGCCCGACGAAACCGGATCGCTCGTGCCGTTGCGCGGACCGAACAGGCCCATTGGCGCCAGAATGCACGAACCGATCACCACGCCGAGCACGATCGAGTAAACGCCTGCCTTGAACGACAAACCGAGCAGCACCGGAAAACTGCCGAGCACCGACGTGGAAAAAGTATTGCACCCGCCGAACAGCAAGCGGAACAGATCGATCGGCCGCGCGTAACGCGAGCGATCCGGAATGCGTTCAAAACCGAATGTTTCGACTTGGGTGATGCTGTTGCTGCTCATTGTCTCCAACTCCTGTAACGGCCAGGTCAATCACAATGGCTCGCCACCGGGATGCGGCGTCCACTTTTCTGAGATGTCTGGACGTCACTGTAAAGACAATCGGCGCGGGCAAAAATATCGCCCGCCCAACCTTTACTTCGATCTCGGACGATGTAACCTGAGACGCCCGTCCCACAACGATTTCCGGATGCAGCGAAAGGCCGCGCGAGGTCTTCCTTCGGACCTTGCGGAGTGCAAACGTCGAAGCGAATAGCGAGAATCCGTGCCTCAGACCGAACTTGCCTCACGCGCCTGACGGCGCCGCTTCGCCGCGGCGACAGCAGGCAGCGGCACCCGCACCGCGCCGGACATGCCGTACTCGATCAGATAGTCGCGGAACAGCCCGGCGACGTGCGGCAGGCGTTTATCGGACACATGCATCACGTACCAGTCGCGCTCGATCGGATTCGCGGGCAAGGGCAGCAGCGCCAGCAAGCCGGCCTGAAATTCCAGCGAGCACGCATGCAGCGACAGAAACGCCACGCCCAAGCCAGCCTCGACCAGTTGCTTGATCGCCTCGTTACTCGAGAGTTCGGAGCCGATATGCAGCTTGTGGCCGGCCAGCCGAAACAGATTCTCGACGGTTGAGCGCGTGCCCGAACCCCGCTCCCGTACGAACAGATTCGCGGTTTGCAGATCGTCCAACGAGAGGCGCTTTTTCTTCATGAGCGCATGGGCCGGCGAGGCGACGAAGGCCATGGGATGCTTCGCGAAGGCGGTCGCCACCGTGCGCAATTCGCGCGGCGCGCTGCCCATTACCGCAAGATCGATTTCGTGCGTAGCCAGCATGCGGATGATGTCCGCGCGATTGCCCACCTTGAATTGCACCTTCACTTGCGGGCGCAACTCGGTGAAGCGCACCAGAAAAGGCGGGATCAGATATTCAGCGGTGGTGATCGCGCCGATGCGCAGCGTGCCGCCCTGCTCGCCTTGCAATGCGGCGAGATCGTCCGCCGCGCCGTTCCATAAATCGAGAATTTCCAGCGCATAGCGCGCGAGGATTTCACCCGCTGCGGTCAACTGCACGCCACGGCCCACCCGTTGCAATAGCGGCGCCCCCGCGGCTTCTTCGAGCAGACGCACCTGTAGCGACACCGCGGGTTGCGTGAGCTTCAATTCCTCGGCCGCGCGCGACACGCTGCCGAGCTTCGCGACCGTGTGCAGGGCTTTCAATTGACGGAACGTGGCGACTTTTAACATAAGTGAAAACCTATATGTTCTGTATAAACATTAAATTGTGCTGCGGTTTTAGCCGATTCTATACTGACCCCGACAGATGAGGCTGATGAATCCCGGATATAGCCCGGAACACCTTCGCCGGCCGAGCAACGATAACTTCAGGAGGATCAGGATCATGGCCGCAATCGATCAGCAAACACCCTCTGACACGCAAGGCGCGCAGCCCATGCTGCACATGGCGGAAGTAGCGGAAACGGAAACAAACGCGGCGGCGCATCGCGTCGTGATCGTCGGCGGTGGAGTCGGCGGCCTGGGGCTTGCAACGCGGCTGTCGGAAACGCGCGGACGCGCCGGTCTCGCGCAGATCGTGCTGGTGGATCGCTGGCCGACGCATTTCTGGAAACCCTTGCTGCACGAAGCGGCCTCGGGCCAACTCGATCCGGCCACACATCAGCTGCAATACGCGGTGCAGGCGCAACGGCATGGCTTCGAATTCGAACAGGGTGAATTCGCCGCGCTCGATCGCACGAACCGCCACATCACGCTGAATGCGCTCCACGACGCCGACGGTCGCGAAATCCTGCCGTCACGGCAGCTTGCATTCGACACGCTGGTGCTGGCAATGGGCAGCGTCACGCAATATTTCGGCGTGCCAGGCGCAGCCGAACACGCCTTGCCGCTCGAATCGGTCGCGCATGCGGAAGCGTTTCGCCGCCGGCTGCTCGACGCCTGCCTGCGTGCGAACCATGCACGCCGCGCGCGGACCGCGCAAGCGGATACGCCGGTCTCGATCAATATCATCGGCGCGGGCGCAACAGGCGTTGAACTCGCCGCCGCGGTGCGCGATACGGTACGTCTGCTGAACCGCTACAGTCCGTTTTCCCTCGACCCCGTGCGCGACTTTCGCATTCGTCTGATCGAAAGCAGCGAGCGCGTGCTGCCCGCGCTGTCCGAAACGATCTCGGCGCGCGCGCAAAAAATGCTCGGCCGTCTCGGGGTCGACGTGTTGAGCGCCACGCGTGTCACCGAAGTGCGCGCCGACGCCGTGCTGACGAATGAAGGCGCGCCGCTCGCCAGCGACATCGCGATCTGGACTGCCGGCATCGCGGGGCCGCCGGTGTTGCGCACGCTGGACGGCATCGCGGTGAATCGCAACGCGCAGGTACAGGTGAACCGCACGCTGCAATGCACGAACAACGCGAACATATTCGGACTCGGCGATTGCGCGGCCTGCCCTTCGTCTGACAACGCGGACGCGTTTCTGGCGCCGCGCGCGCAGGTCGCGCATCAACAGGCGCTGTTTCTGGCGCGTGCGCTGAGGTGCAGGATCGCGGGCGAGCCCTTACCTGAGTTTGTCTATCGCGACGCCGGCACGCTGGTCGGTTTCGGCCGCGAAGGCACGATCGGCAGCCTGAGCAACAGTTTGCTCACGCAGCCGGTGTTCGTCGACGGCTGGCTGGCAACTGTCGTCTACAAGCTGATCTATCGCCGCCATGTGATGACGTTGACCGGCTTCGCACGGATGGCGCTCGATTCGGCAAGCCACTGGTTGCGCCGGCGCGTGCATCCGGTGATCCGGCTGCATTGAATCCGGCAGATGCAATTCGGCCAACGCGGGCGGCGTTCTTCAGATAACGCCGCCCGCGCCGCACTTAATCAAGAAACTCCGTCGCCCGCTTGCGCAGCACCGCGCTGAAATCGTCGAGCCATCCGATCGACAATCGCCAGCTCTGCCAATAGAGATCCACATCGATGTGTTTGCCCGGCGCCATGTCCACCAGCTCGCCGCTGACCAGATGCGGCGCGATCACGCGTTCCGGACACATGCCCCAGCCGAGGCCCGTCACGCAGGCGCGCAAAAAACCGGCAACGTGCGGAATCCAGTGCAAAGGCGGGTCCAGTTCGGCCCGCGTGATGCGGCGCATGAAGCGCTTCTGTAGCTGATCCTTCGGATTGAAATCGACGCACGGCGCGCGCCGCAACGACTCGCGCGTCACGCCGTCGGCAAAATGGCGCGCCCGAAACGCCGGCGTGCAGACCGCCAGATAGCGCATCCGGCCGAGGCGCGTCGAGCGGCAGCCCTGCACCGGCTCGGCTTGCGTGGTGACCGCGCCTTGCACGCTGCCATCGCGGATTCGCTGCGCGGTGTGGTCCTGGTCGTCGATCACCAGATCGAGCAGCATCTCCCGTTCGACGCAGAATTGCGCCACCGCGTCGATGAACCAGGTGCCCACGCTGTCGTCGTTGACCGCCACGCGCAACGCGGGCCACGGCTCCACCAGCGCGCCGGGCAGCGTCGGCAGCCGGCCGGTGAGTTCCGCTTCCAGCAACAGCACGCGTTCGGTATGACGGCACAGCAGCGCGCCCGAGGTGGTCGCGACACACGGCTGGCCGCGCTTCACGAGCACACTCCCTACCCGCTCCTCCAGCAGCTTGACCCGCTGGGATACGGCTGAAGGCGTTACATTCAGTTCGCTGGCGGCCCGGTCGAAGGAACCGTGCCGCACCACGGCGGCCAGTGCATCGAGCAATGCATAGTCGAGCATTAGCGTTCCTTAATCGGCATTAAGTAAATTAGCTTCTCTTACGATCAGCAAAAGCGCAGACTAGCCTCGTTCGCTTCCCCCGTCTACTGGATCGATTATGAACTGGCTGTCTTTTTCCCACGGCGCCGCCCTGTGCGCATCGCTGATCGTGACAATCGGCGCGCAGAACGCCTTTGTGCTGCGTCAGGGCATCATGCGCTCGCACGTCGGCAAGATCGTCGCGCTGTGTGCGCTGTCGGACTTCATCCTGATCGGCGCGGGGGTGGGTGGCGCGTCGGTTCTGGTGGAACGCTATCCGGTGTTCGTCCACGCGATGCTGTATGTGGGGCTCGCTTACCTGGCGTGGTTCGGCGTCAACGCGTTGCGCCGCGCGGTGCGGCCGGGCCATGCGGTGCTGGACGCCAATGCGGGCAGTGCGGCGCCCGCGCAGCGCGCCATGCCGATCATTCTGATGACTTTGGCCTTCACGTGGCTCAATCCGCACGTGTATCTCGACACCTTCCTGCTGATCGGCACGGCCGGCGCACGCGAACCTGCCGGCGCACGGGTGGCGTTCGCCCTCGGCGCGATGGCGGTGAGCGGGGTCTGGTTTATCGGTCTCGGTTATGGCGCCCGTGCATTGGCGCCGCTGTTTCGGCGGGCGAGTGCGTGGCGCGTCCTGGATGGCGCGATCGGCAGCATGGTGTTGCTGCTGGCGGTGACGCAGTTACGCTGAACGACGGCAGGCGGTCTACTTTTTGTGGGCCGGTAGGCGCCCTACTTCTGCGCCTGCTGCGTGCCCAGAAGATCCTGCACGAGCTGGGCCGATACATAATGCGGCCCGTCGAACAGATAGGTCCGGTAGCCGCGATACGCCAGCAATTGTGGCGATAGTTCCGCCGCCGTCGCCGCACGGAACGCACCGCCCTGGGCCGGACGAAATGCCTCGGCGATGATTCGCACACGGTTTTTGCCGAGCCGTGCCGCCAGCGCATCCGCATACTCACGCGCCACCGCCGGGCCACGCGCGTAGACACCGCAACCATCTTGCAGAAAAACGCCGACGTCGTGCGGCAGCCAGCCATCCAGCCACGCCGCCAGCGCCGGACCGCCGATATTAGAGTTGTCGTAGACGCTGATCCACAACGGCCGCGGCAGCTTATTGAGTAAGGACGCGAGCGCGGCGGCATCCTTCCAGGTCGGATCGACTTCAACTGGAAAGTAGTAGCCGTCGATGTGAACCGGCGGCCGCACGGCCACCAACTGTTTCGATTGCTCGACCAGTTGCGCCGCTTGCGCGCGGGCCGCGGTTTCGTCGAAACGTCCGGCGAGACCGACGATCACATTGCGCGCCCACGGCTCGCCGGCAATCCGTGTCCAGTCCGGCAGACGTTGGGCCGTTTGCATCGCGGTGCCGGGCAGAAACGACGTACCGTCCACCGCGGTCCATTGCACCAGCAGATCCGTCACGCCGAGGCGATTCCAGTCGCCATGCGGGTTGGCATGATCGTCGTCGAGCTGCCAGACCACGCCCTGGGCCAACGCGCCGGCGTCGGCGGAACCCGGCGCCGAGCAGCCATATAAGAGCGCGGCATACGCGCCCGCGGCGAGCAGCACGCGCCGGCGCGGCGAGACCGGCTCCGGTTCGCGTACCCGAATCTGAACGCGTTTTGAATCACCCATTGTGCTGGCGCTGTGCTTTGAGATGAACATCACGATAATCCTGAGCGAGCTGCGCGCGGTCGATCTTGAAGTTCACCGAAACCGGCAAGCTCCGGCACGCAAGCAATTCTGACGGGATCATATACGACGGCAAGCGTGCGGCCAGCAGCGACTTCCACTCGTGCAACGCGCCGGGCAGACGGTCGTCGTCGCTGCCGGTGGCCACGAACGCGACGATCCGCGCGACCGAACCATCCGGGCGCCGCAATGGCACGGCGGCGGCGCTCGCCGCACCCAGTAGCGCACGCAAAGCCGCGTCGATCTCCATCAGTTCGATCCGGTAACCGCCCATCTTGATCTGGTCGTCGATGCGTCCCTGGCAAAACAGCAGCCCGTCGGCATCGACCGCGCCCAGATCGCCGGTGCGAAACGCCCGCTCGCCGCGATGGGTGAACATGCGCGCTGCGTTCAGGTCTTCACGATTCAGATAGCCGCGCATTACATGCGTGCCGGCAATGCACAACTCGCCGTCATCGACGAAAACTTCGGCGCCGCGCTTGGCAAGGCCAATTGGCAGCCGCGGATGATGAGCGAGCACCGCATCGTCGACGACGATCCAGGTGGTCGCCACCGTCGCCTCGGTCGGGCCGTAGGTGTTGATGATCCGTGCAGCCGGAAACCGCTGGCGCAGTTGCCGCGCGAGAGCAACCGGCAGCACTTCGCCGCAGAACAGGAAGGTGCCGAGTGTCGGCAAGCCCGCTTGCGAGAACTGCGGATTGAGCAACTGCTGCTGCGCGAACGACGGCGTCGACACCCAGGTTGTCACGCCATGCCGGGCGAGGTTGACGAGAAATGGTGCGCCCTGTGCGGTCATGGCACGTGAAGCGAGGACGGCAGTGCCGCCGAGCGCGAGCGTGCCAAACACTTCGTACATCGATAGATCAAAGCTGAACGGCGCCTGGTTCAGGAACACCGGTGCGTCGCCAAGTTCGAAGTCGGCCGCCATCCAGTCGACGAGCGCAGCGACGCTTTCGCGGCCGATCTGCACGCCCTTCGGCTCGCCGGTCGTGCCCGAGGTGAATAGCACGTACGCGAGGTTTTTCTCGTGTAATGGCGGTGGGGGCGAAGCCGTCGAAGGTGAAAGCGATGCCGATGCCGAAGCTGAAGCCGTCGAAGGTGAAGCCGATACCTCCGAAGCGACCGGTTCCATCTCCGCGCCCTGCCCCTGCCCCTGCCCATTCAAACGCACGAAGCGGCCACTATGCGCGTCGAAGTACGTGTGCGCGCCAAGCGTGCTCGCGATGCGCCGCTTCCGTTCGTCCGGGTAGATCGTGTCGACCGGCACAAACGGTGCGCCGAGCAGAAGCGCTCCCGCCATTGCCACGAAAAAACCCGCCTCCTTATGCCCGCGTACGATCACCGGCACATCCGCGGCAAAGCCATGCTCGCGCGCCTGCCCGGCCCATGCGTGTGCCTGTTCCGCCAACTCGTGCCAGCGCAACGCGCGATCGGCGCCGATCACCGCCCATGCGTCGGCGCGCACACCGGTATCGACAAAGCGGTTCGCGTTCAGATCGAATCGCATGGGATGCCTAACGATTGACGGCGATGAACGCGCAAAGCGCGTCCACGGATGCCAGATGTTCGGCGATCTCGGTCGGCGGAATGCGCACGCCAAATTGCATCTCGACACCCATCACGATTTCGACGACCAGCACCGAATCGACCAGCCCCGTTTCGAGCAGCAGTTCGTCATCGCGCACGAGGCGCAGTACGACGGATTCGACCAGCGCCGCTACGTCGGCGTGCAGCGTTTCGTTTAGAGTCATTGTGTTGTCCTTGCGCAAACGTCGTTCCGGTAATCAGAACTGGAAATAGAGAAAACGCACTTCACCATGCAACTGTGCGACGCAGAATACGAGCACGCCGAGCATCGCGACGGTCCAGCGCAGCGACGGCCGCCATGTCAATGCGACGGGCAGGCCCTCGGCCGCGCGTTCGAGCGCCGGCGAGAAGCGGCCCATCAATTGATGTGAGTTCGGCGTGCACCAGACGATCGCGAGCAGCGCGACGATCTGCAATGCGAGTGTCGAGCGGCCCGCGACCAGATGCAGCCACTCGGCGGGGTTCATGTTCGCCGCGCCCCACGCGGGCCAGTCGAGCGTTTCGACACCGTGCAGACCTGCCATGCCTTGCAGTAACGCGAGCGCATCGCCCACGCCATGTGCACGGAAAAACGCAAACGCGACCAGCGCGGCCACAAAGGTCAGCAAGACATTCGCCGCATGGTGAATGCGTGCTTTGAAACTTGCTGTGAATGCTGCGACGCCCCCTGTCGTTGCTATCGTACGAGCCGGTTCTGCTGGGGTCGCTGCCGTTCCTATCGCACGAGCCGGACCGGCCGCCGTCCCTGCTCCGACCGCTCCGACTGCGCGCGCCCCACCGACCGATGCGCCCGACGCAGCCGTCGCACCCGTCGCCCGCCACGCACGATAAGCGTGATTCACGGTGAGATACGACGCGTGCAGCAAGCCGTAAATCAGATATTGCAACCCCGCGCCGTGCCAGATGCCGGCCAGCGCCATTGTGTAGAAAGTCGGCACTGCGACGGTCGAAAGAAAGCCACGCGTCGAACGTTGCGCGAGACGGCCGATCGGCAGGCCACGCAACGCGCGGCTGCGGTTGATCCGCATCGCCATCGGGTAGTACAGGTATGCCGTGAGATAACGCGTGAGCGTCATGTGCCAGCGCTGCCAGAAATCGATGATGCTCGCTGCCTTGAACGGCGAATTGAAGTTCAACGGAAAGCGCACGCCGAACATCTTCGCGAGGCCCACGGCCATGTCCGAATAACCGGAGAAATCGAAGTAAAGCTGCAGCGCGTACGCAAGGCAGGTGCACCACGCCGCCAGCCACTGCAATTCGTGGGGTGCGGCAAAACCGGCGTCGGCGAAGGGCGCGATGGTATCGGCGAAAAGCACCTTCTTCGCGAGACCGATGGTGAACACGAACGCGCCGATCGAGAGATTTTCCGCGCGCAGCTTATACGTGGCCGGCTGCGCGAACTGCGTCATCATTTCCTTGTGATGCAGAATCGGCCCCGCGATCAGATGCGGAAAGAACGTGACGAACTGCACGTAACCGAGCGGGTCGCGCTCCTTGACGATTCCCGCATTGCAATCGAGCAGATAGCCGATCTGCGTGAAGGTGAAGAACGACACGCCGAGCGGCAGGATCACGTCCTGCATGCCGTGCGCGAGCCAGGCGGCCGGCGCAATGCCGCTCGCGTGCACGAGCGCGGTGAGCAGCGCCGCCAGATATTTGTAACGCACCAACAGCGCGAGATCGGCGGCAATCGCGAGACCGAGCAGCCATCGGCGGCGTGCCGACTGCGCGGGCGCCGCAACGATCGCGCAGCTCATCGCGTAGTTGAACACGATCGACGCAGCCAGCAAGCCGACGAAAGCCGGATTCCACCAGCCGTAGAACACGATCGACGCGCCGCACAACCACGCCGCCGCGGCGCGCGGCATACGTTGGCCAAGCAGGTAGTAGCCGGCCAGCGCAGGCGGCAGAAACAGCGTGAGGAAGATGAATGAGTTGAATAGCATCGGGATCAGTCCTGCTGCGCCGGTGCGGCAACTGGCGTGACAGGCACGGCAGCGTTGGCGGCTGTTGCCTCGCCAGACGCCGACGCATCGGCCGGCATCGACAGCGCGTCTTCCGACATTTCCCAGATCACCACGCGCACGCTTTTCGGCCATGCGGCGCGCTCGCGCCAGAATGCCTGCAACGCGTGATCGAACTGGCCGTCGTCGAGGCTGACGTTCCAGACTTCGCGACCGAGCTGTTCGCCGAGGCGCTCTGCAAGCGCGCTGCGGCGCGAGAACGAGCTGCCCGCAAGCAGTACGTCGGCGGCCGGACCGTCGTCGAGCAGTCCGCCGCTGCGTTGCGCCTGCAACGTTTCCTCCGCGACGACATCCGGCGCGGGCCGCCATGCGTCCGGCACGTCATTCAGATTCGCGAGCGTCAGCAGATCGCCGATGCGCGGGGCGGCTTGCGCCGTCGTATGCGTGAATTTTGTGTCGCCGGGTTTGCCGAGCAACGGCAGCACCGCAGCGCCGACCGCCTGTGCGGCGGCTTGCGCACCTTGTGCATTCCAGTGCACGTCGGTGCGGAAAAACGCGGGGCGCGCGGCTTGCAACGCCGGCAGCAATTCGACATGCGCGACCTGGCTCGCGGTCAAGGCGCGGTTCCAGACGTTCAGACGCTGCGTCATCCGCGCGTCCTGGCGCAGCCCGCACAGCGCCTCGCTTTCCACGCGCGCTTTGTCGGGTACCGTCACCACCACCAGCTGAATCCCGGCGCCGCGCAGCGCGTTCGCGTAACGATGCAGCGCGGCGATGCGCGCATCGGTCAACGCATCGCCGCCATCGGCGCGTTCGACGGGATCATGGCCCGGCTGCACCGGCGCGCGAAGACCGTCCGCATAGAACAGCCAGCCGGGACAGCCCTCGCGCACCTGATGCCCGAGGTCGCCGAACAGGCGGTAACGCGCCGCCGCCTGCCAGCGATGCAGCGACCGCGCGTACGGCACGTCGATCGCGCGATCGAGGCGGTGGCCGAGGCTGCCATCGCGCCAGCCATGCAGGTCGAACGATGCGCCGTTGCGCGACTGGGTAACAAGCGAAGCCAACGCAGCGACGCAACCGAAACCGAGCAGGAGCGCGATCAGCCAGGCGATGCGCCGATGCGCGCGCGGCTGAGCGAGGGGCTCTGGCGCCGCTACCGCGCCGCTGTCCTTGCGCGTCGAGGGTGCCGCGGTATGGGCTGCTGTGCCTGCGGTCGTGCGGACTGTCGTTCCCGCCGCAGTGCCTGTCGTCGTGCCTGCCGCAGCGGCTGCCGCTGCACCTGTTGCCGTGGCCGCCGCATTGCCCGCTGCCGTGCTTGCCGCTGCGCCCACCGCCGCGCGCTCCGCCGTGCCTCCAATTGACTCGCTCATCAGGCGATAGCCTTGCTCAGACGCGCGAGGAATGCATCGTCGGCCATCACCGACGCCGCGTCCCATTGGCCGCCCGCGCTCGGCAGATTCATCATCTGCCCTTCGTTGAATTGCCAGACGATCGCTTGCGGCGGATTGGCCTTGAAGTCCGCCGATTCCACATAGTTGAGCAGCGTCTTCCACGGACCGGTGTCGCCGAAGGTCCACGTCAAGCCGACTGGGCGATCGATCGCGTTCGAGAGCTTCTGCGGAAAGCCGAGGTACGGCTGCACCATGCTATTGCCGACCACCTGCACGACCGGCGGGCCGCCGTCGACGAGGCCCGGCGACGCCACCACCGTGCGCACGATGAAATGATCCTTGCCGACGGCCTTCTTGCGCTCGGGCGGCAGCAAGGCCGCGAGGTCGCCATAACGGACCTCCTCGTTCCACTTGCCGAGCCGGCTGCCCCCACCGTCGGCGCCCTTCAACGGACCGGCCGCGGCGAGGCGTTCGGCGACGCGCGCCGCGACCGCTTCCGCGGAATGGGCGCTCCAGTGGTAGTCGGCGCGAATGTATTTTTCCTGTGCCGGGTCGACCGCGGCGATCGCACCGTCGCCATCGACTATCTGCAGGCCGAGCGAGCCGGCATGCGCGTGAATCGCGGCATAGCGGCCGGCGACGCTCGTGGACATCGCGGTGCCGGCCGGCAGATTCTCCGGGCACGAACGGGCTTTCAGCGGCGCGATCACGATCACGCTGCGAATGCCGCGCGCCGCGAGCTTGTCGGTTGCCTGATGAATCAGATCGACGGCTTTCAGACAGGCGGACGTGGCGTCGTCGGTGAGACTTTCCCAGCCGGGATAGAGCCACAGATTGCGGCCTTCGATCACGCTGGTCGACGCCGCGGCAAACGCGCGGCGCGGCAGCAACGACAACGCGCTGCCGAGCGGCGCCGCGGCCAGAGCGAGCAGCAGACGGCGGCGAACGCGGTTGAGCGGTTTCGGTTGGGCTCGCGCCTGGATGAACGAACGGCTGGCATCGGTCATTGTGTGGGGTCCCCGTGATTTATATGAAGCAGTGAAGCAGCACCTTCACCGCGCGCGGCAAACGTATCGCGATCATCCGGCGATCAATTGGCGGCCGGCGGCCACGCGAGCACATCGCGAGCGCCGCTCAACACCGGTTTCGTGGCATCGCCGGTGACGAACAGGCTGTAGCTGTCGCCGGCAGCGAGCGCCGGCAGCGGCAGTGCCGCGCTGGCCGCCGCACCGCACTGCCCCACCAGCTTCGCGCTGACCGGATTGATGGCGCGCGTGTCCTGCGCCCCCGCGGTCACCTGCGCGAACACCGTCGGACCGTTGCCGTCCACACCGATCTTCGCGCTGCAACCGGACGCGAAATTGAACGCCCGCAGGGTCGCTTTCAAACCGTCGACGCGCTCGTAACGGCCGACGATCCGCGTTGCATGCCAACCCTTCGCGTCATGCCGCAGCGCGACTGTAACGGCGTCGCCTGCACGGGTCGCTGCATTCGCCGCCGCATCGGCCGAAGCGGCATTGGTCAAAACCTTCCCATCGACCGTGACACGTGCCGACGTGCCCGGCGTCAGCACGCTGAAACGCGTGACCGCGTTAGGCGCAAGCGTCTGTGGCGCCTCGCTGCCGGCAAGCGCCACGCGCGCCGCTTGCGACGATGCGTTCAGCACGCGCAGATACGACGCGTTGGCGGGCGGTTGCGGTCCATAGAGACTCGCGACATCGTCCGCAGCGGCATGCGCCACGCTTGCCGACAATAGCGCCACCAAAGACACGGCAACCCTCGAACTACCCAAGCTGATTTTTTTCATTTGATTCATCCGGATTCAATACGAGTAGATCGCGCCGAAGAACACGCCGCGCGCGCGATCGTCGCCGGTGATCTTCAAGCGGTACTGCACCGACAGATCGACATACGAACGCGGCGCGTCGTACTTGCTGTCGCGGAACCAGTAACGCGTCGAAATCCCCACACCCGCGCCGAGCGGAATACTGTGGTCGACGCTCGAGTCGTAATCTGCGCCGATCACGACATACGGGAACACGGTCCACTTCGGGCTGTAACGGTCCATGCGGAAGGTGCGGCCCAGTTCGAGATTGGTGGTCGCGTAGACCGACCCTGCGTTCAGATAGGCGCCCGTCTCGGCGTAGATCTGCGCGGTCCACCACGACGGCACGTCCACCCGTCGCTCGATGCCATAACCGCCTGAATACGCGAGGCGCGCGAGCCAGTCGGGATTGACCTGCGAGCCGATCGGAATGATCCGTTCGAAGGCGACGATCGCGTCGATCTGCGAGAACGGCTTGGCGCGTGCGCCTACGCTGGCCTGCAAGGTATCCACGCCGCTCGCGCCGCCGTTCTTCACGCCGAAACTTTCGTAGCCGCGCGCGTAGAGCTCGAACATCCGGTCGCCAAGACTGCCGAACGGACGCCAGTAGGCTTCCACGCCGGCCTGCCAGTTGTTCGATGTGCCCGGGGTCGGCGACGACGCATAGCCCGGCTGCATGCCGGCGCCGCGATAGTTGATCGATGCGTCGAAGCCCCAGTCGCGGGTGGCCTCGGCGTGCGCGCTGCGCATCTCGTTCAGTTGCGCCGGCGTGGCGGGTGGCGTGTCGTCGGACGGTTTCGCGCTCGCGTCGATCGCGCGCTCGAAGTACTGCGCGGCTTCGCGATTGCGGTGCGCGTCCGCGGCCGCATAGCCCGCGTCGGCATACGCGCTGTCCGGCATGGTGCCGGACTTGTCGGCCATGGCGAAGCGCTGGTACGCGACCTTGTTGTTGCCCGCCCGTTGCGCGATGTACGCGGCGGTCATGTCGGGCATCGCATCGAGCATGCCGGCGTCGACCATGTGCTGCGCTTCGCGCGCCGCGGCGCGGTCGTCGCCAGCCGTGCTGAGCGCGTTGATCAGCTCCACCCGATGGTGCGGATCGTCAGGCGCGGCCTTCACGGCTTCGCGCGCATAGCCCAGTGCGCCGGCTTTGTCGTTCGCGGCGGCCGCCGTCGCCGCGGCACGCGCCGCCGCGAAGCCGGGATCGGCGGCGTACACGTCGCAGCTCGCGCCGAACTGATCGACCACGCAGTCGATCAACGGACGGTGCGCGGGATCGATCGGCGTGGTAGGCGTGAATGAAGGTGTCGATGCGGTCGTCGTGCTCGCCGCGCCGATCGCATTCGACGCGCTCGCGGCATTCGCCCCAACCCCTGGCGCTTGCGCCAACTCCCGCCGCGCCTGCGCGCGACGCAGTGCGATCGGCGGATCGGTGTCGTCGCCGTCCATCTTCAACGGCGCGAGCAGATCGAGCGCGCGCTGCGGCTGTCCTTCGGCGATCCATACATCAGCGATGATTACGCGCGCCACGCGTTTGTTGCGCTGGGTTGCATCGTCGGCGTGCAGCGCTTTGGCGAAGTCCGCGTCGGCCTCCGCCGTCTTGCCCTGCGCGGTCAGCACGTAGCCACGCAGCGTGAGCGGCATGATTTCCGTATCGTCGGCGGTAATCGCGTCGCTCGCCGCCGCTTGCACGCCCGGCAGATCGTTGGTCGCGAACAAGGTGTCGATCAACTGGATGCGATAGCCGACCTGGTCCGGCGCATAGGCGACCGCCTCACGCGCGAGCACGGCGGCCTGCGCGTAGTCGCCCTTCTTGCGCGCGGCATACGACGCATCGGACAACTTCGGCGCCAGACGGCTGCCGATGAAGCTGCGCCGCAAGCGCAGTTCGTCGCTGTCGCCAAAGCGTTTGCTTGCATCGAGATCGGCGTTCCATGCTTCGGTATCCTGACCGGCCGCGCTCGCCGCGTCGATCAGCAACAAGCGCAGGCGCAGCAGGTCGGGACGCAGCGAGATCGCTTCGTTCGCGTACTTGACGGTGCCCGTGAAATCCTTCGCCGCATAGGCCTTGTAGGCCTGCTGCGCGGCCGTCAACGCGGCGCCGGTCAACGCATCCGGGTCGCCCGGCTGCTGGCGGCCGCTGCGTGCAACCGCGCGGGTTGACGCGTTCAGCGCGTCGATCTGCTTGCGGCGCGAAATCAGCGCAGGATCGCGGCCGATCTGTGCGATCGCGTCGCCGAGCGAGCGGCTCGTTTCGCTATAGCGGCGAAGCGCTGCGAGCGAGTTGGCGAGCAGCACCCGCAGCGACACGACATCGGGGCGCTGGCGAATCGCCTCGCGCGCCCGGGCGATCGCGCCGGTGTAGTCGCCGCGCGCGTAGGCGGCATATGCGTCCTGCGCCACGCGATAGGCGGCGCCGCTCAATGGCAGCGCATTCAACCCGGAGCCGGCCGATTGCGGCGCGGACGCCGTGCCCTGCGCAAAGGCCGCCGCGCCGCTCACGCTCAATGCGCCCGCCACCATTGCAGCGGCAATGGCACGCAAGGTGAAGGAAAATGAATCGATCATTCGGATGCCGCCAGAGCGCCCTGAAGGCGGCGCTGTTGCTGGATTACGTTCTCGAGCGCGGCACGCGAGATCACGCCGCGCGCCACCATGTAGTCGCCAATACGGCCGTGGCGATCCGGGCGGTAGTGCTGCATGGCCGCTTCGAAGGCCTCGCGGCGCACGTGGCCATGCTCGATCAGCAGATCGCCGATCAACGGCACGCTGCGTGCCGGCACAGACTCGGCGCCGTCGCCCGTCAAGGCGCCCGCCGATGCACCATCCACCGCGCCCGCCTGTACACCCTCAGCACCCTCACCGCCCTCACCGACCGGGCGCCGCGACCCCTACGCCGCGCAACACCCGCAGGCCCGCCGCGATCTCGCCCTCACGGACGATCTCCTGAACCACCGGTCCCTCGACCAGCGCGCTCAGTTCCGCGAACACCGGTTCCGCGAGCGGACTCGCGGTCAGCAGAATCGTGCGGCCACCTGCAACGTCGGCCTGCGGCAACACGCGATGACGCACGATCGCGTCGAGCGGCAGGCGCCCGGCGTCGTCCTTGATGCGTTCGAGCACCACGCGGCCACGCGGCAAATCTGACTGGAATGCGATCGCTTCCGCGAGCGTTTCCTCGTCGAGCCAACCTTTGGCCATCAGCACGCGGCCGAGCGGCGCCTCGCGCGCATGACTTTCGCCGAGCGCCTGTTCGAGCTTGTCCGGATCGATGGCCTGCCACGACAGCAGCAATTCACCCAGACGCTGACGGCGATTGTTAAAGCCGTCGGCGGAGGGGAAGTCATGCATGGTCTTGTCCCATGCCAGCCGCTTGCCGGTCACGAGGTGCATGAGGAACATCTTCCACGCACGCGAAACGGCCATGAAGTTGATGAAATTGCCCACCACCATGCGCGGCACGGACAGCACGCCGTGCTCCCAGCCGTACAGGCGGGTCACGAAATAGATCCGTTGCACGACGCGCAACAGCAACGCGCACCCGTTGGCCCACAACAGCACTTGCAGCCACGGCGAATCGGCGAACGGCGAGGCGATCAGGTCCGGCATCCAGCCCACCAGATCGGCGCCGGCGAACAGCAGAAACTGAACCACCAGCACGTACGCGATGATGCCGACGAACGCGGTGACAATGCCCTTACGGTCGCGAAACAGCAGATAGCGATTGGCCAACGAACCGGTCCACCCGGTCTGCTTCCACCCTTGCAAGCCGATGCCGAGCGTCCAGCGCGCACGCTGCCGGTAAGCAGTACGGAAGGTATCGGGGAAGAATTCGCGCACGCACAGCGGCATCGTCACGGTGATATCGCGTTCGCGGCCGAAGCCGAACCACGACTTGCGGCGCGTCGCGAATTGCACCGGGAAGCGCGCGAAAATCGACTGCATGCCCATCTTGCCCAGGCGCGCGCCGACGTCGTAGTCTTCGGTCAGGCTTTCGGTGTTGAACGGCTGGTTATCGGTCTCGGCGATCAGCGCAAGCAGTGCACGACGCGAGAAGCACGTGCCCACGCCTGCTGACGGCACCGATCCGACCAGGCTCTCGCGCACCACCAGATCCTTTGCGTGCCATTCGGCGAACTCGTCCATATACGTGCCGGCCACGAGTTCGAACCAGTTGCGCTCGAGCGAGGCCACCGGCAACTGGATCATGTCCTTGCGCGGCAACAGGTAATTGAAAAAGCGCAGCTCGACCGGATGCAGCACGTCTTCGCTATCGTGCAGCACGACGCCCGCGAACTCGATGCCCGCTTCGCGCTCGTGCCTGAAGATCGCCTGGATCACCCAGTTCAGACAGTCGGCCTTGCAGGTGGGACCGTCGTGCGGCACTTCCACGCGGCGCAGCTGTTTGTAGCGGCGCCGCATCCGTTCGACTTCGGCGATGGTCTGCGGGTCGTTCTGATAGGTGCCGACGAACACCACATAGTTGCGGTAATCCATCACCCGCACCATGTCTTCGATCATCGCCGCGACCACGTCGTACTCGTGCCACGCGGGCACCATGATCGCGATCGGCTGCTCGTCGCGCTGATATAGCTGCGCGCTGGTGAGCGGCTTGTAGGTGCGCTGCACCGTGAAGCGGCGATAGAGCGTGCGGGTCCAATACCAGAGGTCGATGAACAGATCGTCGAGGCTGGACAGCAGAATGACGAATGCCACCAGCGCCGCGACGTATTCGAGCCCCAGGTAATAGTGGGCCACCGCGTAGCCCGCATACCATTTAATCAGCGCGATGCTCACGACTTGTCCCGATTCCTGCGGCGCGCGACGTTGGCGACCAGCAGCAAGACGATCAGCAAGCCGACGAGGCCGGCCGGGATGCCCCAAACGCACCCAGCTTTGCATGAACCACGGCCCCTGCACGTCTTCGGCGTCGACCACGTCGCCCGGATGACGCGTATCGAATTGGCGCAGCGTGCCGCTGGCGTCGACGATCGCGACGTCGCCGCGCGAGAGCTGCAGCGACGCCGGCAAGATCGCCGCCGTATCTCCCACCGTGCGATACGCGATGCCCGGGACAGTGCCCGACTTCACCGCTTCGATCACGCCGACGCGATTCAGACCCGACACGTCCGCGAGAACCTTGCCGGATGCATCCGCGAGCGACAGGCGGTCTTTCGACAGACGCGCGAGGCTCTTTTCATCGGCGAGCGCGACGTCGACCGCGAGGAAGGCGCCCTTCGGGTTCACCGCTTCGCCGTCACGTGCGACGCTGAAGCTCGCACGCGTCGGCGCGATACCGCTGGCGTTCGCCAGTCGCGCGACGCGCGGCAGCACCTGGGTGACGTCGTTCAGATACGAGGCCGGCACGATCACATTCGCTTCGGACGCGAAACGCGCCACCATGCCGGTGAAGTCGTCGCCGAGCGTCGCGTCGGCGAGCGTCAGATGGCTGCTCGGCAGCACGGCAATCGGATGACCCTGGCCACGCGGCTGGCAGCCGCCTTCCGGCTGACGCTGGAACACCACGCGAAGCAGATTGTTCGGCGCGAGCGCGTAATGCGGCACGCGCGCGGTGATTCGCTGCGGCTTGCCGTTGGCGTTCAGCAGTTGCGAGCCGATCAGCACGTCGTTGAAATAAATCGAGGCGGTCTGCGCGGTGTTATTCAGCGTCGGCGAGGCGGCTACGTCGAGGACCACCGAGCCCGGCAGCTTGCCGTTGCCGGATGCCGCGCCCAGATCGAAACTCGCGTCCCAGGTGGCGCGGCCTTGCACGTCGAGCGTGCGCGGCTGGCCGCCCAGCAACGACAGCGCGAGTTCGTCGGCGCGCGTGTTCGGCGCGGAGTCGAGCTGATGCACGACGAGACGGCTCGTGACGTCGATCGGACGCCACGTGCGCGCGAGAATCGCCACGCCGTCGTTATCGCCCACCACGATCGCCGTTTGGCCGCCAAAGTGGGCAAGGCGCACTTCGCCTGCCGCGAGCGGCTTCGCCACCGGATCGATCGCGCGGGCACGCCACGCGTCGAACGCGTCGCTCGCGCCCGGCACGGCGCTGACAACCTGTTCGCGCAAGGCGTCGAGTGAGGTCTTCAGCGTGTTGCGCACCGTGTCGTCGGCGACGATGACGTCCGGCGCGAACGCCGCGCGCGGCGTCAGCGCGATCAAGGCGCCCGCTTCCGCCGGACTCGCCAGCTTGTGCGAACCGCCCGTGGCCAGCGCGGCAAATGCCGGCACCGCGCGCAGCGGCGCCGGCACCTCGATGTCGCTCAGATCGACCGTGTCGCCCACCATCGGCCATGTCCGCGTGGCCGGCGCGCGGCCTTCGCGTTGCAGCAGCGCTTCGACGCGCCAGCCTGCGTCGAACGCCGGTGCGGCCAGCGTGCGTGCACCGAGCATCACTACCGGTTTGTAGGGCAAGGCGCTCCACGCGCTGCGCAGGTCGACGATCTCGTCCGGATCATAGCGATAGGTCAGGCGCGAAGTCGGCGCGATGCGCCACACGTTGCCGATCGCGCTCTGATCGGCGCAGACGTTATCGTTGAGCACCGACGACCAGTCGAGGCCCACGCGCACGAAGCCGCTCGGCCGCGCCGCGCCGTCCACGCCGAGACTCACGGAGGCGTCGCCCTGGTCCTGCGCCGGGCTGCGCGAGAGTACCGGTGCGCCGTCGAGCGACACCAGCATGGTCGTGCGGCCGCCGTTGCCGCGCAAATAGCTGCCGTCGATCTGCAAGGCCGCGTCGCGCAATGGCACGCCGGCCGGCACGGGCAGATACAGTTCCTGACGACCATCCGGCGCACGCAGCACAACCGGATCGCGCATCCCCAGTTCGGCCAGCGACACCGTGCGCGTGGCGAGACGGCCGCCACCGAGTTGCGCGAAGCTGGCGGCGAGATCGGCCGGCTGTTGAGCGTGCGCCATCGAGGCGAGCAGCATCAGCACGGCAAAGGCGTTCAGGCGGTGACGCGCGAGGCGGCGTATTGGTGTCATCGGCGTCATTGGCGTATTGGAGGTCACGTTTTCTTGTCTCGTCATTAGCGCGCAAACGGTCGAGCGGATTTGCGCCACATCAATTGTCTGGAACTGCGATCCGGCTTTTTCGGGCTGCGTGGCCGGCGGCTTTGCCGACGTGCTTTACCGGCGTGCTTTACCGGCGTTCTTCACGGCGGCAGAACAACAGCGAAACAGCGGCCGGCGCTGCGTTACTGCAAGATTTCCGCGTGTTGCGAGTGCGGAACCTGACCGGTCTCGCCTGCGCCGCCGCTCACGAACTCGGCGAACGGACGTCCGGTCAGCGCCGCGACGATCCGTTGCGATGCGTGCCCGTCGCCATACGGGTTGACGCGATGCGCGAAATCGTCGCGCTCGCTCGCGTCATCGAGCAGGCCCGTTACCGCGCGCACGATTGCTTCGCGCTCCGTACCGACGAGGCGCACCGTGCCGGCCGCCACCGCTTCTGGACGCTCGGTCACGTCGCGCATCACCAGCACCGGTTTGCCGAGCGCGGGCGCTTCTTCCTGCACGCCGCCCGAGTCGGTGAGAATGATCGACGCACGCTGCATCAGGCGCACGAAGCCGAGGTAATCCAAGGGCTCGATCAGATGAACGTTGCGCGCCGTGCCGAGGGTTTCCTGCACCGGGCCGCGCACATTCGGATTCAGGTGGACCGGATAGACGATCTGCACCGTGTTGGTTTTCGCGAGCTCGGCGAGTGCCGCGCAGATATTCGCGAAGCCCGCGCCAAAGCTTTCACGGCGATGGCCCGTGACGAGCAGCACCGGCAGCGCGCCGTCGAGGAACGGCAGGCGCGCGTCGAGTTCGACGCGCAGTGCCGCGTCATGGTCGATGCGGGCGGTGGTGAGGTTCAGTGCGTCGATCACCGTATTGCCGGTCACAATGATTTTGCCGTGCAGCGCTTCGTGCGCGAGGTTCGCTTTCGAGCTCGCGGTGGGCGCGAACATCAGGTCGCTCATCACGTCGACCACGCGGCGATTCATCTCTTCCGGCCACGGCTGCATCAGGTTACCGGTGCGCAGACCTGCTTCGACGTGACCGATCGGAATCCGCCGGTGAAACGAGGCCAGCGCCGCCGCGGAGGCGGTGGTCGTATCGCCGTGCACCAGCACGCGATCGGGCTGCACGGTCGCGAGCACCTCGTCGAGCGACGCGATGAGGCGCGAAGCCAGACCGTTGAGCGTCTGGTTGCCGGTCATCAGGGCGAGATTGTGGTGCGGCTTGATCTGGAACAGATCGAGCACCTGATCGAGCATCTGCTGATGCTGCCCCGTGACGCAGACTATCGACTCGATGCCGGCGTCGGCTTCCAGTTGTTTGACTAGCGGCGCCATTTTGATGGCTTCTGGCCGCGTGCCGAAAATCGACAGAATCCTCGTTTGCATATGCCCTGGTCTATTTTTTGAATGTTTTATTGGCGGCAGACAGTGCGGCGCACGCGTTAATATCGTGCCCCAGATTTACCGATCAGACTTTCCCGTCGCCGATAACTACTGGCGGTTCCCAAATACACAGAGAACGAATCGATCGGATGCAATAACTGCCGACTGGATTCACGCGAGCGTCGTTGTCGTTTGAACGAGCGGCCATTGACGGTGAATCGAAGCGCATTCTAGCGCGTATTTTCGCTTATCTCATAACGGTTTTTCCCTATATGGGGCTTTCAGGGCAACGCCTCCCGGGCTTTAATCGGGTATTTTTGCCGACGAAGCCGGGGAATAAGGCGGCGCAAACGTTTTCCGAATGTTCAGGGAAACGTTAAATTGGGGTCAATTATTTTATAAATCTGAAAACGTCAAACTTTAATTAACAATTCTCTCTTCGCACTCTCTCAATTTGAATTGCCCGCTGATTAAGGCTGCGCAAACGTTATCGGCGGATTCGACACGGTGTGGGCGATATCATGAACTATTTGCTTTAGTTGACTGAGCGTCTCATTTTCTGGATTTGTGTTTGAGTTTGATGGCCGGATCGGCGGTCCGCGGGTGCGTGAACATGCAGGTGATGTGCTGTTGCTGTAATGCGACAGGGATGGATTTAGGTGGGCGCTGAACGCGTGTTTGGGAGGTGGGGCGTTGGGCTTTTCTTGGGCTGGTTGCCTGCGCGGCGCTTTGTTTGCGCTGTGGTTTTATGGTGTTGGCCTTTCCTTGTGTTCTTAGTGGTCTATTAGCATTGCCCCTGTGCGGGGGCACTTACTTTCTTTGCCGCCGTCCAAAGAAAGATAAGCAAAGAAAGCGGCTCAAACCGCTAATTCTTAAGCGGGTCCCCCGCGCAGCCAAGGTAGTGGTGCATCTGGAATCCGTGCCCTCGCACACTCACCGTTAGTGACTAAGGGCTCATCAGCTCCCACTCCGCACTGCGTGCGTCGCGGATGGGTATGCATGGGAGACCCGGGGCTTCGTTTGCGCGTGGCGGGGCCATCGGCTTCGCCTCGGCGATACACCTCCGCACCCAGCGGCGAACCCCACCTCATTGAAATGCCAATGTGTCGCACGCGAACTCGCCCTTGCCTCGTACTCACATCAGAGACCAAAGTCGAAAGCCCATGATCGCAATTGCAGTGGCGAGGCGATCATGGGTCACGGCAACGACAGCAGCAACAGCAACAGCAACAGCAACAGCAATGGCAATGGCAATGGCAATGGCAATGGCAATGGCAACGAGTAAAGCGGGAGTGCCAAACGTAGCGGATGGTTTTATGAAGTACCGTTTCGGCGCGCGCAGCGCCGCCGGAAGAATGACGGCCTTGTCACTGACGCGGAATGTGCGAGAGCACGGATTCCAGACGCACCACTACCGAGACTGTGCGGGGGACCCGCTTAAGAATTAGCGGTTTGAGCCGCTTTCTTTGCTTATCTTTCTTTGCGGCGGCAAAGAAAGTAAGTGCCGTCCCGCACAGGGGCACCGCTAATAGACCACTAACATTAGATTAGGAATCAGAAACATCCAGCCACCCGAATGCTGTCACGCAGCAAGAGCACAACAACAACAATCGTCAGACCGATCAGCCTCAATCAAAACCACCACGTGCCCCCTTTGGGCACACCTATTGCTCCACATCGCTCGCCGGCAAAAAAACCGTCAAAGCACACCGTGCCCACAACGAGCAGCCGTTTTTAACTTCACTCCAGCGACCCATCCGCGGGGAGGCCCCCATGCTTCGATACGCAGTCATCTTCTTCATCATCGCGATCATTGCCGCGGTATTCGGCTTTGGCGGCATCGCCGCAGGCGCAACTGAAATCGCCAAGGTCCTGTTCTTCATCTTCGTGGTGATCTTCCTCGTCACCCTGCTGATGGGCGTCATGCGACGCTGACCCCCGCATCGACCGAGCAAACGAAGAAACCCCCGTCCCGGTGCCAGGGCCCAAAGCGCATTGCAATACTTGCCACACGGTATTGCAATAGTTGCTGCCTGCACCGGGGTTTTAACTACCCGCGCCACGCACTACCCCGCCGACACGGCAAGCGGCTCGCTCTCCCGCAAACCAAGATGCAATTCCTCGCAAAGGAACGTCTGCAAGGTCTGCACGGCAGCCGCCTGGGCGCCGGAAACCGGACGCATAAAAAGCCCGAAATCGGCGGTGGGCGCATCGGGCAATCCATCGGCCTGGCCGAGCACGCGCATCGACTCTGAACGGATATTGCCGTCCAGCAGCACCGACACGCCAAGCCCCGCTTCCACGGCCGACTGCACCGCCGGCAAACTGGTGCTGGTGCACACAATGCGCCACGCAATCCCCGCACGCCGCAGCGCCGCTAACACCTGCTGCTGCCACAAACACGTGCCCCCGAATGCAACCACCGGTAACGCCGCGTCAACGTCGCGGCTAAACCCGCGCGCGCCGACCCAGAAAAGCGGCTGTGTCCAGGTCAGAAGCGGCACCGAGTCGACCAGCGCAGGGTCCCCCACGACCACGTCGAGGCCACCGTCCGCCAGCCGGTTCGACAAGGCCGAACTAGTATCGACAACGATCTCCAGCGCCACTTGCGGATAAGCGATCGAAAAGCGCCGCAGCGCGCGTGGCAGCCGGCCAACCGCGATGTCTTCCAGCATGCCGAGCCGCACCGTACCGGACACCTGCCCCGCGCTCAACGCCCGCCGCGCGTCGGCGCCCGCGCCGAGGATCGTATGCGCGAACGGCAACAACAGATGCCCCGCTTCGGTGAGCTGCACGCCACGCGGCGAGCGGTCGAGCAAACGCTGCCCCAGTTCATCTTCGAGCCGGCGCAATTGCATGCTCACCGCCGCCTGGGTACGCGCAAGGCGCGCCGCCGCCACGCCCACGGCGCCGGTCTCCGCCACGGTAACGAATGCGCGCAGGAGACTGCTGTCGAGATCTCGAGTCATCACGTTTCTTGAAGTGGTCATAAGAAATATCAACTTATCTTAATACCGCTCGCACCGATAAGATAGCGTTCAACGCATCCAGAAAGCGGCAATGAGACCACCATGCAGGACACCACAATCAAACCAGCGCTGCATCCCGCGCAAACGCCAATCAAGCCCGCCAGTGCGGCGGCCGGCGCCGCGCTCCTGTGCGTGCTATCGATGTCGAGCGTGCAGTTCGGCGCCGCGCTCTCCGCGCCCACGATGGCAACGTACGGTTCGCTCAGCACCACCTGGTTGCGTCTGTGCTGGGCGGCCGTCGTGCTGGCGTTGCTGGTGCGTCCGCGCTTCTTTACCTACTCGCGATCGCATTGGTTCGCGGCAGGCGCGTTGGGGGCGGCCATGGCCGGCATGACGCTGTGCTTTTTCGCGGCGCTTCAGCGGATTCCACTGGGGCTGGCTGTCGCGATCGATTTTCTTGGGCCGCTCGCCGTAGCCACCTTCGCGGTGCGCCGCGCGCGCGCATTGCTATGGCCGGCGCTGGCGATTGCCGGCGTGCTGCTGCTCTCGCACGATCGCGCGGGCTGGATCGGTGAATCGCTCGGCGTGCTGCTCGCGCTCGGGGCCGCGCTCGGCTGGGGCAGCTATATCGTGCTGATGAAAAAGACCGGCGCCCTGTTCGCCGGACTCGAAGGATTGTCGGTTTCGCTGATCGCAGCGGCGCTGGTTGCCACACCATTCGGCCTTGCACAAACCGGCATCCACATCGCCGCAGGGCAGATCGCCGCCACCGCGGGTCTCGCCGTGCTGGTCCCATTGCTACCGTACGCGCTGGAAATGGTGGCGTTGCGGCACATGCCGGCCGCATCGTTTGGAATCCTGATGAGTGTCGAACCTGCAATCGGCGCGTTAGCCGGATTCGTGGTGCTGCATCAACCCATGGGTGTCACGCAGATAGCAGGCACGCTGCTGGTGGTCGCCGCGAGCGTGGGCGCCGTGGTGGCGACACGCTGAACGGTGCTGAACGGCACTGAGCCGCTGCGCGTGCAGCGCTCAGGCGAAATTTTCCGCTTCGTAAAGACGTCGGCCCGCTGCGTCTTTCGCGCCGAGGATCGGCTCGACTTCGAGTGGCCACTCGATACCGATATCAGGATCGCGCCACAAGATGCAGCGCTCGAGTTCGGGGAACCAGTATTCCGTGGTCTTCCACAGACATTCGGCAACGTCGGACAGCACGACGAAACCGTGCGCGAAACCTGGTGGCACCCACACCTGCCGAAAATTGGCCGCGCTCAGATGGGTGCCGCACCACTTGCCGAAGTTCGGCGAATTGAGCCGCACGTCCACGGCGACATCGAACACTTCCCCTACCACCACCCGCACGAGCCTGCCTTGTGGACGGTGAACCTGATAGTGCAGCCCACGCAACACGCCACGCACCGCCCGCAAATGACGGTCTTGCACGAAGTGGAAACCTTGCGAGATGTCGTCGATAAACTCATCCGCGCTGAAGCTCTCGAAGCAGAAGCCGAATTCGTCGCAAAACACCTCGGGCTCGATGAGTCTCACCTCCGGCAATGCCGTCGCCATTACCTTGTTGCCCATGGCCACTGTGCTCGTAAGAAGCCCGCCCGGAGAAACCACGGCCGCCGATGCGCACGCGACTGCGCATGCTGTTACGCATGCCCCCACCGGCGATGAGGTATGCCGTCTGCACGGCGCTTGGCCCAGGCCTATGCCTCGGTCGCTACCCTGCTCCGAGCGCGATATTCGGTAGGCGACAGCGCCATGCGCTTGCGGAATATCTTCGCGAGGCGATCGCCGTTACCTGTGCCGCTGCGGCGCGCGATCTTGTCGACCGGTAATTCGGTTTCGGTCAGAAAGTTACAGGCAATGCGCAGCCTCACTTGCAGCAGATAGTCGGATGGCGTGACCTGCATTTCATGCTTGAAGCGCCGCAAAAAATTGCGCTCGCTCATCGCCGCCACTTGCGCCGCGTCGGCAACCGATACCGGACGATCGCAATTCGCTTCCATCCAGCGCGCGGCAGCACGGATTTTCTCGGCTACGCTGAGCGTGCCGCCCTCAGCCGGCAGCGGCACCCAGGTGGCGGCCATGCCCGGCATGACGCGATCGGCGACGCTGCGCGCGAGCTCCGCACCGAGGTCGCGCTTGATGAACATCAGCGCACTGCGCGCACAGTCATTACGATCGTTGGCGGCGTTGCGCGCGGCCTCGGTCGCGGCGCCGCCCAGATAGCGGTTCACCTGCTGACCGTCATGCTCCGCGGGAGCCGCCGCTTCCAGCACGAAACGGCCCTCGCCGATCGTCTCGATCGCGCGGGTGCGCGTTTGCACCGATCGCAGCCAGCCCAGCAGCCGTTCGTCCCGCGCGGCCTCGAGCGCACCGTAGCCGCCCGCGATAAACAGCACGTCGAAGCCGCTGCCGTAACGTGTGTCGATACGGTCAGTCCAGATTCGCGCCGACGAAGAACTCGCCACGCTGCCGCCGTCCATCGACAGAAACTGAACTTCGTAAGGCGGCTCTTCGCCCGCGCGCGAGCCCGAGAGTTCGTTGGCGGTCTGAAACATCTCGACCACCGTGCCAGGCCCGAGCAGCCAGAAGCCGTCGAACAGCAACACGCCGATTCGCCGCGCTGCACTACGTACGTTCAGCGTCGGCGTATGTAACCAGGTAATCCTCGCAGTATCCAGATGCATGTGCGGCATGATCTTTCCCCAAACTGTCGTACGTTGTGGACCCCGCTGCCCGTCGGTCGGCCGATATGGTCGAGTTCAAATAACGGCGACTGAATACCGCCGGCAACGCCACTTAACGGATTATGCGTGATGTTAGCGGAACGGCTCGCCAGAGTAAATTTGAAAAACAAATCCGCATCGAGAAAGTCAACGTATGAAGAAAACCATTATTGCGTGTTTCATATGACTGTCCGCATAGGATTCGGCATAGCGCTTCATCATATCTGACAATCGACAGTCATGAGCCAGAAAACCTTACACAGCCTTGCTCTCAGGCCAACTACCCCAGCACCCTGCTTTATCGTGAATTACCGGATTTGCGATGTCGATTCATCACATCCGCATCCGAAAACGTTTCAAACATGAACTCCAAACCTCGCAAATAATGAACATTCAATCCGCCTTTTATTCGCAAAGTGGGAATTTATCGACAGTGGCAATGTGGCGAACCGCACATTTATTGAAACATTCATGATTAAGCAGTTCGAGACCGGATTTTCAAGCGACTAAAAATGTTTCTATATTGAAACATCCGGCTTCTTTTACGTATGACAAAATACGTCTGCTATTAGTCCCATATCGGAAAACATCAGACGATTAAGCGCTATGGCCGAAATCGTGCCAGCGGCTTCTTTGAGCGAAATTGCATCGCCGGGTCGCGCCCGTCAGGAATTCCCGTTGCGAGCGGGTAGTAGCTCACGGGCTAAGTGACGCACAAGCAGTTAGCGAACGTGCCCGGTCACGTCACCGGCCATTCGTCAACTGCCCGCTTTCGTTCGCCTCTCGCCGCGCGCGCCGTTCGTCGCGCTTGCGGCGCAGCGCTGCGAGCCGCCGCCGGCTATACGTAAGCGAGGCGACCGCATGAAATGCGACCGGCGCGAACACGAGGCCGAACAGCGTGGCCGCCAGCACCCCGCCGAACACGCCGGTGCCGATCGACCGGCGGCTTTCGGCGCCCGCGCCGCTCGACACCACCAAGGGCACGACGCCGAGCAGGAACGCCGCCGAGGTCATCACGATCGGCCGGAAGCGCGCGGCGGCGGCTTCGGTCACGGCGCGCGTCAACGGCAGGCCCTGGCGATACAGATCGCGCGCGAACTGCACGATCAGAATCGCGTTTTTTGCCGCGAGGCCGATGACGGTAATCATGCCGACCTTGAAGTACACGTCGTTCGGCATGCCGCGCAACAGTACCGCGGCGACTGCGCCGATCACGCCGAGCGGCACGACCATCAGCACGGCAAGCGGGATCGTCCAGCTTTCGTACAAGGCAGCCAGGGCCATGAACACGGCCAGTAGCGACAAGCCGATCAGCAAGGGGGTGAGCTGTGCCGCCGCGGTTTCTTCGCGCGCCGCGTCGACCCAGTCGTACGACACACCGACCGGCAACGAAGCGGCGAGCCGCTCCATCTCCGCCATCGCCGCGCCCGAACTGTAGCCGGGTGCGGCGTGGCCGCTTACGTCGAGTGTCGGATAGCCGTTGTAGCGGCTCAGCATCACCGGACCGATGGTCCAATTGCGTGCCGCGATCGCCGATAGCGGCACCATGCCCCCCGTCGAATTCGGCACGGCGAGCGACATCAGATCGTCGTCGGTCATTCGTGTGGCGGCGTCGGCGGAAATCATCACCCGGCGCATCCGGCCACCGGCCGGAAAGTCGTCGATATAGGTAGAGCCGAAGGTACTGCCGAGCACGTCGGCGATGCGGTCGAACGGCACGCCAAGCGCATACGCTTTCGCGCGGTCGATGATGAGTTCGACGCGCGGGGCATCCGGCAGATCCTCCGAATGCACCGACGCCAGCACCGGGCTCGCCTTGGCCTGCGCGAAGAGTTTCTCGCGCGCGGCCTTCAGCGCGTCGAGCCCGACTCCGCCGCGATCTTCGAGCCGGAACACGAAGCCGTCCGAATGCCCGAGTCCCGGCACGGAAGGCGGCAATTGCGCCTCCACGCTACCGTCGAGAATCTTGTCGAACTGCTCATTGAGCCCGTCGCGCAACGCCATCGCATCAGTGTCGCGCTTGCCCCAGTCTTTCAGCTCGACGAAACCCATCGCCACGTTCTGACCGCTGCCGGTAAAACTCCAGCCGATCACACTGGTGACGTGCGCGATCGCGGGCTCGGCGTGCAGGATCGTTTCCATCCGTTGGACCACCGCGAGCGTACGCGCCTGCGTCGCGCCGGCCGGCAATTGCACCATCACCTGCAACTGGCCTTCGTCTTCGCTCGGCAAAAAACCGCCGGGCATTTGCCAGTAGAGCGCGGCACACACGCCGACCAGCACGGCATAAATGGCCAGCATCGGGCCGATACGGCGCAGCGTACGCGCGGTGAACCCACGGTAGCCACTCGCGGCTCGATCGAAACCGGAGGTAAAGCGGCTCGCCGCGCGCGCCGCGAACCCGAGCAGGCCGCGGCGGGCATCTCGTTCGCTTACCGGGTGCTTGTGCGCCTTCAGCAGATTCGCGCACAGCGCGGGCGTCAACGACAACGCCATGAACGACGACACTAGCATCGACGCGATCATCGCCACCGCGAATTGCCGGTAGATACCGCCGACACCGCCCGGAAAGAACGCCATCGGCACGAACACGGCCGTCAATACCGCGGTCACGCCCACGATTGCGCCGCCGATCTGCGACATGGCTTTGCGGGTCGCCTCACGTGGCGGCAGGCCTTCTTCTTCCATCACGCGGTGCACACTTTCCACCACCACGATCGCATCGTCGACGAGGATACCGATTGCGAGCACCAGGCCGAACATCGTAAACACGTTGATCGACAGGCCGCAGGCGTACATCGCGAGAAACGCGCCCATCAGCGTGACAGGAATCACCACCGTCGGCACCAGCGTGTAACGCAGATCCCGCAAAAACAGCCACATCACGAAGAACACCAGCACCACCGCTTCCGCCAGCGTGATGAGCACTTCTCGAATTGCAATCTGCACGAAATGCGCGTTGTCGAACGGAATTTCGATCGCAACGCCTGGCGGCAAGCTCTTTGATAACTCTGCGAGCCGCGCGCGGATCGCGTTGGACGTCTCCAGCGCATTGCCGCGCGGTCCGAGTTGAATCCCGACGGTGGCCGCAGCCTTGCCGTTCAGGCGGGAGTAGAACGAGTAATTGTCGCGCCCCAATTCGACCCGCGCGACATCTTTCAAGCGCACCGCCGAGCCGTCGGGTTGCGCCTTCAGCACGATCTGTCCGAATTCGGCGGGCAAGATCAGTTGCCCCTTCACGCTCACCGAGGCCGTCATTTGCTGCCCCGGAACGAACGGTGCGTCGCCCAGCGTACCGGCCGTTACCGTGGCATTCTGCGCGGCGATCGCGGCGTTTACTTCGGCGGCGCCGAGGCCGTACTCGCGCAGCTTCATCGGATCGAGCCAGATACGCAGCGCCTCGTCGGCGTCCCACAACTCCGCCGCGCCCACGCCCGGTGCGCGCTTCAGTTCGCGAAGAACGTAGCGGCTCAGATAGTCGCTCAATTGCACGGAATCGCGCGAGCCGTCCGTCGACGTCAGCGCAACCAGCATGAGAAACGTGTTGGCCGCCTTGAATACGCTGATGCCCTGCTGCACGACCTGTTGCGGCAAACGCGGTTCGACCTGCTTGAGACGGTTCTGGATGTCGACCAGCGCGAGGTCCGGATTGGTCCCCGGCGCAAAGGTTGCGTCGATCTCGAGATCGCCGAGGTTGTCGCTGGTCGTTTCGTAGTACAGCATATTGTCGGCGCCATCGAGACTCTCCTCGATGATGCTGCCGACATTGGCATCGACCACTTCAGTCGCGGCCCCCGGATACGTGGCGCTGATCACGATGCGCGGCGGTGCCAGACGCGGATACTGCGCCACCGGCAGCTGCGGAATGGCGAGCGCGCCCGCCACCACAATGGCGAGCGCAACAATCCATGCGAAGACCGGGCGGTCGATGAAAAAAAATGGCACGCAAAAAATCCGTTCAGATTGCCTGCAGGGGCGGTGCGTCGATGAGGCGGGCCATATGCAGCACGTCGGCCAATACGCCTTCGCGCAAGGCAAAACCGCGCGAGCGGCCTTCTTCGACAAAGCCGAACTTGCGATAGAGTGCAATCGCAGGCGTGTTGTCGCAAAACACCGTGAGTTCGAGGCGGCGCAAACCGAGCGACGCGTCCGCGCAGTCGGTCAGCGCTTGCATCAGCGCCGTGCCGATACCGCGCCCATGATACGCGTCGTGCACGGCCATTCCTAAATACGCGCAATGCGCGCGGCTGGGCCGTTGAACCTCCAATCCGGCGTGGCCGACCACGCGCCCACCAATGGTCGCGCACACGCTTACGCCGCTTTCAAAGCGTTTCTCGAACCATGCCTTGAGCTGTTCGGGGCTGCGGTAGCCGACCGACAGCGTGCCGCGCCGCACGCCGGGCTGGCTCAGGATATCGGCGAACGCGTCCATGTCGGACAATTCGAGCGCTCGAAGTGTAATACGATTGTCGAGCGCGGCATCGCTCTGCAACGTTTCTTCTTTCATGGTCTTATTCCGCTGCGAAGTTGGCGGCTGTTGGCTACTCATGGCGTCGACGTCCCTGGCGCCGCTTCACGCAGCCGCGCCATGAAATAGCAGTCGATCAGCACACCACGGCGCAACACCGCGCCGCGCCGATGCGCTTCGATCTCGAAGCCGAACTTGCGATAGAGCGCGAGCGCCGCATGGTTATCGGCGAAGACGTCCAATTCGACGCGGCGCAGACCGAGCCAGTTGTCGGCCAGATCGAGCAGTTCGGTCATCAACGCATTGCCGATGCCGCGCCGGTGCCATGCGTCGTGTACGCCAATGCCGAGCGACGCGGCATGTGCACGGCGCCCCTTGAAAGGTGTGAGCTCCGCTTCGCCGACCAGCGTATCGCCGACCATCGCCGCGATCGCGATCTCGGGGGCTGCGAGTTTTTCGAGGTAGTCGCGCGTGCTGGCGACCGTCCGAAACGGCACGTGCGGATTGCCATTCACCACGACAGGCAACTGCAGCATGGCGTGGTATTGCTCCACGTCGGCCACGCGCAATGCGCGCAGCGTCAGACCCTCGGGCAAGCTCCCAGATACAGTTTTTGTTTTTATGTCTTGATTCATAGGCTCATAACGTCAATTCGAATGACCTCGCCAGGATGCCGGGCAGTTGCATGCCGCCCGTGGCACGCTCGCCCCAGGTCGAGTCGCTCAATAACAATTCCGCTTGCGAGCCGAGTTGTTCGAGTTCGCTGCCGAGCAGACGATACAAACTGTCGTCGAAACGCATGGCTTCGAGCGGCGCGACGATCTGGCCGTTCTCGACCCAGAAAGTCGCGAAGCGCGTCATGCCGGTCAGGCGGCAATTCATCCGGTCCGAGAAATTCACGTACCAGAGATTGCCGATGTAAAGACCGGTATCGAGTTTCGCCAGCACGTCCTCTTCCCGCAGATCGCCCGCTTGCATCGAGAGCGCCGCTGGCGACTCGTTCGCCAGCGCACCATTAGGCGTCAACCCATACTCGCGTGCGCTGCGTGCATTGGTCAGGCGTTCGGCACTGCGGCCGGCCTGGATCAACGGGACGCATTCGCGCAGGTAGCCGTCGTCGTTGAAACCGGGCGTAATGCCGAGATTCAGATCTTCGCTGATCGTGACGCGCGGGTCGACTACGATTTCTCCCACATGCAGCTTGTACAACTCGCTGCGCGAACTCGCCTGAGCGCGAGCGGAAAAACCACTCCATGCCGTCACGCTGAGCAGTTCAGCGAGGGCCTCGGGCGCCAGATACGAGCGATAACGCCCCGGCGCCAAGCTGCGCGGTGTGCGCGCGAGCACGGGCAGACGCGCGGCGGCCTGCTCGACCTTGCGCGCGAAAACAGCGTCGCTCCAGTCGTCGCCGGCATAAGTCGTCTTGATCGCGCGGCCGCTCGGGTCGTATAGCGACCAGCTGAAATTGAAGTTATTGACTTCGTACCAGCCACGGCTGCCGCTCGCGGACGCGAACCCGCGCACGATCGTGCCGCCCGCGTAAAAGCCCACGAAATCCAGCCCTTTCGCGCATTCGGCGACGGTACGTAACAAGCGGTCCGGCTCCGGCAGCTTGCCTGAACGTTGTGTGGCGCGCTGCCATTGCGAAGTATCGAACAACAGATGCGGATCGTCCGGGGCACCGCGCAAGCTGTCACGCAACGTGGCCAGCGCCGCGCTCACGTCGTCCAGATCCTGTTGCAGATCGCCGCAGACGGTTAGCGTCGAATAGGCCTGGCGCGCGCCGTCGATCAGACGCAAGGTCAGCTTGCCTTGCGACACGCTGCCGATCTGCCGCACCTTGCCATCGTTGAAGCGGATAAAGTCGGACTGCTCGCCCGCAAATGAGCTCAGCGTGATTTCCGCGCCTTGCTGCAGGCGTTCGATGGCGTCGGCCAATGAGGTGAAATGCGGTTGCCAGTCGAGCGAACCCGTGGAGCGCGATGACATGAATTGGCTCATCAGGCGCCTCCGAACACGTCGATGTTGCTGAACACACAAGCCGGCGAGGCGTGGCCGACGCGAATGATCTGCGCCGGCTCACCCTTGCCGCACATGGACGTGCCGTACACCTCGCGCGTATCCGCGTTCCCCACCGCACTCAGGCTGCGCCAGAAATTCGCCGAAATACCGCGGTAATTCGGCTGTTTGACGACCTGGGTGAGCTTGCCGTTTTCGATGAGTTGACCGAACTCACAGCCGAACTGAAATTTGTTGCGATGGTCGTCGATCGACCAGGACGTATTGGTGCGCATCAGAATGCCGTGTTCGATGGTGCCGATCATCTGCTCCAGCGAACTCTCGCCAGGCTCGATGTTCAGATTCGCCATCCGGTCGATCGGCGGGCGGTTCCAGTTGGAAGCGCGCGAATTCGCCACGCCCGCCATATGCGCGCGTTGCTGCGAAAGCGCACCGCCGAGCGGCCGTTCGAGCACGCCGTCGCGGATCAGGTATTGCTTGTGCGCTTCGGTGCCGTCGTCGTCGAATGCGTACGTAGCGGCCTCCTCGCGCAGTTCCGGGTCGAAGGTCACGTTCAGCAGTTCCGAACCGTAGCGGTACGAGCCGAACATCTCCTTCTTGACGAAGCTCCAGCCGGCAAAGTTGCGCTCGTCGCCGAGAATACGATCGAGCTCGAGCGGATGGCCGATCGATTCGTGAATCTGCAGCATCATCTGATCGGGCATTAGCAGCAAATCGCGCTTGCCTGACGGGCAATTCGGCGCGGCCAGCAATTGCAGCGCCTCATTGGCGACCCGCGCGCCCGCACCGTGAAAGCCGAAGCGCGCCAGCACTTCCATGCCGCCCTGCCCCAAGGTGCCATAGTTACCGCCGAGCGTACGCACTTGCGTATCGCCGTCCGCGTGCGCGGCCACGCTCAACTGCGGCATGATGAACTGGAATCGCTGGTCGATCCGCACGCCATCGCCGGTGATGTAGAGTTGATCGGTATGCGTGATCTGCATGGCCGCGACGCGTTCGACAATGCGTGGGTCGAGATTCGCGCCGGCGCATTCCACGCTCAGGCGGTCCAACCATTCGGCACGGCCGGGCAACGCTTGCTGCGTATTCGGCGACACATAGTGGCCGCTCACGGCAGGACGCGCCACCTCGCGATGATCGATCAACGACAAGGCCGCGCTCGCTTCAGCACGGGCCGTAGCGAGATCCAGCGCTTCCTGCAGACCAGCGGCGCTCAGATTCGCGGTGGCTGCATAGCCGGCGCCCGCGCCCACCCATGCGATCAGCATCGCGCCACGGTCGCGCACCGTTCGCATGGGTTGCGCGATGTCGTTGCGAATCTCGTGATCGTCGATCTGTTCATCGACAATGCGCAGCGACCAGAAGGCTGCGCGGCTCGTAAGCAATCGGGCGGCTTGCGCCCAACGTTCGTCAATCATTAGCAATTCCCGTTTAAGGCTCCGTTGCACCCGCCTGCGACATGATCAGCGACGACGCGAGCAACGACTGGGTATAAGGATGCGATGGCGCGTGCAACACGTCGAGCGTGTCGCCGGCTTCTACAATGCGCCCCGACTTCATCACGATCACGCGATGCGCCATAGCTCGCATTACCGCCAGATCGTGCGTAATGAACAAATAGGTTAGCTTGTACTTTTTCTGTAGATTTGTCAGCAGATTCAGCACCTGTTTCTGGATCGATACGTCGAGCGCGCTGGTCGGTTCATCGAGCACCAGCAATTCCGGCTCGACCGCCAGGGCGCGCGCAATCGCAATACGCTGGCGCTGGCCACCGGAAAACTCATGCGGATAGCGCAGCATCGCGTCCGCGGGCATGCCGACTTCTTCCAGCAAGCCACCCACGCGCGCGCGCCGCGCCTTTGCATCCATGTCGGGCTGATGCATGGTCAGCCCTTCGCCGATGATCTGCTCCACCGTCATGCGCGGAGACAAGGAGCCGAACGGGTCCTGAAACACGACTTGCATGCGCGAATACAACGCCCGGCGCGAACGCGCGGTTTTCAGCGTGGAAAGCGGCAAACCGTCGATATGGATATGACCGGCCGCCGGTTGCTGCAGACCGAGTACGGTGGCCGCCAGCGTCGATTTACCCGACCCCGATTCGCCGACGATGCCAAGCGTTTCACCGCGCCGCACACTCAGGTCGACATCGTGTACCGCGCGGAACGTGACGTGCCCGAACATGGAACGCCAGCCTTTTGCGGAGGTGCGGTAGTCGACGGCGAGCCCTTGCACTTCCAGCAAACGCCGCGCACCGGGCTCGACCGGCTCCACCGCGCGCTGCGGCTCGCTGTCCAGCAGGCGTTGGGTGTACGGATGCTGCGGGTTGGAGAACAACGCTTCGGTGGTGTTGGTTTCGACCAGCACGCCCTTCTCCATCACCGCGACGCGCTGCGCAAAACGCTTCACCAGATTCAGGTCATGCGTGATCAGCAGCACGGCCATGCCGCGCTCGGCCGCTTCCTGCTCCTGCAAGGCGATCAACAGATCGACGATCTGCTGACGCACGGTGACGTCGAGCGCGGTGGTCGGTTCGTCGGCGAGCAGGAGGCGTGGCCGGCACGCCAGCGCCATCGCGATCATCGCGCGCTGCCGCTGCCCGCCGGACAGTTGATGCGGGAAACTGTCGATGCGCCGTTCCGGCTCGGGAATCCCGGTGCGCCTGAGCAGCTCGATACCGCGCCGGCGCGCCGCGTTCGGCCGCAAGCCTTCATGCAGGCGCAAACTTTCAGCGATCTGCTTGCCGATCGTGAAGAGCGGATTGAGCGCCGTCATCGGTTCCTGAAACACCATCGCCACGTCGGCGCCGCGCAGGCCGCGCATCTGCTGCTCGGTTTTCTGCAGCAGATCTTCGCCGTCGAGCAACATGCGGCCACTCAGATCCGCATGCTCGACGAGCCGCAGAATCGACAAGGCGGTGACGCTCTTGCCGGAGCCCGATTCGCCGACCAATGCAACGCGCTCGCCGCGCGCGATCGAGAGGCTGAGTTCATGCACCGCGATCTTGTCGCCGAAACGCACCGAGAAACGGTCGATTTCCAGCAGCGGCCGATTGATTGAGGCTTGACTCATCGCGGACCTCCGCCGAAAGCCGACCCGCGTTTTCGCGTATCAATCGCATTGCGTAGTGCATCGCCCATGAAGGTCAAGAGCAGCAAGGTAATCACCAAAGCAGCGAAAGCCGAAATCGAAATCCACCATGCATCGAGGTTGTTCTTACCTTCCTGAAGCAGTTCGCCGAGGCTCGGCGTGGGCGGCGGTACGCCCAGCCCAAGAAAGTCGAGACTGGTCAGTGAGAGAATCGCCGCGCTCATGCGAAACGGCAGAAACGTGATCACCGGCGTCAGGCTGTTCGGCAGCACATGGCGCCACATGATCTGCCAGTTCGAGAGGCCCATGGTGCGCGCCGCCTTCACATAATCCAGCGAACGGTTACGCAGGAATTCGGCGCGTACGTAATCGGAGAGCACGAGCCAGCCGAACATCGACAGAAGAATAAAGAGCAACCAGAGCGTCGGTTCGAAGATCGACGCGAAGATGATCAGTAGGTACAGGTCGGGCATCGAACTCCATATCTCGATCAGACGCTGACCGATCAGGTCGGTGCGTCCGCCGTAGAAGCCCTGCACCGCGCCCGTCAATACGCCGATCAGCACGCCGGAGACCGTGAGCGCGAGCGCCATCAGCACCGAGAGCCGGAAGCCGTACAGCAGCCGTGCCAGCACATCGCGGCCGTACTGGTCCGTGCCGAGCCAGTTGCTGCGGGTAGGCGGCGCCGGGTAAGGATGCGCGGCGAAGTAGTCGATCGTGTCGTAGTGGAAATGATTCGGCGGATAGATCGCAAAGTTGCCGTTCGACTCGAGCCGCGAACGGATATACGGATCGAGATAATTCGCACGCGCCGGAAAATCGCCGCCAAAAATCTGCTCCGAATAGTCTTTCACGATCGGAAAATAGTAGTGCCCCTCGTAGCGGACAATCAACGGACGATCGTTGGACAACACCTCGCCGAACAGGCTGATGACGAACAGCGAGAGGAAGATCACGAGGCTCCAGTAACCGAGCCGCTGCTGCCTGAAGCGCCACCATGTGCGCCGCCACGGAGACGGCGACGCCACGTGCGCCGCGCCGGACGCGTCAGCGGTCCAGGCGGTTGAATTGGATGCGGGGGTCGACGAGGACATAGCAGACGTCAGCAATGAGTTTGGTTACGAGGGCGATCAGCGTGAACAGAAACAGCGAACCGAGCACAACCGGATAGTCACGGCGAATCACCGAGTCATACGAAAGTTGACCCATGCCGTCGAGCGAGAACAGCGTTTCGATCAACAGATTGCCGTTCAGGAAAGCACCGACAAAGGCCGCGGGCAAACCGGTCAGCAAAGGAATCGCGGCATTGCGCAGCACGTGTTTCCACAGCACGTCGCGCTCCGGTGCGCCTTTGGCGCGCGCGGTCAATACGTATTGACGTCCAATCTCCTCGAGGAAGGTGTTCTTGGTCAGGATCGTGACGATCGCGAAGTTGCCCACCACCGAAGCCGTGACCGGCAGCACGATGTGCCACAGGTAATCAAGCAGCTTGCCGAAGGTGCTGAGGTCGCTAAAGTTGTCCGATGTGAGGCCGCGCATCGGAAACACCTGCCAGAAGGTGCCGCCGCCGAACAGCATCAGCAACAGCACGCCCAGCACGAAACCGGGAATCGCGTAGCCGGCGAGCACCAGCACACTGGTCACCGTATCGAAACGCGAGCCGTTACGCACCGCTTTCGCAATGCCCAACGGCACCGATATCAGATACGTGAGCATCACCGTCCATAAGCCGAGCGTGATCGACACGGGCAGCTTCGATTTGATGACGTCCCACACGCTATCGTGCTGATAATAGGACTGGCCGAGATCGAAGCTCGCATAGCGCTTGAGCATCAGGACATAGCGTTCGAGCGGAGGTTTGTCGAAACCGAACTGCTTCTTGATCTGCTCGAGCTGCTGCGGATCGACACCCTGGCTGCCGTGATAGCCGCCGCCACCCGCCCCCGCCTCTCCGCCACGGCCAGCGCCGTGGCGGAGTTGCGTCATCACCTGTTCAACCGGCCCACCCGGCACGAACTGCGTGACGACAAAGGTCAGCGTGACCACGCCGAGCAGGGTCGGCACCATCAACAGCAATCGTCTGAGAATGTAGGCAAGCATGCTGTTCCTCAGTGGGCCGCGGCCGTGGTTGAGCCCGCGGATTGCTCGGCCTGGAGTTTCTGTGTCGCCTGTGCGCTCGGCGCTTTCACATACCAGTAATTGATCACCCAGTCTTCGTATTGATAGGAATTCGGCACGGTCTTCGGAAAGCCGAGCGTGGTCTTGTAGCCGATCCGCGCGCCCGGTGCGTAGTACTCCGGCACAAGATAGAACGAATGGATCAGCACGCGATCCAGCGCACGCGTCGCGGCTTCCAGATCGTCGAGATTGGTGGCGGAAAGCGCGGAACGAATCAGCGAGTCGACCGCCTTCGAACGGATGCCCGTATAGTTCTCGGAGCCGACTTCGGACGCGGCCGCACTGCCGAAGCGGCGCGTGAGTTCGGCGCCCGGAATCGTGACCGGCGGATAGATGAAGGTGGTCATGTCGTACTCGAAATTATCCAGACGCTTCTCGTACAACGCGCTGTCGATTTCGCGCATATGAGCTTGAATGCCGAGCATGCCGAGGGCCTGCATATATGGCAGGATCAGACGATCCATGCCGGGCTGGTCGTCCATGATCTCGATCGTCATCGGCGTGCCGTTGGCGTTGCGCAAGGCACCGTCGCGATAGTGCCATCCGGCTTGCGCCAGAAGATCGCGTGCAACGCGTAAATTTCCGCGTAAGGAATCCGGCGCAATCGTCGTCGGTTGCTTGAGCATCGGGCCGAAAACTTCAGGCGGCACGCTGCCGCGCAATGGTTCGAGCAGCGCCAGTTCCTTCGGCCCCGGCATGCCGGTTGCGCCGA
This sequence comes from Paraburkholderia sp. BL23I1N1, assembly GCF_003610295.1. Taxonomy (NCBI): domain Bacteria; kingdom Pseudomonadati; phylum Pseudomonadota; class Betaproteobacteria; order Burkholderiales; family Burkholderiaceae; genus Paraburkholderia; species Paraburkholderia sp. BL23I1N1. The sequence goes on from NZ_RAPV01000001.1 coordinate 3,172,329, forward strand.
ACGGACTGGCTTCGAAATAGCTGCTGGTGCGCCGGTATTGACCATAGAACATCATGCGGTTCATCCAGTCGTAGTCGAGCGCCAGAGTCAGCGCGTGGCGCACGCGTGGGTCCTGGAACATCGCCTTGCGCATATTCATCAGCATGCCTTGCATCTGCGCGGGACCGTCAGCGAATTCGCCCTGCTTCAACAGTCCATTATCGAAGTTCTTGCCGACATATTTGCGTGCCCATTGCGTCGCGCTGTATTCAACGATGACGTCCGCATCGCCCGCCTTGAAGGCTTCGAGTTGCGTGTAATGGTCGCGGTACAGATTGAAGGTGATGCGTTCGAAACGGAACATGCCACGTCGCGACGGCAAATTCGCCGCCCAGTAGTCAGGGTTGCGGCGATACGTGATCTGCTTGTCGTTCTTGCGCGTGTCGATCAGATAAGCGCCGCTGCTGATCGGTGGCGTGGAAGAGATCTGGTCGAACGGCAGACGCTTGCCGTTGGGCTGCATGCCCCACTTCGGCGAAAAGATCGGCAGGTCGCCGGCAATCAAGGGCGCATCGCGTTCGGCATGCTTGAAATCGAAACGGATCGTGTTCTTGTCGATAACCGTCGCGGTTTTTATGATCGAGAACTGCGCGTTGAAAAGGGGGGATGCCTGCGGACTCGTCAGTGTGTCGTACGAGTACTTGACGTCAGCGGCGGTGATCGGGTCGCCGTTCGAAAAGCGCGCGGCGGGATTGATATGGAACGTTGCCGACGTCAGATCCGGCGCGATATCGACATCGTCCGCGATCAGCGGATATTCGGAGGCCAGTTCGTCCCAGCTACGCTGCATCAGCGTATCGAACATCAGATTCTGAATGTCCGGCGCGGGTGCGCCACGTACCAAAAACGGATTTAGGGAATCGTAGGTTTGCAGTTCGCTATAGTTTTCGAAACTGAGCGAGCCGTTAGCGGATGCGTCCGGATTCGCGTAGTCGAAATGCGTGAAATTGTCGGGATATTTGGGTTGGTCGTACTGGGAGATCGACGGTTTCGCCTGCGCTGCCATCGGGATCGCTCCGCATACCGCCAATACGCCAGGCGCAGCGGCAATGGCGAACGAGATGCTCGCGGCGCGGCGTACTGCGCCGAGCAAACACACAACCGCGTCGTGCAGGCGCAGCAGTCCGGAATTCATCATTCTTCTCATTTGCCCATACAGTGCGCACCGGCTCGTGACCTGCGCGCGAATCGTCCTGCGGCACAAGTACAGCCTGTTGGCTTGACTGGCGCACGCTGGCCCATTGCATCGTAAGGCGGCCTGCGCCGCCTTACGATGAGTCGCCGCTTAAAGCACACCGCTCCGGTTCCTTGCGCGAACGGAACCGGAGCGGTTCTTCCATCAGATCAACTGCGGGATATCAGAACTTGTACGTTGCGCCGATCTGCGCGAAACGGCCAATGTACGTGTATATCGACTGGTCGTACCCATTCTGATCCAACGTGCCATTCGCAAAGATCGGATCGTACGGCGGCGTACGGTTGAAGATGTTGTCGATGCCGCCGTAGATCGTCCAGTGCTTGAAGCCCGTGTACGTCATCATCAGGTTGAACTGGCTGTACGATCCCACTTTGCTCGGCCCGGAGGGATTCAGATTCTGCGCGTACGGACCCGTGAACTGCCACGTCAACGCTGCGTCAAACTTGTGGTACGTCCAGTCCAGGGTGGTGTTGCCTTTCCAGCGCGGGAAGCTGCCGCCGAACGGTTGCGTGAGGGTGAAGTTGTTACCCGCACCGTTGATCGGCGAGGAACCCAGGAAGCCGAGCTTGAAGCTGTTCACATAGGCCCAGTCAGCCGACAAGGTGAACGTACCGGCGGTCGTCGTCGGCAGCGCCTGGCGGAACGTGCCTTCGAAACCGTTGGTGTCGAGATAGCCGAGGTTCTGATACGGAATGACCTTGTACAGCACGTCGCCCGTTGTCGGATCGGTGGCAACCTGTGTAGGCGAGCCCTGGCCGATCACGTTATCGACGCGAATCTTGTACCAGTCAAAGCCGACATCGGTTGTGCGGGTCGGTGACAACTGGAAGCCGATGTTGAAGTTGCGCGTACGCTCCGGCGCCAGGTTCGGATTACCCTCTGTGATCGAGGTGTAGTTCAGGCCGGTGTTCGGATCCACCTGGATCCCCAGCGTTTGCGATTTGCTGTTTTCGACGAACGTCGGCGCACGGAAACCGCGGTCGTACGAGGTGTACAACGTCAGCGCCTGAACCGGCTGATAGCGCAGCGCGAAGCGCGGCGAGAACGCACCGCCCACATCGCTGTAGTGGTCGTAACGCCCCGACTGGCTGAAGGTCAGGTTGTGCACAATCGGAATGTCCACCTGGTAATACACGGCCGCTACGTTGCGCTGGCCGTTCACGGTCTGGAGATTCGGATTGATCACCAGGCCCTGTTCGAATGCAGCACCCGGCGTGAGCACTTCGCTCTGGTGCGTGAACTGCGCACCGAACCCGAGACCCACGTCGCCCGCCGGCAGATGGAACAACTCCGGCGTCGACAACGTCGCGTCAACGGTATCGAGCTTCGAGATACCCAGGTTGTTCGCATCCATGTACAGCCCGTTGAATGCATTGGGCGTGGCCGACGGATTCGCGAAGTTCAGCGTCCCGTTCTGGTAAATGTTGTTCAGTACGTCTGAGTTGATCTGGTTCGTGTAGGTGTTCGCAACCGTGCTTTGCGAGTGGCTGATCGACGTTGCCCAATCCCATTCACCGTTCGGCAGGTTGAACGAACCCTTGATGCCCGTGGACGCGCGCCAGTACGTGGCATCCGTCTTTTCCGCAATCGTGTTCGGGAAAGCATAGGTGAGTGGTGTGGCAACCCCGAACGGGTTGTACGGGTTGCTCGCCGGCACCACCGTGTTGAACGGGGTAAGCAGCTTCGTCTGCGGATTCAGCACCAGGGTCGGATTCTGCGGATTGCCGACCACGTTGCCCCACAGACCGTCGTTGGTGGTGGTCGAGTTTCTGCTGATCAGGAAGTCCCCGAATGCCGTGGTCGTATCGTTGATCTTGAAGTCAGCGTGAATCTTCGCGTTCAGACGCTCGGTCATCGGCGCGATGGATGTGCCTTCCGCGGTATTGAAAGCGCAGATCGTGCCCGCCTTGCCGGCAGTCAGCGAATTGGTGGCTGCGGGACGCACCGAGCCGCCGGACGGACAGCCGCTCAAAGCTTGCACGCTGCCGTCGGGCATATTCCAGTACGACGGCGCGAGCAGCGAAAGGCCGCCCGGTTGATTGGTGAAATCCTGATTGCGTGTCGAGTCGCGGTCCGCGAGCGTGAAACCGTTCGACTTGTAGTAGCTCGCCGCAGCCGTCACGTTGAAGCGATCGGAGTTGAGATCGCCGAAGCCCCCGAGCGCGCCGAATTTGGTCGTGCCCGCGCCGCCGCCGCCGTTGATGGCGCTGCCATAGCTGCCGTCGAGTTGCAGCCCCTGGAAGTCATGCTTCGTGATGATGTTGACCACGCCAGCGATGGCGTCCGAGCCGTATTGCGACACGGCGCCGGTCTTCACGATTTCGATGCGGTCGATCGAGTTCAGCGGCAGTGTGTTCAGGTCGAAGAAGGAGTCGACGCTGTTTGAGAAGAACGCGAACGGTGCAACACGCTGTCCGTCCACCAGCACCAGCGTGTATTTTTCGCTGAGACCGCGCAGGGCGATACCCGACGCGCCTGCAGCAAAGTTGCCGGACTGGCCTTCGCTCCAGCTATTAGCCGAGTTGGCCGAGGTGTCACGCAGAAAATCGGCGACGGTCGTGGCACCGCTATTCACGATGTCCTTCTGCGAAACCGTCTGAACCTGATTGAAGCCAACCTTGTCTGAACTGCGGATCAGCGACCCGGTCACTTCGAATTTCTTCAGTTGCTGGACGCCTTTACCAGCCGGCGTCGCGGTGTTGTTATCCGCAGCCGGCGTAGCGGCTGCGCCCGACGCCGGAGCTGGCGCCGCCGGCGCGCTTTCCGTTGTCGTCGCACCTGCCGCGGCTCCGGTGGCGGCCGGCTGGCTTTGCGCAAACGCCGGTACGGCGATTGCGGCCGACAACGCCAGTTCAGCCCAGATTATTCTTTTGATGGCCAGCGCCAATGCCCTTTGTTTCATTTTTCCCCTTCCCGCTCGTCAATAAGGCCACAGCTGTGTATGTGAAGAGAGGTCTTGTGAACCTCCCCACTCGATATACGGCGATCTTGCGCCGCGCTCCGTTAAAGCTGACCCGTCCTTCGAATGCCCGGCAAACCGGTCAACAGCACACCGGTTCGCACGGACAAACAGGAAGACGGGACACTTCAGATCCTTCAAATATCGGACTACTTATTTATTACAAACGAAATGCGCAGCGCTTTCTAATTGTTTTCACTTCTACGACTTTTGGCTCTGGCTATCGAGGCAATGCGCTTTCCACCAGATCAATTCCCAGCCAAATATTAAGTAATGCTTACAAATATGAGGAGACCGCTTTCAACGAAAGCACGGAACACTGGCATCTAAAACAATCGTGGCGTGCCCACCCACACGACCACCGCTTCTTCGCGGGCGGTATTGCACCAGGCGTGAGGCACGGTGGACTCGTAATGCGCGGTGTCACCAGCCTGCAATACGAACGTTGTACCTTCTAGCGTGAGCGATATCTGGCCGCTCATTACGTACAGGAACTCTTCCCCTGCATGCGTCGTGACCTCCGACGGGTTCTGCCCCACCGGCATCCTGACGAGAATCACTTCCAGCTTGCTGCCGACTGACAGGTTCGTCAGCCGTCCAAAAATATTCGCGGTTCCGTCGAACCCGAAGTACTTCAGCTCACTTCCCCTGCGTACCGACTTGTCTTCAGTTGGCGTGTCGACGAAGTACTGCACCGTCACACCTAAAGCTCGGGCAATGCCTACTAGCGACGTAATCGAAGGCGTTGCGTGACCTCGTTCCACTTGGGACAAAAAGGGCTTGGAAATTCCCGCGGTTGTTGCCACTTCATCCAGCGTGCGCTTGAGTCGTTGGCGAAGCGCGCGGATTTTGCTTCCTATCGAAACTGCGACCTGTGCCTTGTTATCGAGTGGCAAAACCATAGCAAGACAGAATCCCGTAGTCAAAATTAGTTTGATGAAACTAAACTATGTTTCATTGAGCGCCACATCCTCCCTTAGACACGCACCATATGTCTGCCTGGTTGCCGCCATGAATGGCTCAATCACTGCGATCGCCGCGACACGTTCAACTTTGCCGCGAACCGCGCGATGGTTGCGCACGCAACCACGTCCTCCAATTAGCGAAGGCTCGCGCTCCATACAGTGAGAATGTGCCGCCCGGCACGAAGCACGGGCACCGCTGCGGCACGTCGCAAGATGGATCATTTCGGGAACAGGATGCCGTTATTTCGACACTACTTCGACGCCACCAGCACCCACAAACGGGCAAGGTCGGCCGAACCGTCGGTACCCTTCACCGTGCGGAAGGTTTGCACCGCACGCGCTTTATCGCCCGCCATGTAGTACGCCTCGCCGAGATGCAGTTGGGCCTGGTCCGGGTGATCGATTCCGCCCTTCGCAATCGCGGCGTCCATGGCTGTCAGACCCTGCTTGGCCTGACCCGCGAAGACCTGGTTGAAGGCAATATCGACCGGCGCGATGGGGTTCGCGGGATCGGCTGCCGCTTGCGCGCGTTTCGCGGCGAGCGCCTGCAACCGCTTCTCGCGATCCGCTTGCGCATCGTGGCCCAGAACGCCTGACGCAAAGCCCTGATCGATGACCTGTTTGCCTTCGGCGGTGGTGCCGGCCACGATCGCGAGCTGGGTCATCTCCATGTAATCGTCGGCGGTGCTGAGCGAGCCGGTCACACGGCGCAGGCGGTACGTGTCGATATCGAGCGCCGACGAATAGCCAGGCTTGCTGCGAATCGCATTGAACAGGTCATCCCAATACGACTGCTTCGGATGATAGGCAACCAGCTTTTCGAGCGTGCTGCGGTACGTCGCGTCGTCCTTCACACGTTGCGCGCATGTGCCGAGCAATTGCAGTTGCGACTCGTCGGGGGCATGACCGGCACGCGCTTGCGCATCGACGCCTGGCTTGAGCAGGGTCACCACGTTGCCGCAATCGTTTGACAGGTAGTAAGACTGCACAAGCAGCACACGCATGTCAGGATCGCCGCCGCCTGCCTTCAGATAGCGTTGCGCAACCTTTGCTGACTGCGCGTAGTTTTTCTGCTGGAAGTAGATGCCCGCGAGCGCCGCCGTGGTGCGTTGCTCGTCAGCGCCGGTCAGGTGTCCTGAACCCAGCAGGTTTTCATAAGCCTGGGCGGCCACGCCGGATTCACCGGCCGCCACGGCCGCCGCACCGCGCATCTCCTGAACCATATAGCTTTCATAGGGCGTTTTGCCCGGCACGGCGTCGGCTTGATCGATCTTCGCCAACGCATCCTTGTACTTGTGCGCGCGATACAGATCCTGCGCGGCGTTCAGCGGCTTCGCCACATCCGGCCGCAAGGTATCCGCGGCTTGAGACGTGACAGGCAGCACGACGAGCGCGGACAGCCCTCCGATAGCGGCCGCAATGACGGCGCGCTTGAAGCGTTGATGGATCGTTAGCATTCCACTTCCCTATTGCATGTACTGCTCGTTGCCGATCAGACCGATTTTTCTCGCACCCAGCCGTTGTGCGGACGCCATCACCGCCGCAACGTCCTTGTACGGCACCAGCTTGTTAGGTCGCAGATGAATTTCCGCCTGAACCGGTTCGGCCGCCACCTGCGCAAGCCTGGACTCGAGCGCCGCGCGATCCGGCACCGGCTGACCATTCCAGGTCGTGGTGCCGTCGAAGTCGATATCTATCTGCACCACTTCCGGCTGCGTGATCGGCGGCGGCGGATTGCCGATCGGCAAGTTCATCTTGATGGCATGCGTCTGGATCGGAATCGTGATGATCAACATGATCAGCAACACCAGCATCACGTCGATCAGTGGCGTGGTGTTGATATCGACCATCACATCCGGTTCGGAACTGCCACCGCCCGAAGATACGTTCATGCCCATAATCGCCTCCGCTAGCCGCCGCGCGCGGGCGGCTCAGTAATAAACGAAACCTTCGCGATACCGGCGCGCTCACACTCGGTAATGACCCGGCCGATGAATTCATAACGTGCGCTCTGGTCACCGCGAACATGCACTTCCGGTTGCGGCGTCATGACCGACACGGTTTTAAGGCGTGCCAGCAGCGTCGGTCCGTCCACCTGCTTCTCGTTCCAGAAGAAATCGCCGTCGTGGTTGACCGCGATGACGATACTTTTGGGCGTGGTTTGCAGCGGCTGGATCGTCTCCTTCGGCAGTTGCACCGGCACCGTATGCGTCACCACCGGAATCGTGATCAGAAAGATGATCAGCAGAACCAGCATCACATCGACGAGCGGCGTGGTGTTGATACTGGAGATGACCTCGTCGCTATCATCCTGCCCAACGCTCATAGCCATGACGGACTCCGCTTATTGGGCCAGCGAGGTTTCGCGAGCCGTGGCGCGCGTCGAGCGCCGGCTGCCGGCGAGCAGGACAGTGTGCAGTTGTGCGCCGAACGCACGAACACGCTCCATCACCGACTTGTTGCGGCGAACCAGGAAGTTGTAGCCGAGCACCGCCGGCACGGCCACCGCAAGGCCGATTGCGGTCATGATCAGCGCCTCGCCCACCGGGCCCGCGACCTTGTCGATCGAAGCCTGTCCGGCGATACCGATTGCCGTCAGCGCGTGATAAATCCCCCACACCGTACCGAACAGACCGACGAACGGCGCCGTGGAACCGACCGTGCCGAGGAAGGCCAGACCGTCCTGCAGACGATTCGACACGTTGGTGATGGCACGCTCGACCGACGCATCGATCCACGTGTTGCGGTCGACGGCTTCGAGCAGTGCTTCGTCATGATGCTCGCCCGCCTCGATGGCCGTTTCGGCAATGAAGCGGAACGGCGAGGCTTCGTCGAGTCGCTTCGCGCCTTCGACCAGCGACGGTGCGCTCCACAGTTGTTCGTCGGCACTCTTCGCACGACGGTTCGCACGGAACTGCTCGAGGAACTTGGTGATCATGATGTACCAGCTGCCCATCGACATGAGCACCAGCAGAATCAGCACGAAGCGGGCGACGAAGTCGCCGTTCTTCCAGAGCGCGCCGAGGCCGTACGGGTTATTGACGGTTTCGGATGTGGCCGGCGCCGGCGGCGGCGTCGCTTCGTCAGCAGCCGGGGCGGCCGTTTGCGGTGCGGCGGTAGCGGTGGTGGCAGCGGCGGCAGCCGACGCGGTAGCGTCGCTAGCTTGCGCGTGGGCCATGTGCGGTGCCACAAAGGTATCCACCGTGGTTACGGCGAACAACATGGTTGCCGCCAATGCGGCGAGAGTACGCTTCTTCATGCCTGCTCCAAGTTCATTAGTACAACTTCTAAACCAAGACTGATAAATCGCTACCGGTACCGAACAGCCCGTGTGTTTCAGTTCAGGTTAAACGAGAACGGAACTTGCACACGGACAGCCTGGCCTTGGGAAACGCACGTGAACTGCTTGACTGCGTTAAACGCAGCGCGATCGAGTGAGGAATCGTCCGCCGACTTGGCAACGCGTTCATTCGTAATATGGCCCTGCGGATCGACTACGAATTCAATCAGCACATCACCCGTCACGTTGTTCTCCTGCGCTTCCTTCGGGTAGCGAATCGACGAACGGACCTGATCCGAATTCGGGCACACAACCCCAACTTCAGCGCTCACGGGCTTGCTCGGCGCGGGCGGTGCCGGCGGTGCGGGCGCCACGGCCGGTGCCGACACGACTGGTGCGGCCTGGTGCGTGATCGTCGGTTGGGGCGGTGTTTGCACCTGCACTTCCGGCGGCGGCACGAATGGCGGCGGCGGCGGTGCGAACTTCGGCGGCGGCAATTGCACGGTGGGCAATGGCGGCGGCGGAGGCGGTTTGACCGGCTCGATGATCTTCGTTTCGATAGGATGCTGGATGACCTGCACGACCTTGGTGGCAAGGCCATTGATAAGTGCGTAGATCAGCACGATGTGCAGAAGCAGAACAACCGCGATACCGCCGAAGCGGCGTACTGGGTTTTGCTGCTTGCGCCCAAACTCACGCGGGCGCCCTGGCCTTTCCATACGGGCCGTTGCTGCCGGAAATTGCCCTTCGACTTTCGTACCCACCTTTACTCCTCCGGCGTGAACCGTTCATTTCTGTATCTGCGGCGCGCTTACATACGGCAACAACGTTCACTTCTGACAATCAGACTCACCATCCATGGCCTTGATTTGCAGTCCAAAATTTATGCTGTAAGGCCCAACCCTGGTGCGATGGCACGGGTACGACAGTGAGACGTCACAACGGCGTTTTATCCTGGCCGGACGTCAATCTAAGTAGAACTACTAATATATTAAATTCGATCCACCAATTCCATCTGGCATGAGCAGCGGAAGACAATTTGATCGAAGCACGCTTCAGTTCGTGAACTTTTTGCGCGATTGTCACCGGCATTTCATGGGAGGCAACAATAGCAGGACAAAAAATGCGGGGTCAAACTTTTTTTGATGGCAGCATACTAAGTTTAGAGAGAACACTCTAACTAATGCTGTATTCGCGTCGCTTTAAAAGCATAAGCGTGTTTCGAGCAGATGCGAGCGCGCCTTTGGCGGCTCGCTAAGTGGGACGCAGCCGCTATCGCGGCCTTCCGTGGTACGCCCTGAACTGCTGGCGGATCACTGGCGGCATAACGCGCAAAAGCCTGACGGACGGGCCTTTCGCGATAGTTGCATGGCAACTTGGGCGGACCGCGGACAGCACGTTTGACGTGATGATCGAGTGGCGGCCAGAGGCCGGCATCAAGGGCGGGAAGATAGCAGAAGAAAAACAGCGCTTCAAAAGCTTTTTCGCGGTATTTACGACACACTAAATCCGCATTTCAATTACGTCATTTATATTATTACAAAAGCATTCTAAATAATTACATATTGCCGACGCCACCGGTAATGCCCGGCTTTGCCTGCCGGGCACCTCGACAACACGTTCTTCGCATTCGAGTAGCAACTGACTCCGAGTAACCGGGGGGGGGCGCGACTCACCAGGCTGAACGACCAAGACGGCGCGGCGCGCAGTGCGTTGCGCCGCTCCGCTGTCTCAGCCGTTAGTTCCTTCACCCTCGACCACCCTCGTGTCGTTTTGCGTTCGAGCGAGCACGGAACGCAACGCCGCACCGGTGTGGCTGGCGGCGACGCGAGACAATCCTTCGGGGTCCGTAGCGGCGACAATCGTACCGCCACCCACGCCCCCTTCCGGACCGAGGTCGATGATCCAGTCTGCCTCGGCGATCACGTCGAGATCGTGCTCGATAACAACCACGCTATGGCCGCCGTCTGCGAGACGATGCAGGACGCGAATCAGCTTGGCGACGTCCGCCATATGCAAGCCGACAGTCGGTTCGTCCAGCACGTACAGCGTATGAGGCGGCTTCTGACCACGCCGCGTGATGTCGTCACGCACCTTGCTCAACTCGGTGACGAGCTTGATACGCTGCGCTTCGCCACCCGACAACGTAGGCGACGGCTGCCCCAGCGTGAGATAGCCGAGCCCGACATCTTTCATCAATTGCAATGGATGCGCGATGTTCGAAATCGGCGCGAAGAACTCGACGGCCTCATCGATTTCCATGGTCAGCACGTCGCCGATATTCTTGCCTCGCCACGTAACCGCGAGCGTCTCCGGGTTGAAGCGCTGCCCGTGGCAAACGTCGCACGGCACCTTCACGTCCGGCAGGAAACTCATGCCGATAGTGCGCACGCCCTGGCCTTCGCATGCGGGGCAACGTCCTTCGCCCGTGTTGAACGAAAAACGCGATGCGGTATAGCCACGCGCCCGCGCTTCGAGCGTGCCGGCGAACAACTTGCGAATCGCGTCCCACACGCCGATGTAGGTGGCCGGACAGGAGCGCGGTGTTTTGCCGATCGGTGTCTGATCGACTTCGAGCACACGGTCGATGGTTTCCCAACCGCTGATCGAATCGCACCCCTGCCACGCATGCGTGACGTTCAGCGGCGCACGTGGCGCTGTGCGCGCCAACACGCTCGAACGCCGGTTCGCCGCCGGTTGGGTTTCGGCCGCCGCACGCGCACGCCGCGTGGCCGGCGACGACAGCACCGAGCGCCCCACCGCATCCAGCAAATTGGCCATCAGCACGTCGCGGGCGAGCGTCGACTTGCCCGAACCGCTCACCCCCGTCACCGCCACCAGCCGCGACAGCGGAATACCGACGGTGACGTTCTGCAGGTTGTGCAGCTTGCCGCCATTCACCGTCAGCCAGTTCTCCGGCACCGCGGCCGCGCGTTTGGTCGGCGCAACCACCTCACGGCGCGGCTGCAACGGATGCACGATCGGATTGGCGAGAAACTGCCCGGTCAGCGAATCGGGCTGCGCCGACAGATCGGCCACGCTGCCCTGTGCGATCAGCGTGCCGCCGCGCTTGCCCGCGCCCGGTCCAATATCGATGATGTGATCAGCACGCCGAATCGTGTCCTCGTCATGCTCGACCACCACTAGCGTATTGCCCTTTTCTCCAAGCTTGCGCAAGGCGTTGAGCAGAATCTGATTGTCGCGCGGATGCAGGCCGATGGTCGGTTCGTCGAGCACGTAGCACACGCCTTGCAGGTTACTGCCCAGTTGCGCGGCGAGCCGGATGCGCTGCGCTTCGCCGCCCGACAGGCTCGGCGCCGCGCGATCGAGACTCAGATAACCGAGCCCGACTTCCTCCAGAAATTGCAGGCGGCTGCCAATTTCGCTGACCACGTCGCGCGCGATTTCCGCGTCCCGACCGGTCATCGCCAGCGCGTCGACCCACGCGCGCGTGTCCGACACCGTCCATTGCGCGACGTCGACAATCGCCTGATCGCCGAACCTGACCGCGCGCGCGGTTCGGTTCAGACGCGTACCGGCGCAATCCGCACACGGCTCGTCGACGAGACCTTCCGGCTCCTGCTCCTCGGAAGGCAAGCTCTGCTCGCGGCCGCGGTTGTCGTCGACGATGATCGTGTCGTCGTACGCCGCGCGTTGTTCGCGCGTCAGCGCGAGGCCCGTGCCGACGCAGGTCGTGCACCAGCCATGCTTGCTGTTGTACGAGAACATGCGCGGGTCGAGTTCGGGATAGCTCGTGCCGCATACCGGACAGGCGCGCTTGGTGGACAGCACCTTCACCGTGCCGAGTTTCGCCGTAGTATGGCCACCGCTGATCGCGTCGTGCAAACCGTCGAGCGGCGCCAGCAGATGCATGACGCCCTTGCCGATTTCCAGCGTCTGGTCGAGCGCCTGGCGCAGTGCGACTTCGTTATCCAGCGACACGACGAGGTCGGTCACCGGCAACTCGATCGTGTGCTCGCGGAAGCGATCGAGCTTCGGCCACGGGTCCACCGGCACGAACTCGCCGTCCACCCGCAGATGCGTATTGCCACGCGCTTTCGCCCACTTGGCGAGATCGGTATAGACACCCTTGCGGTTCACGACCAGCGGCGCGAGGAAACCGACATGCTGCCCCTTGTGATCGCGCAGCAATTGCGCCGCAATCGATTCGACGCTTTGCGACGTGACCGGCGTGCCGTCGTGGATGCAATGTTGCAAGCCGAGCTTCACATACAACAAGCGCAGGAAGTGCCAGACTTCAGACGTGGTCGCCACGGTACTTTTGCGGCCGCCGCGCGACAAACGCTGTTCGATCGCGACGGTAGGCGGAATGCCGTACACCGCGTCGACCTCGGGCCGCCCGGCCGGTTGCACGATGGAACGTGCGTACGCGTTGAGCGATTCGAGGTAACGGCGCTGCCCTTCGTGAAACAGAATGTCGAAGGCCAGCGTGGACTTGCCCGAACCGGACACACCGGTAATCACGTTGAATTTGCCGTGCGGGATGTCCACGTCCAGCGCTTTCAGATTGTGTTCGCGCGCATTGACGATGCGCACCACATCTTCGCCTTCGATTGCCCGCCGTGCACGCGCAGCGCTCAAGGCCTTTTGCAGCGGAATGCCCTGCGACGCCGGTTCCGCCGCCGCGTTCATGGCGCGGTCGTATTGCAGCAGCGCCTCGCCGGTGTGCGATCCCGCGCAAAGTTTGACGTCTTCCGGCGTGCCCGCACACAGCACCCTGCCGCCGCCATCGCCGCCTTCAGGGCCGAGGTCGATCAGCCAGTCGGCTGCACGGATCACGTCGAGATTGTGTTCGATCACGATCAGTGAATGTCCGCTCGCCAGCAGTTTGCTGAACGCCTGCATCAGCTTGGCGATGTCGTCGAAATGCAGGCCGGTGGTCGGTTCGTCGAACATGAACAGGCGTTTTGCGACCGGCTGCTTCGCGCTGCGCGCGGTGCGCGCCTGGGCCGATTCCGCAAGGAAACCGGCAAGCTTGAGCCGCTGCGCTTCGCCGCCGGATAGTGTGGGCACCGGCTGGCCCAGCTTCACGTATTCGAGACCCACGTCGACGATCGGCTGCAGCACACGCAATACTTCGGCATCCTTCTCGAAGTAGGCGGTGGCTTCGCTCACCGTCAATTCCAGCACGTCCGCAATACTCAACGCACGCGCCGGCACGCCGCGCTCGATTTTCACTTCGAGCAGTTCCGCGCGATAACGGCGGCCGTCGCAATCCGGGCAGCGCAGGTAGACGTCGCTCAGGAACTGCATTTCGATGTGTTCGAAGCCCGAACCGCCACAGGTCGGGCAACGCCCGTCGCCGGAGTTGAAGCTGAACATGCCAGGGCCGTAACCGCGTTGCTGCGCGAGCGGCGCCTTGGCGAAGAGCTTGCGGATTTCGTCGAATGCGCCGACGTAGCTGGCCGGATTCGAGCGCGCGGTCTTGCCGATCGGCGACTGGTCGACGAAGACCACGTCGGTGACCTGGTCGGCACCGGTCAGGCTCCTGAATGCGCCGGGCGATTCGGTGGCGAGACCGAAGTGCCGCGCCATGGCCGGATACAAAACGTCCTGCAGCAAGGTGGATTTGCCGGAGCCCGACACGCCTGTCACGCAGACAAGCCGCTGCAGCGGAATCTCGACGGTAACGTCGCGCAGATTATGTTCGGTCGCGCCCTCGAGCACAATACGCGGCGTGCTGTCATCCACCGGACGTTGCGACCAGTGCGCCGCGTCCGCCACATGCCGGCGCCCGCCCAGGTACTCGCCGGTCAGCGTGCCGGACGAGCGAATTGCCTCGGGCGCGCCGTCGTAAATAATTGAGCCGCCCCGCTCGCCCGGCCCCGGGCCCATGTCGATCAAACGATCCGCCGCGAGCATCACGGAGGGATCATGCTCGACCACCACCAGCGTATTGCCCGCGTCGCGCAGCCGATGCATCGCCTCCACGATCCGGTTCAGATCGCGCGGATGCAGGCCGATGCTCGGCTCGTCGAGCACGAACAGCGTTTTGGTCAGCGAGGTGCCGAGCGCCGTGGTCAGGTTGATCCGCTGAACCTCGCCGCCCGACAACGTGCGGCTTTGCCGGTCGAGCGTCAGATAGCCGAGGCCGACATCACATAGATATTTAAGCCGCGTACGCACCTCAGCGAGCAACCGCTTGAGTGCGTCGTCGAGCAGTGCGCTCGGCAGGTTGATCTCGTCGAAGAAACGCCGGATACGCTCGATCGGCATCAGCATCAGATCGTGCACGGTCAGGCCCGGCAAGGCTTCAAGTTGAGCGCGTTTCCACTCAATGCCACGTGGCATGAAGCGCTTTTCGGGCGCCAGCACCTCGTCCGCATTCTGCTTGCTGCCGAGGCGCCACAACAGCGATTCCGTTTTCAGACGCGCGCCGCCACAGGTCTCGCACGGCGTATAGCTGCGGTACTTCGACAGCAGCACGCGGATGTGCATCTTGTACGCTTTCGATTCGAGATACTCGAAGAAGCGTTTGACACCGTACCAATGGCTTTGCCACTTGCCGTTCCAGTCCGGCGAACCGTTGATGACCCAGTCGCGCTCGGCGTCAGTCAGCTCGCCCCAAGGCGTGCCACGGCGAATATCGGCTTTCGCCGCGTAGCGCATCAGGTCGTCCTGGCATTCTTTCCAGGCCGGCGTTTGCATCGGCTTGATCGCGCCGTCGCGAAGCGTCTTGCGCGCGTCGGGAATCACCAGACCGAGGTCGACGCCAATCACGCGGCCGAAACCTCGGCAAACTTCGCACGCACCGTAAGCCGAATTGAACGAGAACAGCGCCGGCTGCGGATCCGCGTAGCGAAGGTCGCTCTCGGGGCTGTGCAAACCGGTGGAGAAACGCCAGATTTGCGGCTCGGCTTCTTTGGCCTCCGGTGCCTCTGGCGCTGCGGGCAGCACGTAAATATTGACGCGGCCGCCACCACGCTTGAGCGATGCCTCAATGGCTTCGACCACCCGCTGCTTGTCCACCGAACTCAAACGGAAGCGGTCGGCCACCACGTCGAGCAGCTTGCGCTTGCCGGTGGGCGAGTCGACCTCGCGCTGCGCCTGCACACGCGTATAACCGCTCGCGGAGAGCCATTGCTCCACTTCCTGCTCGGACGCCGTCTCCGGTAACTCGACCGGGAACGTGACGACCAGCCGCGGATCGTGCTCCGCGGTGCGCTTGAGCAGTTTGGCGTAGATCGTCTCGGGCGTGTCGTGGCGCACCTGCTGCGCGGTCTTGCGGTCGAACAGTTCGGCCGCGCGCGCGTAAAGCAGCTTCAGGTGATCGTTGAGCTCCGTCATGGTGCCGACGGTGGAGCGCGAACTGCGCACCGGGTTGGTCTGGTCGATCGCGATGGCGGGCGGTACGCCGTCGACCCGGTCGACTTGCGGCCGGTCCATGCGGTCGAGAAACTGCCGGGCGTAGGCGCTGAAGGTTTCGACGTAGCGCCGCTGCCCTTCCGCGTACAAGGTGTCGAACACGAGGCTCGATTTGCCGGACCCGGACGGACCGGTGACGACCGTCATTTCGCCGGTTCGTACATCGAGATCGACGTTCTTCAGGTTGTGCTGGCGCGCGCCGCGAATGCGGATAATTCCGTTAGATGCCAATTTTTCCGACCGTCTGAATGAGTGGACCACCTCTCACGGACGCCTCGCGACCGCGCAAGTTCGGGATACCCGGCTGACGGAACGACACGCCAAAGGCCGGGCTGCAGGGGGATACTATACTGTATATTTATACAGTTTTCCATGACGCGGCACGGTTGCACTTTCGCAGCGTCTCGGGTCTGAAACAGCGACGCCGAGGGCGCCCCGATCAGCCGACCAGCAAGCGATGTGCCGTTTCAGAGGAGCCGCGCAGCCTTGAGGAAATGGCGGCGGAGAGGGGGAATTACAAGGTTTTTCTGCGCAGCGCAGCGTGGCGGCGCACCGCGCGCAAGCCGGAATCAGCCGGATCTGATCGGATCTGACCGCCCTTAGCCGAAAACGCTTTCCACGTTGAACCGGCCCATCGCCGGCGCCGCCGGTTCAGCAGCGGCCTGCGTCGCTCCGCTTTCGCCCAGCGCATAAGCCACGCAGCGTTTTGCCAACACCTCGGTCGGATCGACAAGCCGCACCGTCGGCCCACCTGGCCGCGCCAGCGTCGAAGCGCGCAACAGCAACGGCAACTCGGTACAGCCCAGCACGATCACCCGCACGCCTTGCGCGACGAGGTCGTCCACCGCAGCGGCGAGGTCGTCACAGCACTCGCCCGACGTGTAGCCCGCCTTGGCGCCGGCCGGCCCATAAATCGCATTCATGAGCCGCGCCTGGGCGGCCGCGGCCGGCGCGAACTGCACGAAGCCGCATGCGTCGAGCACCTTCTCGTAGACGCGGCTTGCCAGTGTGCCCGACGTGGCCAGCACACCGACTTCGCGCAAGCTCGGGAAAGCTTCGCGCAGATAATCGGCGGTACAGGTCAGCATATTGACGATCGGAATGGTCAACGAAGGCTGAATCCGCTCGACGAACGCATGCGCCGTATTGCACGGAATCGCGATGAGATCGGCACCGCCCTCCTCGAGCGTCTTGCAGGCAGCGTAAAGCGCGAGTGTAGGATCGTCGCCGTTGCCGAGCAGCGCTTCAGTGCGATCCGGAATCTGTGGATTCTGCTCGACCATCACCTTGATGTGGTCCTGATCGCGCGCGGCCGGCGTATTACGCACCAGTTTCGCCATGAAATCGACCGTCGCCGCCGGGCCGACACCGCCGAGCACGCCCACCTTGAAACGCCGCTCCGGCTGCGAATATTGCGCCGCCGCGACATAGCGCGCGTAGACCAGATTGGTATCGACAAACGGCACTTCCAGCGTGCCGAGTGCGCGCGCCACCAGGGGGATTTCGGCGAGGCCGGGCACAATGATCTCCGCACCTTGCGCAATGAGGTCCGCGCAAGCGGCGCGTAGCAATTCAACTGGCCGGCCATACAGATGCCCGCATTTGATGCCCTCTACGCCGTACACAGCACTCGTTACGCGATCCATGCCCTCTTCATTTCGCGGATGCAGCACGTTGAACTGCGCACTGTCGAAATAGCGCTCGAAAAGGCCGTTGGAGCGAATCGTGCTGGAAGTCAGCACGCCGATACGGCGGACCGACGGAAAAGCCTGCCGCACGTGCGCCGAGAGCGCAGCCATGATGTTGGCGATCGGCAACGCCACGTTCGCCGAGAGTTCGTCTATGAAAGTGTGACTGAGGAAGCACGGCAAGACGATCGCGTCGACACCGCGTTTCTCGAAGGCGCGAATCGTGTCGAATACATGGATCTTGAAGAGCGAACTCGCTGTGCCTGGCGAAGCCGGTCCTTGCCACGCCTGTTGCTCGAGGACGAAGTCGAACGGCTTGGCGGCGCCGGGCCAGCGCCAGGCCACGCTCATTCTGCTCAACACGTCGACACCGGCGAGCGGCGACGCGCCCGTCACCACACCCAGCGAACGATGACGATACATGATGGCTTTCCCCTGTCGTTTTTTCAGTTCGCCTTGATATTAGGATGCTTTCGGGGATTCAGGATGTTGTTAATCACGAAATAGCGGGTTTATGCCTGGCTGAGTGCGCTTACTGAATGTTTTCCTGCGGCGACGCCTGTCCGCGTTTTGTAATGGGTTGATTGGCGTTGCCCTTGTTCGGGGCATACGGACAAACAGGCGTCACATGGCAACGCGCCTGAACCTAGGCCGCTTCGACGACCCCTCGCGCCGTGCCTCGCTTGCGGCGCTCCAGCGTGCCGATGCAAATCAGCGAAACCCCAGCGAGGCAGCTATAGAACACGGCCAACGGCCACCATGCGCCCGGATATCGATGCGCGAGCAACGTCCCGATCAAAGGCGTCAACCCGCCGGCCAATGCGGCGCATACCTGATAAGACAAAGAAATAGCCGAGTACCGGACTCTCACCGGGAATGCCGTCGACATAAACCCGGCCATCACCGCATAAGAACTCGACATGCACATCACCGCCAGCGCAATGCCGAACACAATCGCCACCGGCCGCCCGGTCGATACCAGCGCGAACATCGGATAAGGCGAAAGCATCGCCAACGCCGCCGCGCCCTTCAAAAACCTTCCGGTACCGACCCGTTGCGCAAACCATCCTGAACCCAGTTGCGTGAACAACTGAATGAACGCCACCACGAACAGGCAATCGAGAATCAGCGAACGGTCGAGTCCAAGCGTCTGCGTCGTGTAATTCAGCATGAACGTATTGACGAACCAGGCACCGGCCACGCCAATCACATTAGCACCGAGACACAACAACACCGTGCGCCACGCGTCGCGCACAACTTCAGCGACCGGCAACGACGCCACCCGCCGTTGCGCTTTCAGCGCCTTGAATTCGGGCGATTCGTCGACACCCGCGCGGATCAGCAAACCCACCACCAGCAACACCGCGCTGGCGAGAAACGGCAGACGCCAGCCCCAGCCGAAAAACGCCTCCTTGTCCATCGACGCCACTGCGCGAAACGCAAGCAGCGACAGGATCAATCCCGCCGGACTGCCAAGCTGCGCGAACGAAGCGAAGAAAGTACGCCGTCCCTGCGGCGCATGTTCGCTTGCCATCAGCACCGCGCCGCCCCACTCGCCGCCAATCGCGATGCCTTGCGCCACGCGCAGCAGCACCAGCAACGCCGGCGCCCAGACGCCAGCACTCGCATACGTCGGCAGGAAACCGATGCCGACCGTGCCGACGCCCATGATCGCCAGCGTCGCGACGAGCGCCTTCTTGCGGCCGATGCGGTCGCCCAGGTGGCCGAACACGAGGCCACCGAACGGTCGCGCAAAAAAGCCCACCGCGAAGGTGCCGAACGAAGCCAGCGTAGCGAAGAACGGGTCGCTGCCGGGAAAGAACAGCTTGCCGAAAATCAGCGCGGATGCGGTGGCGTAGATATAAAAGTCGTACCACTCGATCGTGGTGCCTACAAATGCCGCTGCTGCGGCACGGGTGGGTTGCCGCCCTGCGGCGAGGTTGTCTGACTCGCGATTCATGTGCTTCGTCTCCAAGGTCGTTCTTCTGGATGGCGCAGCTTCTGCGTGCCGTCGCCGGAAAACCGCCTGCTTGCGGTCAGGCCTTGAGTACGCCCGCTTCAAGCAAACGCTGCTGGGTTGCCGTGTCGATGCCGAGTGCGTTGAGTACTTCGCGCGTGTCGCCGCCGAGCGTCGGCGGTGCACTGCGATACGTGGCCGGCGTGCGCGACAATTTGATCGGCGACGCCGTGCCGCGATACTCGCCCATCTCGATCACCATGCCGCGATGCCGCGTATGCGGATGGCGCGCGACGACATCGACGGTTTGCACCGGACCGCACGGCACGCCTGCATTGATCAACGCCTGCGCGAGCGGCTCGCAGTCGTGCGACGCAAGCAAATCTTCGAGCGCGGCCTTTAACGGCTCGCGATGCGCGCAGCGGCTGCGGTTGTCCACGTAGCGAGGGTCGTCCGCGAGTTCCGGCGCGCCTAGATGCGCGCACAGGCGCGCGAACTGCCGGTCGTTGCCGACTGCAAGAAAGATCGGTGCAGTCGCGGTTCGATAGCTGTCGTACGGCGTGATGTTCGGATGCGCGTTACCGCTGCGCTCGGGCGTGCGGCCCGAGCCAAAATAATTTGGCAGATGCGGATGCAGCAGCGACACGCCGCAGTCGTACAGCGCGATATCGATCGATTGGCCACGCCCGCTTTTCGTGCGCTCGGCGAGCGCCAGCAGAATGCCGGCCAGCGCATTCAAACCGGTGACCATGTCGACGACGGGTAAGCCGACGCGCGTCGCTGCTCCGTCGCGTTCGCCGTTCACGCTCATCAAGCCGGTCATCGCCTGAATCGCGGCGTCGTAGCCGGGCAAGCCGCCAAGCGGGCCGTCGGGGCCGAAGCCCGATACGGCGCAATGAATCAGCTTCGGGAAACGCTCGCGCAAATCGCGC
The DNA here is from genome assembly GCF_003610295.1 of Paraburkholderia sp. BL23I1N1. NCBI lineage: Bacteria > Pseudomonadati > Pseudomonadota > Betaproteobacteria > Burkholderiales > Burkholderiaceae > Paraburkholderia > Paraburkholderia sp. BL23I1N1. The sequence continues at coordinate 3,192,733 of NZ_RAPV01000001.1, forward strand.
TCGTAGTCCATGCCCCAGCGCGCGAGGGTGCCAGGCTTGAAGTTTTCGACCAGCACGTCGGCGCCTTCGAGGAGCTTCCACAGAATGTCGCGGCCCTCGTCGCACGAGAGATCGACCGCGATGCCCTGCTTGTTGCGGTTCACGCCGGCGAAGTACCACGCGGTGTCGCCATAAAACGGCGGCCCCCAGCCGCGCGTTTCGTCGCCGCCAGGGGGCTCCAGTTTGATGACCTGGGCGCCGTGATCGGCCAGCGCTTGCGTGCAGTATGGGCCGCCAAGCACGCGACTGAGGTCGATGACCTTGATGCCTTGCAAGGCGCCCTGTGTGTTTTGCGCGCCCTGCGGTCCGTCGTTCACGTGCTCGGTCATTGCCCACTCCCCGCCGGCAGCAATTGCAGCGCCTGGCCGAGTGTCACGTTGCGGGCATTGACCAGCGCCTCGATGACATCGCTGTCATCCGGAGACGTCTGCACATCGAGCGGATCGACCGGCAACAGCTTGTGCCGCAATACCAGATGACTCAGCGCGAGACGCCGGAAATCCGGCGCGAGGCGCGCGCCTTCGCAGGCCATGAGGACAGCCGTGCTCGCGTGATACAGGCCCGTTCCTGCCTGCCGGACCGATTCATCGCGTCCGCACTCGGCGACGCTCGCCAAGGCATCGCAAGCTCGCGTCAACGTCGAGCGAAGCACGTTGAGGCTCTCAGTTGGCAATCCCGCCGCGCCGAGCATATCCTGCAGATACATGCGCAGCGGTTCGAGCGCGCCGTCCCGTTTGGCCGCGCGCGCGATGTCGAGCGCGACGATGTTGCTGGTGCCTTCCCAGATCGAACCGAGATGCGCGTCGCGCACGAGACGCGCATCGCTCCATTCTTCAATGTAACCGGTACCGCCACGCACTTCCATCGCGTCGCCGGTCACGCGGCGGGCATCGCGGCACGCGCGGAACTTGATCAACGGTGTGAGAATGCGCACGCATTTCGCCGCCTGCCGATCACCGGCCTCGGCCTTTTCGAGCAGCAACGCGATCTGCATGAACATCGAACGAGCCTGCTCCGCGGGCAGCATCATCTTGAGCAATTGGCGCTGCATCAGCGGCATATCGATCAGCTTGCGGCCGAAAGCTTCGCGATTGTGCGCGATGTGCAGCGCCTCGGTCAGGGCGCGGCGCATCAAGCCCGCCGCACGCACGCCGTTCGACAGACGCGACATGTTGATCATGTCGGCCATCTGGTGGAAGCCGCGCCCCACTTCGCCGATCAAATACGCCACGGCCCCTTCCAGAACGATCTCGCCGCTCGCCATCGAGCGGCTGCCGAGCTTGTCCTTCAGACGCACGATCCGATAGCTGTTGCGCGAACCGTCCGGCAAGGTCTTCGGCAGCAGGAACAGCCCAAGGCCGTTGATGCCGGCCGGCGCATTGTCCACGCGCGCGAGCACCATTGCGAGATCGGCGTCGGCGTTCGAGCAGAACCACTTGTCGCCGTACAGACGCCATGCTTCTTCACCGTTCACGCCGGTTTCGCGCGCTGCACGCGTCGCGATACGGGCAACATCCGAGCCCGCCGCCTGTTCGGTCATGAACATCGCGCCCTGAAAAAGCGTGTCGAAATCGCGCGACGCCAGCATCGGCAGAAATCGTGCGGCCAATTCGGGTGCGCCGAATTTGCGCAGCGTACGCGTGAGCGAATCGGTCATGCTGACGGGGCAGCACAGGCCAAATTCCGCTTGCACGAACAGGAACGTCAACGCGTATTTAACCAGCGGCGGCGGTGTCTTTTTGCCTTCGCCGGTGTCGTGGCTCATCGACGCCAGGCCCAATTCCGTGTAGGCCACGCGTTCGAGCGCGACGTAATCTGGATGCTTGTCGATGCTTTGCAGCGCTTCGCCGCGCCGCGTGCGATGGCGCAATTGCGGCGGATTCTTGTCGGCGGACAACGCCCAGACGTCGAGTTCATCGGACGCCCGCTGGCCTAGCGAAACGAGTTGACTTTCAAGTTCCTGATACAGCGCATCGCCGAGATGCAGTTTGATCAGACGGGCAAAGTCGGGGTCGCTGCTGAAGAAGTTGATGCCCCGGCTGTCGGGAATATTGGACGAGCCGGGTGCCGGCTGCGCGGTGATTTCGCTCATGCTTGTCTCCTTTGTGGAAGGAGCATAGAAGCGGCTTCGATAATCGTCTAATACAACTTATATCCGGTACGATAGACGTAGCTTATCGATAAAAGAACCGGAGACTGCCGTGGACCTGAAGCAATTGCGCTATTTCGTGGCGGTCGCCGAGGAACTTCATTTCGGCCGCGCGGCCAAGCGGCTGTTCATTTCGCAGCCGGCGCTCAGTTTCGACATCCGCAAATTCGAAGACCAGTTGGGGGTGCAACTGCTCGCGCGCACCAACAAAACAGTTGCGTTGACGAACGCGGGGCAAGTGCTGCTTGGCGAGGCGCGCCGCTTGCTGTTGCAGGCTGGCGAGGCCGAACGCATCACCGTTCGATCGGCGCACGGGCTCGCTGGCCGATTGCGGATCGGCTTCGTGAATTCGATGTTGTACCGTGGTATGCCACAGGCGGTGAGACGCTTCGAGGCTGACTACCCGGGCGTCGAGATCGTCCTGAAGGAGATGAACACCAGCGAACAGGTGCACGCGATCCAGCGGATGCAGATCGACATGGGGTGCGCGCATTGGGGCAATTTCCCGTCGGATGTGATTTCCACGCCGATTTTTTCCGAGCCGTTTCTGTGCTGCTTACCGGTTGATCATCCGCTGGCGCGAAAGCGCAAGGTCGATCTGCGGGCGTTGGCGCAGGAGCCGTTTATTCTTTTTCCGCGCACGGTGTCGCCGCACTATCACGATTTGATCATCGCTCAGTGTGTCGGGGCCGGTTTTAGTCCTTTGATTCGTCATGAGGCGCGGTTGTGGCAAACCGTTGTAACGATGGTCGGGTTTGGGATGGGGGTGGCGTTGGTGCCTTTTACCTTACGGCAGGTGCAGGATCCGCGGGTTTGCTTTTTGCCCTTGCAGGGCGAGACGCTTTTGTCGCAGGTTTTGCTATTGCGCAGAGAGGGCGACTCGGAGCCTGTCGCGGATCGGTTTGTTGAGTATCTTAGATGTGGGAAGTGAGGGTTTTTTGCCTGCGCGGCGTTTATTGTCTGTGCGCTTATGGTGTTGGCCTTTCCTTGATCTGGAATCTTTGGCCTTTCCTTGATTTCTTAGTGGTCTATTAGCGTCGCCCCTGTGCGGGGCAGCACCTACTTTTCTTTGCCTGCCGCAAAGAAAAGTAGGCAAAAGAAAGCGGCTCAAACCGCTAGCTCATAAGCGGGTCCCCCGCGCAGCCACGGTAGTGGTGCATCTGGAATCTGCGTTCCCGCACATTTAGCCCAGGTGACAAGGCTGTCATTCTTCCGGCGGCGCTGCGCGCGCCGTAGCGTACTTCATAAAACCACGCGCTACGTTTAACACATGCGTTTTACCCATTGCCACGTCCACTGCGATTGCGATTGCGATTGCGATTGCGATTGCGATTGCGATTGCGATTGCGATTGCGATTAAGGCTTGTCGGCTATGACTACGAGGCAAGCGCGCGAGCGACACATCGACACTTCATTTGAAGTGGGGTTCGCCTCCGGGTGCGGAGGCGCGTCGCCGAGGCGAAGCCGATGGCTCCCGCTACGCGCAATCGAAACCTTAGGTTTCCCAGGCAAACCCATCCGCGACGCACGCAGTGCGGAGTGGGAGCAAATGAGCCCTTAGTCACTCACGCCGAATGTGCGAGAACACGGATTCCAGATGCACCACTACCGTGGCTGCGCGGGGGACCCGCTTATGAGCTGGCGGTGTGAGCCGCTTTCTTTTGCCTACTTTTCCTTGCCGCCCAGGCAAAGAAAAGTAGGTTGCCGCCCCGCACAGGGGCAACGCTAATAGACCACCAACAAAACAAGGAAAGGCCAACACCACAGGAACACAGAAAAACAACGTCCGAGCAGGCAACCAGATCAAGAAAAAGCCACCGCCACAAAAACACAGACAACGCCGCCGCCAAAGGCAAAAAAACCCGTAATTAACTTTCCCCCCGATACCCCACCAGCACCTTATACGCCACCATATCCACCGCAGGCTTAACCAACCCATTCTTGTCAGTCCAAACCTTGGGCGTCAACGCCCCACTCAACGCGACACTATCCGCATCACTCAGCGCCAGCAGCGCAGCCTGCACCTCATCATCAAACGCGATCACGTTGACGAAAATCGTATCGCCATCATTGGTGGTCGCCCGAACCTTGCAGGTCACAAAGCGCTTGCCATTCTGTCCCGTGCGGATCTGCGCTTCGCCATACAGGCGCCCGCCCACCAGTCCATCGATCATCGTCCTGCTCCTCTTATTCCGTCCCGTGCAAAAAGCAATATCGCCCATCACGGCCCGTATGATCCCACGATCCGCAACGCAACTTGCACAATCGCACGAACCGCCCGCGCACTACGCGCCAATCACCATATCCACACCGCGCACGAGACGCTTCGCTAACCGCGGCTGCCGCAATTGTTCAAGCCACCACTGCAACGCGCGTCCCTCATGATCGCCGCGCCACGCGACATACAGCACATTCGGCTCGCGCGGATCGGCTGTGGCCTTCTCCACCAGTTCGCCCTTCTTCAGCAACGAAGCCACGCGCTGACGCGGTAACCAGCCCACCCCCAAGCCATCGCGCTGCGCAAGAATCTTCGCCCGCATGGACGGCACGGCCAGCGATGCCTGCCCGCCAATCACACCATACGCACGCCCCGCCGTCGCGCGTGACGAATCGGCCACCACTACCGAACGGTGCTCACGGATGCGCTCGCGCCCAAGCGGCCCTTCGACACCCGCAAGCGGATGGCGCGGCGAGACAGCAAACACCCACTCCATCACGCCCAACTCGAACCAGCGCAAGCCAGGAATCGCCGGCGGCTCGTTGGTCGCGCCGACGATCAGATCCGCGCGGCCGTCGCGCAACACCTCCCATGTCCCGCTCAACACCTCGTGCGTGAAGCGTAGTTTGACGCCGGAGTCGAGCGCATCGAACGTGCGCACCACCGGCATCAGCAGTTCGAATTCGATAATCTCGTCCGTGACCACCCAGAGGCGATCCTCCCAGCCGCTCGCAATCTGCCGCACACGCTGTGTCATACGCGACATGTCGAGCATCAGACGCGCCGCTTCGTCAGCAAGCATCTGGCCGGCAGGCGTCAGTTGCAACCGGTAGCGGCGACGGTCGAACAGCAACGCGTCGAATCGCGTCTCCAGTTGCCGCGCGGCATGCGAGATCGTCGACGGCGCCTTGCCCAGCCGCGCCGCTGCGCGTGACAGGCTGCCAGTTTCGCGAATCGCTTCGAGCAAGGCCAGTTCGTCTTCTGACAACATGTTCCATTCCTTCGAATATGTTCGATGGAATACATAGTACGGCCGGACGGCAACGTGGGTCCACCATGGCGAAATGGCCTCACGTAAATGACAAAACAGCAGCGAACAGCGCTTTCGAAATGGCCGCACGACCAATGCGCTCACTGCGCCATTTGCTATTTGCCATTTGCCATTTGCTATTTTCCACGCGCCGCATGCCTGCACCGAACTCACACGTTTACCGCGTACCCGTCTACGCCCCAGCCGCTTCGAAAATGTCGCGCAACCATTGCGCAAACACACGCACACGCGACGACAACTGGCGATTCTGCGGATACAGCACCGAAACCGGCATCGGCGGCGGCGGGAAGTCCGCGAGGATGATCTTCAACCGCCCGGACGCCAGTTCATCCGCCACACGGTATTGCGGCACTTGTACGATGCCGAGGCCGGCCACCGCCGAGCCCGTGTAGAGATCGGCGCCTGTCACCGACACCGTCGACGGCAGGTACAGGGCCGTATCGCGGCCGTCGACCCTGAATTCGAGCGGCACGGGCTTGCCGGTCGCGCTGGACAGATAATTGACCGCACGATGCGTGGACAGAGCCGCCGGATCGTCCGGCTCGCCATACGCCTCCAGATAGGCCGGACTCGCCACCGTCACTTGCGGTAACTGCGCAACGCGCCGCCCCACCATCGACGAATCCTGCAGATTGCCCGCCCGCAGCACGCAATCGATCCCCTCCCGCACCAGATCGACCAGCCGGTCGTCCTCGCCGATCGTCAGTTCGATGTCGGGAAAACGCGTGAGAAACGCCGGTAACGCCGGCACGACGAAGTGCCGCGCCAACGTCCCCTGCAAATTCACGCGCAACAGGCCCTTCGGCGCAATGTTGGAAAACGAGCCCTCCGCCTCCTCCATGTCGGCGATCAGCCGCACGCAGCGACGGTAGTACGCCTCGCCGTCGTGCGTGAGGCGTACCGAGCGCGTGGTGCGCTCGAGAAGCCGCGCGCCGAGCCGCTGCTCCATGCGCTTCATCAGGTTGGTGACAGTGGCGCGCGGAATCTGCAGGTCGTCCGAAGCGCGCGTGAAACTCTGCCGCTCGGCGATCCGGATGAACACCCGCATTTCCTCGAAACGATCCATGGTCGAACCCTTTGGGGCGGCCGGCGATCCGGAGGCCGGCTATCCGGCGGCCAGCCAGCCAATTATTAAAGAAAATGGAATTATGATGGCAAGTCTAACCCGATTATCTCAGCGAAGAAAGCGACCATGATTCGTTTCACCAACCCACCACGCAGAAGGAAACGAATCATGAACACGATCAAAAACGCTCAAGTCGCCATCGTTACCGGCGCATCCCGTGGCATCGGCGCAGCCATTGCGCAACGCCTCGCCAAGGACGGCTTCGCGGTTGCCGTCAACTACGCGTCGAATTCGACGGAGGCCGATGCGCTCGTCGCGGAACTCACGGCGGCGGGCACGAAGGCCATCGCCGTGAAGGCCGACGTGTCGAACGCCGACGACGTGCGTCGCATGTTCGAGAGCACCGAACAGCAACTCGGCAAAGTGGACGTACTAGTCAACAACGCCGGCGTGCTCAAGACAGTGCCGCTCGCCGACACCAGCGACGCGCTGTACGACCAGACCTTCGACATCAACGTGCGCGGCACCTTCAACACTCTGCGCGAAGCAGCCGCACGGATGAACGACGGCGGACGCATCGTCAACTTCTCGAGCACGACGCTGGCGCTGAACATGCCGGGCTACGCGATCTACAACGGCACCAAGGCCGCCGTCGAAGCCTTCACGCATGTGTTCGCCAAGGAATTGCGCGGCCGCAACATCACCGTCAATGCGGTTGCGCCGGGTCCGATCGCAACCTCCTTGTTCCTCGATGGCAAGACCGAAGAACAGATCCAGACTTTCGCCAAGATGCCCCCGCTGCAACGTCTCGGCCAGCCGGACGACATCGCCTCGGTGGTGTCCTTCCTCGCCGGCCCGGATGCAGGCTGGGTCAACGGTCAAATCCTGCGCGCCAACGGCGGCGTGGCTTAACCGAGCTTGAAAACGCGTAAAGAGCCTTTCTCACAGCACGTTTAAACGTCGTATCACTTTCACGAATCACGAATCGGAGAAGAAAAATGCACAAGAACGTCATCCTGGTCACGGGCGCGGGTACGGGCATCGGCAAGCTCACCGCGCAATCATTGGCCGAAGCCGGCCATATCGTCTACGCGACGATGCGCGATGTCGAAGGACGCAACAAGCCGCGCGCCGACGAAATGCGGGCACTGGCCAAAGCCAAGGACATCCCCTTGCATCCGCTCGAACTCGACGTGTTGTCGCAAGAATCCGCCGATGCCGCCACCGCGACGATCATCCGCGAGCAGGGACGGCTCGACGTGGTGATGCAGAACGCGGGTCACCTGGTGGTCGGCCCGACCGAAGCGTTCACGCCCGAAGAAATGGTGAAGGCGTTCGATACCAACCTGTTCGGTGCGCAGCGTGTGAACCGTGCGGTGCTGCCGTATCTGCGGCAGTAGGAAGCCGGTTTGATGTTGTGGATCAGCAGCACGACCACCAAGGGCGGCTTTCCTCCCTTCCTCGGCCCCTACGGTGCTGCCAAGGCCGCGATGGATTCGTTGGCGGTCACCCTCGCCTACGAAATCGCGCGCTTCGGTATTGAAACGTCGATCGTGGTGCCGGGTGCGTTCACTCGCGGTACCGAACACTTTCCGAGCGCCGGTAAGCCTGCCGATGCAGAACGCGCTGCCGCCTATGCACGCTACGACGGCGTGATGGATCAGATCGGCGAGCGCCTGTGCGAACTCACACCGGACGATGCCGATCCGCAAGCCGTGGCCGATGAAATCGTGCGGATCGTCGCGTTGCCTTCGGGCGAGCGGCCCATGCGCTCGGTGATCGACTTCGTCGGTGATGGTGCGCGTGAAGTGTTCGAGGTCTCGGAGCGCGTGCGTATCGAGTTCGCCAAGCGAATCGGCACGGGCGATCTGCTCGAAGCGAAGATCAAGCGTTAATCCAGCATGACAGTGAGGGACACCGAGGGTGATCGATAAGCCCTGGTGTCCCACCGTTCCTTTCCCGATTTGTACGCTACACGCCCATGAAACCCTCAACCCTGGTCGCCTGCGCCGTGCTGCTGCCGTTTCTGATCGCCGCCTGCGATGCAAAACCGAAGTTGCCGGATGCGTCCGTCATCACGCGGAGTATGGAAATGAAACCCTCTGTGACTTACCTTCATTTGTTGAAGCACACACCTTTTTCACCAGCCTGACGACCGGGCAACTGCGTTGGGTGATTGGTCATTCGCATGAATGGGAAGCGCAACCCGGCACGGTGATCGCGCAATGCGACGGCGGCACGCACAGTGCCGCGAGCGATCAAGGCATGTGGATTCTTCTGGACGGCGGCTGGCAAATCGAATACGACCAACGGTCGTATCCGGCGGGCCATGCAAGCGCGGGGAAATGGTTTAGCGCGGCGGTGACCGATCGGTCATGCAGCCTCGTCACGACGGAACACAGCTATGTGATGAAGATCGAACGCACCGACTTTGACGCGATGCTCGAACAAGGTTTCGCATTCGACTCGCATCTCGACGCGGGCCGCCGCTACTACAGCGAATTGTTCGCCGCTCCGGTTGAACTCGTCAAATAGACGTCGGGCCGGAGCGGGTTTTACTTTGCGCAAACACCAACGAAGCACGCTTAAACCGCGCCCGGATTACGCTCCGCAAATCCTTCCTGATGCCAATACGGATACACGGGACGCACAGCGCTGGCAGCGTCGAGTTTCGCCATCTGTTCGGGCGTCAGATTCCAGCCCACCGCGCCGAGGTTCTGCCGCAACTGCTCTTCATTGCGCGCGCCGATCAGCACCGTCGATACGGTAGGCCGTTGCAGCAGCCAGTTCAGCGCGATTTGCGGCACCGTCTTGCCGGTTTCGACCGCAATCTCGTCGATGGCGTCGAGCACGCGGAACAGATACTCGTCCGGCACCGGTGGCCCCATGTCGGCAGTTTTATGCAGACGGCTCGATTCCGGCAGCGGTTGACCGCGCTTGATCTTGCCGGTGAGACGCCCCCAGCCGAGCGGACTCCACACCACCGCCCCCACGCCCTGGTCGACGCCGAGCGGCATCAACTCCCACTCGTAATCGCGGCCGATCAGCGAATAGTAAGTCTGATTCGCGACATAGCGCGGATAGCCGTAACGATCCGCGGTGTCCTGCGATTTCATCAGATGCCAGCCGGAGAAATTCGACACTCCGGTATAGCGAATCTTGCCGGCGCGCACGAGATCGTCGAGCGTCGACATCACTTCGGCAACCGGTGTCTTTGCGTCGAAACCGTGCAACTGGAACAGGTCGATGTAATCGGTTTGCAGACGTTTGAGCGCCGCGTCCACCGCCTGGATCAGATGAAAACGTGACGAGCCGACATTGTTCGGACCGTCGTCGAAACGGAAGGTCGCCTTGCTCGAGATGATCGCTTTGTCGCGCTTGCCCTTGAGCGCTTCGCCGAGCACCGACTCGGAAGCACCGCTCGAATAGATGTCCGCGCTGTCGAACATCGTGACGCCCTCATCGAAACAGATGTCGATCAGACGACGTGCTTCGGCCACATCGGTGGCACCCCACGCTTGAAAAAATTCGCCCTTGCCGCCAAACGTAGCCGTGCCGAAACTCAGTGCCGGCACCTTGAAACCGGATGCGCCCAGATATCTGTATTCCATTGATGAATCTCCGTAGCTGAGCCATCGATAAACGGAGATTCAGTCTACGCGCGTCTGGAAAAACGTGCCGGGCGGCTCGCAGTGTGGTGACGGATGCCGCGCCGATCAAAGCGTGCTGTCATGGAAGCGACATGGAGCGTGCAACGCTGGCCTATCCTGCGAACACCCAGCCACGGCTTTATCTTCACTGTGCCGCAGGTTTTCCTGCGGCTGCGGCGCTCAACGCGGCCAACGTGTCGCGTGCACTTTGAATCACACTTTCCCAATCGCCTAGCGCCGGCTGCCGGAATAGCCTCGCCTGCGCATACCAGGGCGTATCGGTGCGTTCCAGCATCCAGCGCCAGCATGTGTCGAAGCGGTTCAGAATCCAGACCGGCTTGTTCAGCGCGCCGGCCAGATGCGCGGTGGACGTGTCCACCGATATCACCAGGTCGAGGTTCGCAACCAGCGCGGCCGTGTCGGCGAAATCTTCGAGTTCTTCCGTGTAATCGACGACGCTCGCGGCCGCCTCACCGCGAAGCAGTTGCTGCGCAGCCGGCCCTTTTTGCAGGCTGAAAAACCGCACGTTCGGTACGTCGAGAATCGGTGCAAGCCGTTCGAATGTAATCGAACGGCGCGCGTCGTTCTTGCGGAGTTCGGCGACATGCGGCCGATTCCCGCCGGCCCAGACGAGTCCGACCTTCAAGCGCCCATCCACCTGTGCAGCGATACGCTCGTGCCACTCGCGCGTTGCTTGCGGCTCGGCGAACAGATAAGGCGTCGTTGACGGGATATTCGTGAGATCGGTCCTAAACGCGAGCGGCAGGCTCAGTAACGGGCAGTGGCAATCGAACGGCGGCAGTGCGTGCCCCGCTTCGATCAGCTGATCCACACCGTCGAGCGTGGACATGAGCCGCATCAGCTCGCGCGGTACTTCCAGTACGACTTTTGCGCCGAGCTTCGACACCATCCCGGCATAGCGGCAAAACTGCAGCGTGTCGCCGAGACCTTGCTCTGCATGCAGCAGGATCGTTTTGCCTTCAATTGAAAAATCGCCCAGCCAAAGCGGTTGCGCAAAAGTGTGCATGCCTGCCTTGATCCGGCTACGCTCCCAGCGCCATTCGTATTCCTTCCACCCCGCTTCCAGCTGTCCCAGTTGCAGCAGACACAACGACCGGTTCCAATGCGTCTCGGCAGCAGTGGGATTCACGGCCAACGCACGCTCATAGCTCTGCAACGCGTGCGCGTGCTCATCGAGATCGATCTGGGTCAGGCCGAGGTTGTTCCAGGCATCGGCAAACGCAGGGGCAAGTTCGAGCGCGCGTTGATAGCTTTGCCGCGCGTCGTGCGGCTGGTTCAGATCGCTAAACGCATTACCGCGATTGCTCCATGCGTCGGGATAGTTCGGCTGCAAGGCGAGCGCATGAACGCAGCTTGCGAGCGCATCGCCGGGACGGTCCAGATCGCGCAACACGCAGGCGCGATTGTTCCAGGCTTGCACGAAGTCCGGCATCAAGGCGAGCGCGCGATCAAAACTGCCGAGTGCTTCGAGCGGCATGTTCAGACCGGCTTGCGCGTTGCCGCGATTGTTCAGTGCGTCCGGAAATTTGGGCTGCAATGCGAGCGCGCGATCGGCACTCGCAAGTGCTTCGTCGAAACGGTGCAAGGCATTGAGCGCATAGGCGAGATTCGAATGAAGCGGCGCCAGTTTCGCGTTGACGGCGAGCGCCTTCTTGATGAACTCGATGCCCTCTTGTACACGACCTGTTTGCAGCGCGAGCGAACCCAACAATTGCAGCGCCTCGAAATGGCGCGGCTTGAGTTCAAGAATCTCGCGGTAGAGTTCTTCGGCTTCGGCGAATGCGCCGTTACGCTGAAGCGCGACGGCTTGCTGAAGCATATGCTCCAACTGTTGCGGGAGATTGGAAGGCTTGCCCATGCGGTGAGCTTTGATTGAATGCGCGTGGAATCGGGAAACCGCTTTCGAGCTGCGTGAGTCGCGCTGGAGACCGCGCGGGCCGGACCCGAAAGAAAGAAACCGATTATCGCCGAAAAAAACGCATTCGGCCTGCTGTATGAAGGCGGCCTTGATCGTCCGCGAATGAGAGGGTTACTGCGGGTTTGGGTGGTGTGTCTTTAAAGGCGTTCTTGATGTCGCCTGGCGGTGCGCGTCACGCCGCAACATGACGCGCACCGGATGCTCAGACTGTGCCTGGCGTGCGGCTTACTTACTGGGCCGTCAGATGCTTACGCTTGGCGAGATCCTGGGCCATCGCGTAGTGCTCCTGGATGGTCGGCAGTGCCTTTTTCGCGGCGTCCTTCAATTGCTCGTCGCGACCCGAGGCGATTTCCGCCTGGAAAGCCGACAGCGCTTTCTGTTCGCCGACGAGCGCGACCTGCTCGATATAGGTCTTGTCGAAGTCGGCGCCGCGCAGGTTATTGATGTTCGCGAGCACCGCAGTGTCCGGATCGTTCTTCGGGACGTCGACGCCACGCGGGCTCGCGGCGCGCAGCGCGTCCGAGATTTTCGCGTTGTCGTTCGACACGCGCTCGGCGAATGCCTTCACGTCCCGGTCGGTGGAGCGCGAGGTGGCGATGCGTGCGGCATCGCGCTGCGTGGCGACAGCCTTGGTCGCGTCGGCAATGAAAGCCTGGTCGGCGGCATGAAGACGACCTGCGTCCGGCGCTGCCGGCGCGGTCTGTGCGTTGGCTGCGGTAGCGACGACCATGAGGCTGGCCACGCAGGCGCTGGTGAGGGAGGCGAGAGGCAAGCGAATCATACGTTCTCCTTGAGGTGGAAGCGAAACAACAGCGATGCGCGTGCGCCCTGGCCATTGCGTGCGATTGCATTGAAACCTTGCAAGTCGCTTGCGACTGGCTAACGGCGCCGCGCTCTTATCGCTGTGCATTCTAGGAGGCGCACTACATGGCATGTGAAACCATGCTGTCGCTTCTGTAACGTTAGGTAACCTTCATACAAATTACCTGGCTTTGCTGTACGGCGGCGCCCTTCTTCCTGCCCCGAATAGCGGCTGGGTGCGGCTGGGTGCGGCTGGGTGCGGCTGGGTGTTAACCAGAAAGCATCAGTAAACCGCATGAATTCACTGAACTTTCCTGCGATTACGCCGATAACGGAAAGATAGGGCCGCGCCAGGGCCGAACGCACGGTATGCATGGCGCACCACTCGCACCGCAATCCCTGGAGAGTTTCGATGGCAGTCGATCACCGCGCGAACGACGAACGCAGCAACCTGACGAGTTCCAACAAATTCGAGTTGTTGCTGTATCGGCTGGGATCTGTTCCTGGCAGCGACGCGCATGAGCTTTACGGCATCAATGTCTTCAAGGTGCGTGAAATCTCGACGATGCCGCCGGTGACGCCGATTGCGGGTTCGTCGCCGTACGTGATGGGCGCGGTGGACATTCGCGGGCAGATTATTCCGGTGATCGATTTGCCGCGCCTGATGGGTTGCGAGCCGACGCGCGGATTGAACATCTTGCTGGTGACGGAATTCGCGCGTTCGACGCAGGCTTTTGCGGTGGAGGAAGTGGATGACATCGTGCGGCTCGAATGGAATCAGGTGTTATCCGCCGAGGGCGCGGCTGGTGGCAATCTGGTGACGAGCATTGCGCGTATCGACGGCAACACGGGCGACTCGCGGCTCGCGCAGGTGATCGATGTGGAGCAGGTGTTGCGCGATGTGTTTCCGTCGCAGCATCCGAGTGTGGATCCGACCTCTGTGGGTGAGGCGTTGGGCATTCGCCGTGGTGCCAAGATTCTTGCTGCGGACGATTCAGGTTTTGCGCGCAAGCTGATTGAGCAGGCTTTGAGCGCGATCGGCGCGGATTACGTGATGACCAAGACTGGCGAGGAGGCTTGGAATACCTTGCAGCAGGTCGCGCGTGAAGCGCAGGCTACCGGCGCGCGGGTGAAGGACAGTATTGCGCTGGTGTTGACCGATCTCGAGATGCCGGAGATGGATGGGTTTATGTTGACCCGTCAGATCAAGGCTGATGAGCGGACCCGGGATATTCCGGTGATTATTCATTCGTCTTTGACTGGCGCTGCTAATGAGGCGCATGTTAAGAACGCCGGGGCGAATGGGTATGTGGCGAAGTTTGCAGCTTCTGAGCTGGCTGATGCTATTCGGAATGCGCTTGGGGGGGTGCCTGCGGTGGAGGGGGTAGTTGGTTGATGTTTGGGGTTTTGCCTGCGCGGCGCTTTGTTTGGCTGTGGTTTTATGGTGTTGGCCTTTCCTTGATCTGATTGCCTGCGCGGCGCTTTTTCTGTAAGCCTGTGATGTTGGCCTTTCCTTGTTTTCTTTGTGGTCTATTAGCGTCGCCCCTGTGCGGGGCAGCACCTACTTTTCTTTGCCTGCCGTAAAGAAAGATAAGCAAAGAAAGCGGCTCAAACCGCTAATTCTTAAGCGGGTCCCCCGCGCAGCCACGGTAGTGGTGCATCTGGAATCCGTGTTCTCGCACATTCAGCCCCGGTGACAAGGCAGTCATTCTTCCGGCGGCGCTGCGCGCGCCGTAGCGTACTTCATAAAACCACACGCAATCAAACCATTAGGTTTCCCAGGCAAACCCATCCGCGACGCACGCAGTGCGGAGTGGGAGCTGATGAGCCCTTAGTCACTCACGTCGAATGTGCGGGGGCACGGATTCCAGATGCACCACTACCGTGGCTGCGCGGGGGACCCGCTTATGAGCTAGCGGTTTGAGCCGCTTTCTTTGCTTATCTTTCTTTGCGGCGGCAAAGAAAGTAAGTGCCGCCCCGCACAGGGGCAACGCTAATAGACCACTAACAAAACAAGGAAAGGCCAACGCCATAGGCAAACAGAAGACAAACAACCACCGCGCAGGCAACCAGACCAAGAAAAGCCCAACCCCGCAGACACACAGAAATAAAGCGCCAAACAGGCAAAAAACCCAATTTCTATGTGACCATACCCATACCCCAACCCGCACGGAGTGCAAAACCAAAATGCTACAACCAGACCCACTCCACCCCCTGCGCCCCTTCCTGAAAAACTACGTGTGGGAACACGGCCACATCGGCACTCGCTACATCAACTGCGCCACCGGCGAAATCAGCTTCGATGACGGCAAAAAATCCCGCTTCGCAGCAGAAAAATACCTCTACGTCCCGCTAGACAAAGACGCCACCGACGATTCACTGGCCACCGGCCCATCAACCCAGGACGCCGCTCTCGCGCGCTTCCTCCGCGCAGCACAACTCGGCAAACCCGAAGAAGCCGGCTCCGCCGCAGAAGTCCAACGCGCCGTTCACGATTGCCTCGACCTGGCGATCTTCAGCGCCTATCAGCACGACGCGCTGCAAGCAGTCGACCGCTACACGCAAGAAGCCATGTTCGACGACGAAATCCGCGCGGCGCTCGTCAGCGATATTCGCCGGGTCTATACGCCAATGCGCGAACAACTCGCGCTCTATGACTTCACCGTGCTGCACGGCCTGCCCACGCCGCTTCTCTTCAGCGATTCGCCATTCATCGACTGGCGTGTGCGCGTCAAGCCAGCCATGCCGTTCGTCTCGCTACCCCTTGGACCCTATGCCCTGCTGGTCGGTACGCCGTCAGGAAGAACCAGCCGCGCCGCACCCGTCGCGTGGAAAACCGCCGTCTCGATGGGCGCGCTAAAGGATCACAATCGACTGATGGTCGAGCGCGCGCGTCTGTGGATCGTGGCCACCAGCGACGATCAACTGGTGGCCATACAAGATCGCTTCAAGAAAGACGACGCGTAACCGACGCCGCCCCCATACCCTCACGCCTCGCGGCGTGGATGCGCTTCGAGCGCAAGCGAAAATGCCAGATGACCGATTTCGACGCCCATGGTGTTGAACATCGGCGGCGCATGAAACGCGCCCAATTGCGCACGTTGCTCAGGGCTACCAATTTCAAGCTGCGCGAGCAATTCGGCAACGGTCGCGTACAACACGCCAATGTTGCCGTCCTCCACCTTCACGGCAATGCCGAGTGCACCGTCGGCGCCAAGCTGCGCGGTCCGCCGCGAAGCCCGCACGCCGATTGCATAGCTGCCGTCGGCGCCGACCTTGCCGATTAGTGCACCATCGAACGTCCGCATCAACGTGGTACAGAAACGTCCCTCGCCTCCCACCCACTCCGGATGCGCCGCCATCGCACGATAGATGCGCGCGAGCGCAACGGTGCGTGGCGAAATGGACGAAGAGGAAGAAGAAGTCTCATCCTCCGCGGCAGCGAGCTTCGCAAACAGCCGGGCAAGGCGGTCAAGGGCGAACGCCGGCGTCGGCAGATTGCAACCGTCGATCGACCATTGCACCGCGTCGTCCGGCAAGTCGCATACCTCGGCGACAGTGTGCTTCACGCGCACCTGCAACGGATGCTCCGGCAGTTCATAACCCCTTATCGCCGCGCCGATCGAACGCGCCCCCGGCCAGCATGCCGGCGTGCTTACCCGAGCAATTGCTGCACACCGCATCGGGTTTGAAATCGCGCTTCAGCCAGTCGACATACACCGCGTCGGACAACGGGGGATGGCCGCCGCAACGCAAATCGGCTTCGCTGACCTGCGCCTTGGCCAGCATCTGCCGCGTGCGTTCGATATGGCGCGCCTCGCTGCTATGCGAAGCGCACATCAGAGCGAGATCGGTTTCGTCGAAACCGAAACGCTCGAGCGCGCCGGTTTCCAGCACCGCCAGAGCCTGCGCGGGCTTGGCCGCGGAACGCACCAGCGTGATGCGCGATGGATCGCCAAATGAATACAGCAAGCGGCCATCGGCCTGAACCACGGCGACATGGGCAATATGAGTGTTCTCGATTGCTTCGCCGCGGTAGACAGTCGCCGCAACCGGCCCGGGTTCACGCAAGGTCATGTTCGTTCTCCTCCTGATCGCTTCTGTCGTCGCGATCGCTATGAATAGCGTTATGAATCGTAGGGACGCGCGCGATTCTACGTTCGTCTTTCGCTCAATCCAAATCGACGTAGGACGACCACAGTAAGCGAGCGCGTTGCACGACAAGTTGGACCGCTGCTTAAGCCGCTTTGTCAATATGCTCGTTGAGGTAATCGATCAGTACTCTCACCTTCGGCGGCAAAAAACGGTTCGGCGGATACAACAGCCACATCGACCCCACGTAAGCGCGCGCTTCGAGATTCCAGTCGGGTAGCACCCGCACGAGTTCTCCGCTTAGCAATGCATCGGCGGCGGCAAATTCGGGCAGGTTCGCGATGCCGAAATCCTGCTGCGCGGCTTCAAGCCGCGCGCCGGCATGATTGGCGATGTAACGCCCTTTCACATCCACCGTTTGCGTCTCCATGCCACGGCGGAAGCGCCAGCGGTTGTCGTCCGCAGTTTCGCCGAGATAGATGCAATCGTGCTTGAGGAGATCGCGCGGTTGCGCCGGTGTGCCTCGCTCCCGCAAATAAGCCGGCGATGCCCCAAGGACCCACCGCACCGTACCCAGCCTGCGTCCCGCGAGGCCTTGCGGTGGATGCTCGGTCAGACGAATCACCAGATCGACATCGTCGGCGAGCGGGTCGACGTCGTGGTCGGTGAAAAGCAGTTGCAGATCGACTTCGTCGTAGGCGCGCAGAAAGCCGGGGATCAATGGGTGAATCACCGTCTTCGCGAACGCGGTCGGCGCGCTCACGCGCACCTTGCCTTGCGGTCTCCCGGCCAGTTGCCCGGCGGCATCCACCGCGCCGGACGCGGCGCTCACCATGTCGCGGCAGAACCGCGCCACCTGGGCCCCCGATTCCGTCACACGCACCGTGCGCGTGGACCGTTCGAGCAGGCGTGTCGCCAAGGCGTCCTCGAGGCGCTTGATCTGACGGCTGACCGTAGACGGCGTACTGCCGAGCTGACGCGCGGCCACCGAAAAATTGCCGGCATCGACAACGCGCGCGAAAACCGCCATGTCCGGCAGCAAGGCGAAAAGCTCAGTTGGGTTCATCGTGTGACGCTCGCCGGGTTGAACCGATTAATGCATATTCGACATAAATGCTATGCACGGTGACCAGATTATCGCCCCGCATGCAAAGTTCGACAATAGGCGCTCATCTGCTCGAGGTCCGCCATGTTGAAACAAGAACGCTTGCTTCTGCTTTCCGATCTGATGCTGCTCGCGGTCGCCGTGGTCTGGGGCACCAGTTACGGCGTCGTCAAAAGCGCCTTGGTGTTCTATCCGGTGCTCGGCTTGCTGGCGATACGCTTCGGCATCACCTTCGTGATCCTGTCGCCCGCTTTGCGCCATTTGCGCGCCGCCGACGCCCGCACGCTGCGCGGCGTGCTGATCGCGGGCGCCCTGCTGCTCGGTATCTTTCTCTGCGAGACCTTCGGCATTCTGCTGACGCGCGCGGCCAATGCGGCGTTTCTGATCAGCTTATGCGTGGTGCTGACGCCGCTCGTCGAATGGTGGCTGCTCAAGCGCAGGCCGACTCGCGTCGAATGGGCCGCGGTCGCGCTTTCACTGTTCGGCGCCTGGCTGCTGACAGGCGACGGCGCCCTGAGTTTCAATCCCGGCGACGCGCTGATTCTGTTCGCCGCGCTGCTGCGCGCGCTGACCATGTGTGTGACCAAACGCGTGATGCGCGACTCCGCGTTGCCGCCTTTATCGGTGACGGCGGTTCAGTCGGGTGTGGTGGCATTCGGCAGCGCGGCGGTGGCGCTGCTGTTTGCGCCGCAACAGTGGCAGCCGGTGCCGTCGCTCGCCGGGCACGCCATGTTTTGGGGCTATGTCGGGTATCTGGTGCTTGCATGCACGCTGTTCGCGTTCTTCGCGCAAAACTTCGCGATCAAACGCAGCAGCCCAACGCGCGTGTCGTTGCTGATGGGCAGCGAACCCGCTTTCGGCGCGATGTTCGCGTGCATCTGGTTAGGTGAACGCATTTCAACGACGGCCTGGATCGGCGGGGCGTTCATCGTCGCGGCGTCGGTTCTCGCGACGGTGCGATGGACGGCGGCAACTCGAATCCCCCGTCAAATCAAGCGCGCGACGCCGCTCGCAACTGCGCGATTTCAGCCTCCAGCGCCTGAACGCGCTGATCCCGTTCCTCAAGCGCGGCGGCAACGTCCGCCGCGTCGAAACGCTGCGGAATATGCTTCGAACAGTTCACATCCCACGCGCTGACGGTCATCACGATCACCCGCTCGCCGCGCGCTTTATATCCTTTCGGCATCAGCCTGGCCAGCAGTTCGGGATCATCTTCGACCACGTGCGCGTTGCCCCAGAGCTTGACGCGCCGCCGCCCCGCGTAGTCGATGAGGAAGAGATACGCCTTCGGGTTGTCGGCGAGATTGCCCTGCGTGATGTATTGACGATTGCCCGCGAAATCGGCGAACGCGATCGTGTGGTCGTTGAGTACGTGCAGAAAGCCCGCGGGACCGCCGCGATGCTGAATGTAGGGCTGGCCTTCATCGTTCGCGGTAGCGAAGAACACGCTCGTCTGCTGTTCGATGAAATTCGCCACATCCGGCGTGATACGTGTCGCCCAGCCGCGCTCAGCTTCCATAAGCGCATACGCGTCACGCGAGCCATGGCGGGCCTGCATCGCCTTCACCGTTGGCGTGAAGGCGATATCGCTCGGATACGGATGTGGGTGCAGGTGCGGGTGATTCATTGAACGGCTCCTGTCTCGCGGGTAACCCCGCAGGTGGCACGCTCAACCTTACTGCCTTCCGTGTTTAAAGAGAACCCGGCGAAATCGGGAACCAGATTTTCAAAAACCGAGAGGATCAGCTCGACATCTTGTTGCACACAACGCCTCATGCGCCTCCGTCAACTGCTTGGCGCCAGTTCTTCTTCCCGCTCCAGCGAGCGCGTGCGCTTGAGTTCCGGAAAGAGCCGCATCCACAGCAGGGCGATGGCGATCGTTGCGATGCCGCCCACCAGCACGGCCGGCTGTGCGCCCCACCACCCTGCCGTCACACCTGATTCGAATTCGCCAAGTTGATTCGATGTCCCGATGAAAAGCGAATTGACCGCGCTGACACGGCCCAGCATTTCGTCCGGCGTACGCAGTTGCACGAGCGACAGGCGCACCACAACGCTAATGGTGTCCGATGCGCCCAGCACCATGAGCGCAAAGAGCGACAAAAGGAATTGATGCGACAGGCCGAACGCAACCGTGGCGGCGCCAAACGCGATCACGCCGCCGAACATCGCGGCCCCCGGGCGGTTACGCAAAGGGAAATGCGCGAGCCAGATCGTGCCCGCGAGCGCACCGATGGCGGTGCCCGAGCGCAACAGGCCGAGCCCGAGCGGTCCGGTGTGCAGGATGTCGCGTGCGAAGACCGGCAACAGCGCCGTCGCGCCGCCGAACAGCACCGCGAACAGATCCAGCGACAATGCGCCAAGTATCACGGGCTCTTTACGAATGAAAGCGATGCCCGAGAACACCGACTCGAGCGTGACAGGCGCGCGGCTCGCCAGCTTGGCCTGCAACGGGATAGCCCACACGGAGACTGCGGCGGCCGCGAACGAAAGCGTGCAGGCGAGGTAGGCCGCGCCCGGGCCGATGCCGTAAAGCAAACCGCCCAATGCCGGGCCCGCGATCTGGGCGGTTTGATTCGCGGAGGTGGCCCATGCGGTCGCTTTGGGCAATTGCCCGCGGGGCACGACGCCCGGCAACAGAGACGCGACCGCAGGCGATTCGAAGGCACGGGCCGCGCCCACGCATGCGGCCAGCACATAGATCACCGGCGCACTGATCCAGCCACCGAAGGTGCCGAATGCAAATAGCAATGCAGCGACGCTTTCAAGACTCTGACAGATAGCCGCGATCCGTCGACGGTCGTAGCGGTCGGCGACGTGGCCGACCACGAGCGTCAGCACGAACATCGGCAGAAATTGAGCGAGGCCGACGAGGCCCAGTGCGAAGGCGCTATGCGTTAGCGCGTAAATGTGCCAGCCCATTGCCACGGCGAGCATCTGGAACGACAGCGAAGAAAGAATGCGGGTACACCAGAAACGCTGGAATGCAGGGTGTTTTGGCAAACTGAAACCAGGGTCGCCGATGGGTTCGGCTGGAGGCGGGGGCATTGGTTTCTTGCTCTCTACTAGGCTGGCTGGGGCGGCAGGTAGTGTAGAGCAAGTTTGTTTATTTTGTTTTTATGCCTATGCGAGGCCTTCTATCTGACTGGTAGAGCTTCGGATGGAAAGGCAAATGGCGGGGCCGAGTCGCGTGGCCGCCACCTACGCTCAAGTCAATGCTGCCCCGCATTCAACAGCATCCACGTCTGCGTTCGCGCTTCGCCCGCGAGGAGGCGCACAAACGCCGCGCCGCATCGCGTGCAGGAGTAATGCTGCTCCGCTCGCGCATCCTTCACCGCACCGGCGCCGACCAGGGTCAGCGTGCCGTGTGGTTCAACAGTAGAAGACTGTCCGTAAAGGTCGGCGCATGGCGTACAGGGCTGAATCCAGAGTTCCACTTTTGAATGAATTGAGCGATGGTCAGCCGTTGCCGGCACCCCACCCGCCTTCGGGAATCATGTCGACGCGCCGCTTGCCTTCGACATACCCCGCCTCGCGGGCTTCTTCTTCACTGCGAAAAGTGGCGACAAGCTCCTCAAAGCGAATGCTCTGCCCGGTGACGTGAGCATGGGCACCGTGACGGCAGATGTAGGCCGAGTAATGCCACAAGGTGGCCGGAGACGGCGGACCGTATGCCAGGATCGGAAGAACCCAGACTTCGTATCCGTTGTGCTCGATCTTGTCCCACATGGCAGTCTCCATCCGCAATTTTAAGGAATCTTTCTTAGGTGCCGCGGCATGTAAGTCAAGCGTGCGCGAGCATACCGACACTTCGTCAAACCTGCGGAAGATCGTCGATGGATTTTTCGACACTTCCGTCGGGCTCCTCTGTATCGATTCCATCGGGGCCGTTGGTGTGCGCAACGATCTTTATTTTCGGACCCAGAAATCTCACACCACCGAGGGTAAAAAGGGACCACCCTGCGTCGCCCGCGCGAATCGCCTTGACCACCTCGGCCACCTCGACAATCGCGGTCGGGGACAGCCAGTCATGCGTCCTCAGGTCGACGGGAGCCCAGCGCACATGCGTGACACGATCCGTTGAAGGGTTAATGCGTACACCGTCGATAGCAAACGTAGTCATCTCTACCTCCATCATCCTGACAAAGGAATCTCCGTATTATGCCCCGCTTCTTTTCGGCTCTCCGGCCCATTGCGTTGCGAGATTATCCGCGACGGCGACGCGCCCTACGCCGGACGCGGGCTGTTATGCCCCGTGGACAATGGTGTTCGGCAGGCCGAGCGCGAACAGCCTCCCCAGATGAGGCTCGCTGTCCTCCACACCCGCGCGGCGCAATGCGTGCCAGGCCATCGCGAAGTTGCTCGATATCACCGGCTTGCCGATCCTTGCCTCGAGTTCCGGAATAAGCCCGGCGATGCGCAGACTCGTGCAAGACACGAAAACCGCGTCCACGTCGACGTTCTGTGCAAGGTGCTCAACGGCGGCTCGTAGCGACGCAGCGTCAATCCGCGCAACTTCATTGTCGTTCGCATGTTCGAACGACGCCATCCGCGTGACGCCGATACCCCGCGCCTCGATGTAGTGGCGCATGGTGTCGTTGATCGGTCGCACATAAGGCGTCAACAGCGCGGTGCGCTCCACGCCGAGCGCGCGCAACGCAGCGAGCGCAGCGGTAATCGGCGTGGTGCATGCAACACCGGGGCGCGCTTCGTGGATGCGCGCGAACACGTTTTCCTCGCCGATTACCATCGACGCCGAGGTGCAGCCAAACGCCACGACATCGATCCGCTCGCCAGGCCGGATCAGCGCCACCGCAGCGGCAATGCGGGCGTCCATTTCCATCAGCCGTTCGGGCATGATGTCCGCCGAGTTGTACAGGCGGCTTTCGTAAAACGCCACGCCATTCTGCGTGAGCAGCTTGCGCCATTCGTGTTCGATCGTATGGTCCGTGGCGAGCACCACTAGGCCAATGGCGGCACGCCGGCAGATACCGTCGTCCAGCACGAAATCGAGTCTTGCGTAGGCGTCGTCCCGCAGTGCATCAGTGCTCATTTCAGTGTCATCCCTGTCATGTCGATCTCGGGCAGGCGACCGGCCATGATGTCGGCCAGCAGTTTCGCGGTGCCGCACGACATCGTCCAGCCCATGTGTCCGTGCCCGGTGTTCAGATACAGGTTCCTGTGACGCGTGCGGCCGATCAGCGGCGTGCCCTCGGGCGTCATCGGACGCAGACCGGCCCAGTAGGTCGGACTGTCATAGTCGGCGCCGTTGGGGAACAGTTCGCGTGCGGCCTGCAGCATGGTTGTGAAGTCGGCGGGTGTGTGGCGGGTGTTATAGCCGGCGAATTCCGCGGTCGCCGTAAAGCGCAGCCGCTGGCCAAAACGCGCCCACGCCACGAGGTGATTCTCGTCGACGCCGCCAAGCTCCGGCGGACGGTGATCCGGCCCGACCGGGAAGGTGGCCGAGTAGCCCTTTACCGGATACACCGGCAACCGATAGCCCAGGCGCCGCGCAATAATCGGCGACCAGGAACCGAGCGCCAGCACAAACTCGTCACCTCGCACGAGTCCCGCCGGCGTCTGCACGCCGACGATCCGGTCGCCCGACGCCTCGATTGCATTGATCGGCGTATCGAATGCGAAACGCACGCCAAGGCGCTCGCACACCGTCTTCAAGGCACGGGTGAACAGGTGGGCATCGCCGCTTTCGTCGGTGGGGCAATAAATTGCGCCGGCAAGCCTGTCGCGCGCAGCGCCAAGCGCGGGTTCCCGTGCGACGACCTGCGCCGCATCGAGCGTTTCGAGCGGCAGGCCGTTGTCCTTGAGGATCGACATGTGCTGCCTGCCGCGCGCAAAAGATGCTTCGTCGCGATAGAGATACAGCAGGCCGTGGCTGATGCGGTCGTATTGCAGGTGCTCGGCGGCAGTGAGCTGTTGCAATTGCGTCTGCGCGTAGCGGCAAAGCGTAACCTTGCGCGTGGTGTTCACGCGGGAGCGCTCCGCCGTGCAGTTTCGCAGGAACTTGAGGCACCAGATCCACATGTGCGGGTCCGCGTTGAGCTTGAGCCGCAGCGCCTGCCCTTCGACAAAGAGCGACTTCAGCAGGATTTTCGGGGCGCGCGGCGAGGCCCACGTATACGAATGCCCCGGCGCCACCAGCCCGGCGTTGGCAAAACTGGTCTCGAGCGCGACATCCGGCCTACGGTCGATCACCGTGACCTCGCGGCCCTCTTTCGCAAGGTACCAGGCGGCCGTGACGCCTGCGATTCCGCCCCCCAGCACGACGCTTTTCATGCGTGACTCCCCTACCCATCGCTTAAATATAGCGCTGCCGGCACATTGGATGGTGGTTTATACGCGGATACCCTATCCCGCCCAATCTGCGGCGAGACCTATCATGAAAGGAGCACTTTCGTCACTGCGCCGCGATGAGCCTGCCCGACACGCCATTGATCCAGCGGATCATGGATTGCACGCGAACGCACGTTTTGTCCGCTTTCTGATGTCACCGGTCTATCCGCGTGGCGGATCGCTTTGATCCCTTTCACAATAAGGAGTCACTAACATGATTGCTCAGAAGAATGGCACGCCCGATGCAGTTCACGTCCTGCGGCTAACGACAATCGCAGCCGTGGCCGCTCTGGCCGTGCTCGCCGGCGCGGCCCCGGGTTCGGCGCTAGGCCAGGGCGCCACGATCAAGATCGGCGTGCCCGTGCCGCTGTCGGGCAGCAGCGCCAATGCCGGCCAGGACATCGTCAACGGCGCCAAGCTTGCCGCCGCCAAAATCAACGCGGCCGGGGGCGTGCTCGGCAAGCAGATCGAGCTCGTGCCGGAAGACGACGCCTGCGACGCGCAGACGGCGGTCCAGGCGGCGCAGAAACTTGTCGATGCGGGCGTCGCCGCGGTGGCAGGCGGTTACTGCTCCAGCGCGGCGCTGCCGGAATTGACGACCTTTCACCGCGCCGGCATTCCCTACGTGATGGACGCGTCGACCAATCCCAAGCTGACGGAGATGGGCTACGAGAACGTGTTCCGCACGATCGGCCGTGACGACGAGCAAGGCCCGTTCGCGGCCAACTTCATCAAGAACTTCCTGCACGCGAAACGCGCGGCGGTCATCAACGACAACACGACGTATTCCAAGGGCCTCGCCGACAACACGGTGGAAGCGCTGAAGAAGAACGGCGTCGATGTCGTCTACGACGATGCGATCACGCCCGGGCAGATGGACTACTCGCCGACGCTGACCCACGTCGCCGCACTGAAGCCGGACGTGATCTATTACACCGGCTATTTCGCCGAAGCCGGTCTATTGGTGAAGGAGGCGCGGCAACTGGGCCTGAAGATGACACTGATGGGCGGTGACGCCACCAACGACCCCACGCTCATGAAAACAGCCGGCCCCGCGGCCGACGACATGGTCATCACCACGGCGCCGCTGGCACAGTTCCTGAGCGCCGCGCACGGCTATGTCGACGACTATACGAAGACCTATGGGCAAGGGCCCGGCCCCTATTCGGTCTACGAATACGATGCCGTCGGGGTCACCGCAAAAGCGATCGCGAACGCAAAATCGACGACGCCCGCGGCCATCAGTGCTGCTCTGCACAAGATCTCCGGCTATCAGGGCGTGACCGGGACAATTGGCTTCAACCCGAAAGGCGACCGCAGCAACGCGGTGTATATCGTGATCACCGTGCGCGGCGGCAATTTCACGCCTTACCAGCGGCTCGATTCAAGCGGACATTGGGTAGCGATGAAGTAGGCCCTGGCGCGCGCCGGGCCCGGCCATGAGCACCTTTTTCCAGTTCGTCGTCGAAGGGCTGACGACCGGCTCTTTCTATGCCCTCGTCGCCCTCGGCTACACGATGGTCTACGGAATCATCCGGCTGATCAACTTCGCTCACGGCGACTTGTTCATGGTCGGCGCGTTCGTCGGCTGGACGGCTTTGACGGCGCTCGCTACGGTGCACCTGCCGCTCGCTCTCGCGCTACTGATTGCGCTCGTCGCCTCGATGGCCGTCACCGGCGCCCTGGGCCTCGCCATCGAGCGGCTGGCGTACCAGCCGCTATTGCGCGCGCCCCGGCTGTCGATTCTGATCACGGCGCTCGGCGTTTCTCTCGCGCTGGAAAACGGCGTGCTGTTGCTCTATGGCGCCGGCTTCGACACCTATCCGCACGCGCTCAGCCAGGCAGGATTCGAGCTGCTCGGCGTGCAGGTGAGCTTCACGCAGATCGGCATTATCGTGGCGAGCCTTGCGCTGATGCTGGCGCTGTACTTCTTCGTCCATCACACGTTTCTCGGCACGGCCATGCGCGCGCTGGCGATCGATCAGGATGCGGCGCGTCTGATGGGCGTGAATGTCGAGCGGCTGATCCAGCTGACCTTCCTGCTCGGTTCGGTGCTGGCCGCCGTCGCGGGCGTCATGGAAGGGCTCTACTACACGCAGATCAATTTTTTCATGGGCTTCGTGCTGGGCCTGCGTGCTTTTACCGCCGCCGTCCTCGGCGGCATCGGCAACATTCCGGGGGCGATGGCCGGCGGCATCCTGATCGGCCTGCTCGAGGCCTTCGGCGCCGGCTATGTCTCGTCGCAATGGACCGATGTGCTGGTGTTCGGCGTGCTAATCGGTGTGCTCGTGATCAAGCCGACCGGCTTGTTCGGCGAACGCGTCGTCGAGAGAATGTAGGCCATGAACGCGACGCTCGCTTCAGCGCGTTGGCGCCGCCCTGCCGGCGCAGCGCTGCTTGTGGCCGCCGTGGTGCTGCCGGCTGTCGCCAGCAGTTATATCGTCGATGTCGGCCTGACCATCGCCACCTATTCGATCCTCGGCCTGGGACTGAATATCGTAGTCGGTTATGCAGGGCTGCTGGATCTCGGCTATGCCGCCTTCTTTGCGATCGGCGCCTACACGACGGCGCTGCTGGAAACCCTGCTGCATTTCTCGTTCTGGGAAACACTGCCGTTTAGCCTGGCGTTTGCCGGCGCGTCGGGCATCGTCATCGGCTACCCCACCTTGCGCCTGCGCAGCGACTACCTGGCGATCGTCACGCTTGGGTTCGGCGAGATCACGCGCATTATTGCCACCAACCTTCGGATTACGGGCGGCCCGAACGGCATCTACGGTATCGACAGCCCCAGCCTGTTCGGCTACGAAATCAGTTCGCCTCGTGCGGTGTACGAACTGGGTATCGCGTTCCTCGTGCTGGTGCTCGTGTTCGCGATACGGCTCGGCCAGTCGAGACTCGGGCGCGCCTGGACCAGCATCCGCGAGGACGAGGCGGCTGCCGAGGCCGTAGGCGTGCCGACGCTGCGCGTCAAACTGCTGGCCTACGTCATGGGCGCATTGATCGGCGGTTTTGGCGGCAGCCTGTTCGCTGCGCGCTTCGGGACGATCGACCCGACCGGTTTCACCTATCTGCAATCCGTCACGATCCTGATCATCGTCGTGCTGGGCGGCCGAGGCAGCATTCCTGGCGTGATACTCGGCGCCGTCATCGTTGCCGGCCTGCCCGAGCTGCTGCGTTTCCTCAACCTTTGGCGCATCTTCGGATTTGCGATCGGGTTGGTGATCCTGATGCTGCTCCGGCCGCAAGGCCTGTGGCCGGCACCACTGCGCCGGGTGGCGCCGCCGCGCGAGGGCATCGGCACGGCCAAGCCCGTGCCCCGGGAAACCGTCGCCGATGAAATCCTGCTCGACGTGCTCAACATGCAGCGCCGCTTTGGCGGCGTGCGAGCGGTCGGCGGCGTGAGCTTCACGGTGCGCAGCGGCGAGATTCTCAGCCTGATCGGCCCGAACGGCGCCGGCAAGACCACGGTGTTCAACTGTCTCACCGGTGTGACCCGTCTGAGCGGCGGCCAGGTTCTCTGGCGCGGCGCTTCGCTGGCTGGCGGAGCACCGCATCACATCGTCCACCGCGGCATGGCGCGCACCTTCCAGGGCATCCGCCTGTTTGCCAACATGACGGCCTTCGAGAACGTGCTGATCGGCATGGATCATCGGCTCCGAACGCAGCTGATCGCCGAACTGCTTGCGCTGCCCTCAGCGCGCTCCGAGGCGGCCGATCACGCGACCGAAGGCCTGGGCTGGCTCAGCTTCGTCGGCCTCGGCGCTCGGGCGGGCGAACGCGCAGCGGACCTGCCCTATGGCGATCAACGCCGACTGGAGATCGCGCGTGCGCTCGCCAGCAATCCATATCTCCTGCTGCTGGACGAGCCGGCTGCGGGGATGAATCCGACCGAGAAGCACGCGCTGATGGAATTGATCCGGCGTATTCGCGATCTGGGCGTGACGGTGCTGCTGATCGAACACGACATGATGCTGGTGATGGGCGTATCGGACCGGATCATCGTCATGGACCATGGCGTCATCATCGCCGAGGGTTCGCCAAGCGAGATCCAGGCCGATCCGCGTGTGATCGACGCCTATCTCGGTACAGCCGAAACAGACGAAGCGGCTGAGGATGCCGCCGGGGAGAAATCGCTGTGGGACTCCTAGAAATCCGCGATCTGCATGTGAGCTATGGGAACGTCGAGGTTCTGCACGGCATTTCGCTGGACGTCGCGGAAGGTGAGATCGTGGCCTTGCTCGGCAGTAATGGGGCGGGCAAGACCACTACGTTACGCGCCATTTCCGGCCTGATTCGCCCGCGTGCCGGACAGATCACGATGGCCGGGCAACTGCTCACCGGATTGCGGGCTCACCAGATCGTGGCGCTGGGTCTCGGTCATGTGCCGGAAGGCCGTCGCATGTTCGGGGCGCTGACCGTCGAAGAAAATCTGCGGCTCGGCGGTTATCTGATCCGGGCCGACGGCGCCTTGCTGGAACAGCGGATGGCCGAGGTCTATCAGACTTTCTCGCGGCTCGGGGAGCGGCGCAGCCAGTTGGCGGGCACGCTCAGCGGTGGCGAACAACAGATGCTGGCGATTGCACGCGCCCTGATGTTGCGGCCCCGCGTCGTCGTGCTGGATGAGCCCTCCATGGGACTGGCGCCAAAGCTGGTCCGGGTGATCTTCGGCATGATTGCCGACATCTGCAATGAAGGCACCTCGATACTGCTCGTCGAGCAGAACGCGCGGCAGGCACTGCGGATTGCGCATCGGGCCTATGTGCTGGAAAGCGGGCGTATCGCGCTTGCGGGGCCTGCGAGGGAGCTGGCGCAGGATAGCCGGGTTCGTGCGGCGTATTTGGGTGGGAGTGCGGTGGCGGCGGAGTGATAAAACAAATTAGGTATTCTGATCTGTTTACATAAACTCACTGAAGCTATCTATTTGCACGGCGGTTTCAAATACCAAGTGCAACAGCTGGGTCGATAACAATTTCCTGCCTGACGCAGTTATCAATGAAGACCTCGCCGGGCCGTCGCAAGTCGAGTGCATCAGCTAAGTTCAGGACGCTTTTCATCTTGGGGGAACGGCCAGATCACTGCCCATCGCAGCAATTGTTTGGACAGCCAGGGGAAAGTTCAATCTCAGCGCGCCGCACCTTTTCAGGTGGCTCGACTGAGCCAAACGGTTTGTCGATCCGTCCACGGACGTCATACGGAACCTGGGTGAGACCGAACTGCATCAGCATGGTTTTTGCAATTTCGGCCCGTTGCGTCACCAGGTTCCTGGGCTCCTTTTCGCTCATCTCAGCCAATCCGCCTATGGAGAGTACTTCTTGTATGGGATATAGAAGACGCATATCGACAGCCCAATTTGCCAACTTTAAAACTTGGTCTGCCGACACCTGCGCCGAATTCTTTTCAAAATATAGGTCGATGTTCTGACCGGGAAGGTTCTGCGACGACTCACACGCTTGTGCGCCGATTGCCATTAGCCCAAACACTAGAGCGGCCAGTTTAATATTCATATACGACATACCCCGCAATGCTGTCCGCGTTATTGATTGCCAACTGCGGATTTTTCTGACCCCACTCTGGCAAGAACCGCGTAATCGTATATTTCCAATCCTTGCTTCCGAAAGTGTCAGCAAAGTGTGTTGCCTCATGAATGATCGTTGACAGCTTCGAATCCCCTCCCGACGACTTATCGCGGATTTCGCAAAAAACCTCATGTATGCAAATTGTGTGCGTAGCCGTATCCGGCGCGCAAACGTGTGCCGCAGAGCCAGCGGTTATCTGAGAAGGCAAGCATCCAAGTGCACGGTCAAGTTCTGGAGATTGTCGAACGAAATTCTTTGGTTTGGGATCACGCAAAACTCGATTCACGGCGATCAGGCCGGTAATCAGAAGATTGCGCGCCGCATCGTCGTTCACACCGAACCAGTCGGCTACGCGCGAACGCTCAGAGACGCGCGACCATGCAAGGATGAGCGGCAGCGAACGCTGCGATGGGCCATGCGATGGGCTGAAAATGAAAAGCCCCGCAAATCATTGAATTTGCAGGGCTTTTTTGAATCCTCTGGCGGAGAGACGGGGATTCGAACCCCGGATAGGTTATTAACCTATACACGCTTTCCAGGCGTGCGACTTAAACCGCTCATCCATCTCTCCGGCGGGGAGCCGAATTATAGCAAACTTCGCGCCCTGCGCCACACCCATGCGCAAACCCGCCTAAGGATGCCGGATGTAGTCCACCAGCGCCCGCGTATAAGCGTCCGGTTTCCGGTCGATCAGACTCACCCCGATCGCCACCAGAAACCCCGCCGGCACGCCGAACACGCCTGAGCTGATCGGCTCGATCCCAAACCACCGCGCGCCCGCGAAGCCCGTCATCTGCGTGAAGAACGGATACGTCGAGACGATGTAGTAAATGCACACCACCAGCCCCGCCACCATGCCCGCCACCGCCCCAAGCCGCGTGGTGCGCTTCCAGAACACGCCCAGCACCAGCACCGGAAACAGGCTCGAGGCCGCCAGCGAAAACGCCGCGCCCACCAGAAACAGAATATTCCCCGTGTTGAGCGACGCCACATACGACGCGAACAGCGCCACCCCCAGCAACAAAATCTTCGAGATCGTCACGCGCCGCTGGCTCGATGCCGCCGGATCGACCATGTGATAGTAGACGTCGTGCGATAACGCGTTGGCGATCGTCAGCAGCAAACCATCCGCCGTCGAGAGCGCCGCGGCCAGCGCGCCCGCCGCGATCAGTCCGGACATCACGTACGGCAGCCCCGCAATCTCGGGCGCGGCGAGTACGACCATATCCGGCTGCATCTGGATCTCGCTCCAGCGCACAATGCCGTCGCCATTCGTATCGGCGAGACTGATCAGACTCGGCTCGACCTTGCGCCACTGCGTAAGCCACTGTGGCAAATCGGCAAAGTGATGGCCGACCAGGTGGGTCAATATCTCGTACTTGATCAGCACGGCCAGCACGGGCACCGTCAGATAGAACAGCGCGACGAAGAACAAGGTCCAGCCGACCGAGCGTCGCGCGGAAGCCACCGAGGTCGTCGTGTTGTAGCGCGTCAGGATGTGCGGCAGGCTCGCCGTGCCGAGCGACAGGCACAGCAGCAGCGACAGAAAATTGCGTTCGTGCGTGCGCCGGTCTTCTTCGTTCGTGACGGGAAACGGCTCGTGCATCGGCACTGGCGCGGCCGCGCGCATCAGCATCTCGTCGCGTCGCTGGGTCCAGACGATCTGCGCGGCGGCGGCATCGCGTGGAAACTGTTCCAGCGCGCGTTCACGCTCCTTGATCTCGCGCAGCGGGCCATTGTGACGGCGCAAATCCGCGACTTCCTGCGTGAGGCGCAACTTCTCGTCGACGAACGATTGCGGCAGCGTATCGAGCCGCGTCTGCATCACCGCGGCGCGCCGCCGATAGTCGTCGCGAACGGTCTGCTCGAGCGGCGCCTCGCGCACCTGCTTCTCCAGGCTCTCGACGCGCTCCATCAGGCGGCCGTAGTTGAACTGGGGCACCCAGCCGAGGCCATCCTTATACGCGATCATCGACACTGGAATCAGAATCGCCGCGATCAGGATGATGTATTGCGCGACCTGGGTCCACGTCACGGCACGCATGCCCCCCAGAAACGAGCACACGAGAATGCCCGCGAGTCCGCAGAAAATGCCGACCGCGAAATCCACGCCGATAAAACGCGTCGCGATCAGGCCGACGCCCTGAATCTGTGCGACCAGATAAACGAACGAGCACAGGATCGCTGCTAACGCCGCAAGTCCACGCACCGCATTGCTCGAAAAGCGCGTGCCGAGAAAATCGGGAATCGTGTAGCGCGCGAGCTTGCGCACGTACGGCGCGAGCAGAAATGCAACGAGGCAATAGCCGCCGGTCCACCCCATCAGGTACGCGAGACCATCGTATCCGGTTGCATAGATCGACCCGGCGAGACCGATGAACGATGCCGCGGACAACCAGTCGGCCGCGGTCGCCATGCCGTTGAAGAAGGAAGGCACGCGCCGCCCGGCCACGTAATATTCCACCAGATCAGACGTGCGCGACAGCAACCCGATCACCGCGTATACCGCGATCGGCACGAACAGGAACACATAACCGATCCACACGCCGGGGCCGGTGGTCCGCTCGATACGCCACATCACGTAGATGAATAGCAGGAAGCCGAGCGTATAGAGCGCGTATGAGCGGATCAGCCGGTTCGTGAGCTTCATCGGCTCAGCTTCCGTGCGCAGTGGGCACGGTGGGATCGGCGCGGGTATCGGCACCCGAACGCGCGTCCGCATCGAAAGCGCGTTGCAGACGGCGGTCGGCGCGCTGCATCAGCACGATATAAACGACGATCAACGCGACGTAGATCAGAATCGCCCCTTGCGCACCGAAGTAAAACGGCAACCTGAAGCCGATGAAGCGCACCTGCCCCAACGCCGGCGCCACCAGCGGCAAAACGAACGACACCAGGAAGCCCACCGTCATCAACGTCGCGATCAACGTCAGATTGAAGCGCCAGTACTTCTGGTGCGCGCGCGCCATCGCTGCCGAGACCGCCGGGGGTTCGGGCGCGGGATTGAGCGTAGCGTGAGAGGTGTGGTGCGGCGCGGCCATGCGCCTATGTATCAAAAAGCCACCGGGCAGGCAATCGGGGTTGTCCGCGCGGTGGCTCGCAGTCGCTTTAACGGCCTGACTAGCGTGGTCGATGCCTGGGTCCGCTCAAGGGCGCTTGATTCGGCATTCCCTTGCGACAAACCCAGGCAAACCTAAGCTCAGAGCGACTCGCCGAGCTGATCGAGAATCGCTGGGTTCTCCAGCGTGGACACGTCTTGCGTGATCTCTTCGCCCTTCGCGAGGGAACGCAACAGGCGGCGCATGATCTTGCCCGAACGCGTCTTCGGCAGGTTCTCGCCGAAGCGGATGTCCTTCGGCTTGGCGATCGGACCGATTTCCTTGGCGACCCAGTTGCGCAGTTCGTTGGCGAGCTTCACCGCTTCTTCGCCTTCAGGACGCGCGCGCTTGAGCACCACGAAGGCGCACACGGCTTCGCCAGTCGTGGCATCAGGACGGCCCACCACGGCCGCTTCAGCCACGATCGGGTTCGACACCAGCGCCGATTCGATCTCCATCGTGCCGAGGCGGTGGCCGGACACATTGAGCACATCGTCGATGCGGCCCATGATCGTGAAGTAGCCGGTGTCCTTGTCGCGCACCGCGCCATCCCCGGCGAGATAGAGCCTGCCGCCGAGCTCTTCGGGGAAGTAGCTCTTCTGGTAGCGGTCCGGATCGCCCCACACGTTGCGCAGCATCGACGGCCACGGACGCTTCACCACCAGAATGCCGCCCTGCCCGTTCGGCACGTCCTGGCCGGTTTCATCGACCACCGCCGCCATGATGCCCGGCAGCGGCAGCGTGCATGAACCTGGCACCAGAGGCGTGGCGCCCGGCAGCGGCGTGATCATATGACCGCCGGTTTCGGTTTGCCACCACGTGTCGACGATCGGGCAACGGCCACCGCCGACGTTCTCGTGATACCACACCCACGCTTCCGGATTGATCGGCTCGCCGACCGTGCCGATGATGCGCAGCGTGGACAGGTCATAGCTCTTCGGATGCACCTTCTCGTCCGCTTCGGCGGACTTGATCAGCGAGCGGATCGCGGTCGGCGCCGTATAGAACAGCGAGACTTTGTGCTTCGCGATCATGTCCCAGAAGCGGCCGGCGTTCGGATAGGTCGGCACGCCTTCGAACACGACCTGGGTGCCGCCGAGCGTCAACGGACCATACGTGATGTAGCTATGGCCGGTGATCCAGCCGATGTCGGCGGTACACCAGAACACATCCGTGGGCTTCCAGTCGAATGTCCACTTCATGGTCTGCGCGGCCCACAGCAGATAACCGCCAGTGCTGTGCTGCACGCCCTTCGGCTTGCCGGTCGAACCCGACGTGTACAGGATGAAAAGCGGATGCTCGGCGCCGACCCACTCGGGCGCGCATTGATCCGATTCCGCCTGCGCGAGCTCGTGCATCCACAAGTCGCGGCTTTCGTCCCATGCGATCTTGCCGCCGGTGCGCTTGTAGACGATCACGCTCTTTACCGCATCGCAGCCGCCCATCGCAATGGCTTCGTCAGCGATATTTTTGAGCGGCAAGGCTTTGCCGCCGCGCATCTGTTCGTCGGAGGTGACGAGCGCAACGGCGCCCACATCCACCAGGCGCTCATTGAGCGACTTCGACGAAAAGCCGCCGAACACCACCGAATGCGTGGCGCCAATCCGTGCGCATGCCTGCATGGCGACGATGCCTTCGATCGACATCGGCATATAGATCACGACGCGATCGCCCTTCTTCACGCCGCGTTTTTTCAGCGCGTTCGCAAAACGCGACACGCGTTGCAGCAGATCGTTATAGGTGACGTGGGTGACGGTGCCGTCGTCGGCTTCGAAGATGATCGCAACGCGCTCGCCATTGCCGGCTTCGACATGACGGTCGATGCTGTTATACGACGCGTTGATCTGGCCGTCTTCGAACCACGTGTAGAACGGTGCCTTCGATTCGTCGAGCACCTTGGTGAAGGGCGTATGCCAGCTTAGCGTCTCGCGCGCGAGGCGCCCCCAGAAACCCTCGTAATCGCGCTCCGCTTCGACGGCAAGCGCCCGGTATGCATCCATACCGGAGATGGCCGCGCCGGCCGCTGCTTCAGCGGAGGGCGGGAAAACACGGCGTTCGTGAAGAACCGATTCAATCGCAGACATCGACAACCCCTTGGTGAAGATGAAACGTAAAACCTGTGCCGGCACGCCTCTGGCGCGCCATGTCATGATGCCGCCGCCGTTCGTGATCGAAAGACGGCGCGCTGTCTCCAACCCTCGCGCATCGATCGCCGATCGCCGATCGCTGCGCCGCGGTCCGTTCGGCTTTCACTTTCATTCATGCGGCATTGCAACATAAATGGATGAAAGGCCGACGTTCCGCTCTCACGTTCAAACATAAACTTTGCAACTTACCGGCCACTTACGCGAACCGCATCGCGTAGCGAGCGAAAACTCTTACGCTGTTCGGCCCGGTCGGTCGCGGCATGTTACGCGCGACGTTCCGTTCATGCATCCGGATCGACAAGCCGGTATCACGCACACGGGAAGCATCACGCGTGCCGCGCCTGTCCGCCGCCTCGCACGCCCTCTTGCAATGCTAACTGAACTAGCGCTCTGGGTTCCAGCCTGAATCGTTGCCCCTGCTTCTCATTGCTTCGACGCCACCCTGCCCGCCGCGCCGCAGCAAATTCACCCGACGCTGTACAATAGCGCGCCTGACGCGAGCTTTTCCGGTCTCCCCTGGCCGCGACCCGCGCCGTCTGCGCCCTGGTTTGCTTGCCCGATCCGCGCGTGTGGTTTGCGCTTCGGGTCAGCGCATTTAGTCCGTGTTCCGTCACCTGCATTTCGTCCGACTCATCTGACTCTTGCCTATGTCCGCCTCGCGACCCGACTCAGCCCGTCCGCGCCGCCCGATGCGCCCGCTGCCCGCCATCATCTTCATGAGCCGCTGGCTGCAAGTGCCGCTCTACCTGGGCCTGATCGTCGCCCAGGCTGTCTATGTCGTCCTGTTCCTGAAAGAAGTCTGGCATCTGGTCACCGCGTCCATGACGCTCGACGAAACCAACATCATGCTGGTGGTCCTCGGCCTGATCGACGTGGTGATGATCTCGAACCTGCTGATCATGGTGATCGTCGGCGGGTATGAAACCTTCGTGTCGCGCCTGGGCGTAGAGGGTCATCCGGACGAACCGGAATGGCTCGACCACGTGAACGCCGGCGTGCTGAAGGTCAAATTGTCGATGGCGCTGATCAGCATCTCGTCGATCCATCTGTTGAAGACCTTCATCAGCCCCGACCAGAATTCGGCGCACACCATCATGTGGCAGGTGATCATTCACGTCGCGTTCCTGCTCTCGGCAGTAGTGATGGCGCTGGTCGACCGCCTCACCTCGCATACGCATCCGAAACATTTTCAGGAACCCACGGCGCTTCATGTCGTGAGTTCGCACGATTCCACTCCCCTGAAGGCGCACGACTGACCGCGCTGCCCTGCGTGTCCGTACAACAAGCGCCATCGTCCCCACTGAGCTAGCCATGACCGTCATCAAACAGGAAGATCTGATTCAGAGCATTGCTGATTCGCTTCAGTACATCAGCTATTACCACCCGCTCGATTACATCCAGGCCTTGGGCCGTGCTTACGAGCTCGAAGAGAGCCCGGCCGCGAAGGATGCGATCGCGCAGATCCTCACCAACAGCCGCATGTGCGCCGAAGGCAAGCGCCCGATCTGCCAGGACACCGGCATCGTCACGGTGTTCGTGAAGGTCGGCATGGACGTGCGTTGGGACGGGGCGACGATGGGCGTCACCGAGATGATCAACGAAGGCGTGCGCCGCGGTTATCTGAACCCGGACAACGTGCTGCGCGCGTCGATCGTGAGCCCGCCGGAAGGCGCGCGCAAGAACACGAAAGACAACACGCCGGCCGTGATCCACTACGAGATCGTGCCGGGCGACAAAGTCGATGTGCAGGTTGCAGCCAAGGGCGGCGGCTCGGAAAACAAGTCGAAGTTCGCGATGCTGAACCCGTCGGATTCGATCGTCGACTGGATCCTGAAGACCGTGCCGACCATGGGCGCAGGCTGGTGCCCGCCGGGCATGCTCGGCATCGGCATCGGCGGCACCGCTGAGAAAGCAATGGTGATGGCGAAGGAATCGCTGATGGATCCGATCGACATTCAGGACGTGATCGCACGCGGCCCGAAAGACTGGATCGAAGAACTGCGTGTCGAGCTGCACGAGAAGGTCAACGCGCTCGGCATCGGCGCACAGGGTCTTGGCGGTCTCGCCACGGTGCTCGACGTGAAGATCATGGCTGCACCGACGCACGCCGCGAGCAAGCCGATCGCGATCATCCCGAACTGCGCGGCGACCCGTCACGCGCACTTCACGCTGGACGGTTCCGGCGTGGCGAAGCTCGAGGCGCCCTCGCTCGACGCATGGCCGAAAGTCCAGTGGGAACCGGACACGGAAAAGAGCCAGCGCGTCGATTTGAACACGCTGACGCCGGAACAGGTCGCAGCCTGGAAGCCGGGCCAGACGCTGTTGCTGTCGGGCAAAATGTTGACGGGCCGCGACGCCGCGCACAAGCGCATCGCCGACATGCTCGCCAAGGGCGAAAAGCTGCCGGTCGACTTCACGAACCGCGTGATCTATTACGTCGGCCCGGTCGATCCGGTGCGCGACGAGGCAGTCGGCCCCGCCGGCCCGACCACCGCCACGCGCATGGACAAGTTCACTGAGACCATGTTGTCGCAAACCGGCCTCATTTCGATGATCGGCAAGGCCGAGCGCGGTCCGGTTGCGATCGAGGCGATCAAGAAGCACAAGGCCGCGTACCTGATGGCCGTGGGCGGTGCGGCTTACCTCGTGTCGAAAGCCATTCGCAGCGCGAAGGTTCTCGCATTCGAGGACCTCGGCATGGAAGCGATCTACGAATTCGACGTGCAGGACATGCCGGTGACGGTTGCCGTCGATTCGACCGGCACCTCGGTTCATCAGACCGGCCCGAAGGAATGGCAAGCGAAGATCGGCAAGATTCCGGTCGCGACGGTTTAATTCGCCGCTAACGCCTGTCACGTGTGTCGAAAGCCGGGGCTACGGTCCCGGCTTTTTCGTTTCGGCGCGAGCCGTGGCGCGTGAAGCCGGGAAGAATGTCAAATGATGCGTCTGTTTCCTTGGCTTTTTCTGGTCTGGCGTTTATTGTTGTTGAAAATTCAAAGCTCCCAAAGTTCCCAAAGTTCCCATAAGGAAACCCCATGCAAGGCGACAAGAAAGTTATCGAATATCTGAATGCTCAACTGAAAAATGAGCTCACCGCCATCAACCAGTACTTCCTGCATGCACGGATGTACAAGCATTGGGGTCTCGAGAAACTCGGCAAGCATGAATACGACGAATCGATCGGCGAGATGAAGCACGCCGACTGGCTGATCGAACGCATTTTCATGCTCGATGGCCTGCCGAACCTGCAAGACCTGCACAAGCTGCTGATCGGCGAGGAAACCAAAGAAATCCTCGAATGCGATCTGAAGCTCGAGCAGATTTCGCAGGGCACCTGCAAAGAAGCGATCGTGTATTGCGAATCGGTTCGCGATTTCATCTCGCGCGAAATCTTCGTTAAGATTCTCGACGACACCGAAGAACACATCGACTGGCTCGAAACGCAACTGGACCTGATCGATAAGGTCGGCATCCAGAACTACCAGCAAACTGCAATGGGCTCGGTCGAGTCCTGATCGAACCAGGTTGGAACAGCCCGTGCGCCAGGATCGGCCCCGCGCGGGCGATATACTTGCGCACTTCCCCGTTTTTGTGAGTTTTCCGTGACCGCTGTGCCGCGCGACTCCTTATCGCCTATGCCCGCAGAATCGCCGTCTTCGAGTGCCGGGATCGCCACCTTAAGTGGCGGTTCGCAGGTGCCGGTCGGCATTTTCGACTCGGGTCTGGGCGGTTTGTCGGTGCTGCGGGCGGTCCGGGCGCAACTACCCGGCGAAGCGCTCATCTATGTCGCCGACTCGCTCTACGCCCCCTATGGTGAACGCGACGACGATTTCATCGCCGACCGCACCCTCGCCATTGGAGAGTGGCTCGCAAGACAAGGCGCGAAGGCACTGGTGGTCGCATGCAACACGGCGACGGCGCAGTCGATCGCGCTGGTTCGCGGAAAACTGTCGATTCCGTTGGTGGGGGTCGAGCCGGGCATCAAACCGGCCGCGCAGCAGTCGAAAACGCGTATTGCCGGCGTCCTCGCCACACAAGTGACCCTGCGCAGCGCACGCTTTCAGGCACTGCTGGAGCGCTACGCCGCAGATTGCCGTTTTCTTTGCCAGCCGGGCCACGGGCTCGTGCAGGCGGTGGAACGCTGCGACGTGGGGTCCGCTGAACTGCGCGCACTGCTGCGTGGCTACCTGCAGCCCATGCTCGATGCCGGCGCCGACACCTTGGTGCTCGGTTGCACCCATTACCCGTTTCTTGATGCGGCGATCCGCGACATCGTCGGCGACCGGCTGACGTTGATCGATACGAGCGTGGCCATCGCGCGCCAATTGGAACGGATACTCGACCAGCACGGGCTGCGCGCCGCCCCGGACAGCGCCGCTGCTGTTCTGCCCCGCTTTTGTTCGACCGGCGACGGCACGCATCAGCAGCAGCTCGCCGCCACCCTGCTGCACATCGATGCCACAGTCGAGCAGGTCGTGATCCCATCGCGACGCACGGCAGCGCCAGATTCCCAAGCCGCATAAATGCCCTTCCGCGCTACGTTTTAGGCCGCTGCGCGGCCTTTCTGCGTGCTTTTGAGGCATTTTGTGCCCTTTCCGCCGCTCCCGCCCAATCGCTCCCTACCAGCAAAACCCTTCCAAGGGTCTGGTTTTGTTACAAAAAATCATGCAGGACGCTTGCCAAACGGGTCAATCAAAATGATAATAGTTCGCATTAACGTTATCTATGACGCCCTACCATGATTGTCTGTGTCTGCAAGTCTGTTTCTGACCGAAAGATCCGTGCCTCGATCGCGGAAGGCGTCGACTCGTTCGACGAACTCCAGTTCGAACTCGGTGTCGCTTCCTGCTGTGGCAAGTGCGCGGAATCCGTGCGCGACGTCATGATGGAAAGCGGCGTATGCGCGAGCCGCTGCGGCTTCGAGTCTCACCCGCAGGCTATGCCGCTGACGTTTTACGAACGCAAGGCCGCTTGAGGCCAGGCGCCTAAGGCCAGGTTTAGGGCGCGGCCCATGCCGCGCCTCGGGGGCATCACCTCACTGCTTCACACGACTCTACGCGCTGATTTTTGGCGCCGCTAGCACTCAGCTTCACGCGTTTATCCCACTGCCGTCAGCAAGCCAGTATCCGTTACCAGCCAGCTACCCGCTCACCCGTTAAAAGGACTTCGAGTTGGAATTGCTGATTGGTTTCGTGACTACTTTGTTCATTTCGCTGCTGATCTTCCGAACATGACGATGTCTTGTCTGACGCGCCGCATCGACGGCGCGTCGCCACGCTAATATGCAGGCCTCGCATACCGTTTCAGCCGGCGCTACGCCGGCTTCGTCCGTCCGAATGAATTCCCGTGCCTTGACCGCTACTGCCGCGGTTGCAGCGATTCACATCGCGTTGCTTGCTGTGGTCCTGACGTTGCGTCATGAACCCGTGCAACCGTCACTCGAATCGCGCGTCATGACCGCCCAGTTGCTGGCGCCGGCACCGGTCGCCGCGCCCGTCGCACTGCAATCGATCGCACCGCCACCACCCAAGCCGGTGCCACCGGTTCATACCAAGACCAAAGTCCAGCCAAAGCCGACACCGACGCCCAAGCCAACGCCTGCGCCATTGCCCGAGGCCGCCGCACTGTCACCTACGCCTGTTGCAGCGGCTGAGCCGACGCCGCCCGCGCCAGCGGCTCCCCCTGCCCAGGCCGCGCCGGCAATCGGCCGTCCGGCGATGGAAATCACCGCGCCGAAAAATGTTTCGCACATCGACTGCAACATGATCACGCCCGAGTACCCGTCGCTGTCGAGGCGCCGCGGTGAAACCGGCACCGCCTATGTGAAATTCGTGGTCGGACTGACCGGCAAGCTCGAGAACATCGAACTGAAAAAGAGCAGCGGTTTCAACCGTCTGGACGATGCCGCGGTTGCCGCAGCGCACGCGAGTGTCTGCAAACCCTATCTCGAGAACGGCCAGCCGATTCGGGCCGCGTACACCCAGCCTTACAACTTCAATCTGAACGATTGAGGCAGATTTTAAAAATAGGAATTGCAATGCAAAACTACGGATTGGCGCACGTGTGGGCGCAAGGGGATTTCGTGACGCGCGGCATCGCGCTCGCGCTGTTGATCATGTCGGTGATGTCGTGGAGCGTGATCGTCATCAAGGGCTGGAATGTGATGCGCCTGAATCGTCTCACGAAGAACGCCGAAAAGCAGTTCTGGCATTCGGACGACCTCGCCGACGGCGTGAAAAAGCTCGGCGCCGAATCGTCGACGCCGCAGGACAATCCGTTCCTCGCGCTCGCGCTGTCGGGCCAGGAAGCCGCCGATCACCATCATCAGACGCAGCCGCATCTGCACGACCGCATGGATGTGTCGGATTGGGTAACGCGCTGCCTGAAGGACACGATGGATGAAAGCGTCGCGCGCATGCAAAGCGGCCTGGCGATTCTCGCCTCGATCGGCAGCACGGCGCCGTTCGTCGGCCTGTTCGGCACGGTATGGGGCATCTATCACGCACTGCTGGCGATCGGCGCGAGCGGCCAGTCGTCGATCGATCAGGTCGCAGGTCCGGTCGGCGAAGCGCTGATCATGACCGCGTTCGGCCTGTTCGTCGCGATTCCGGCCGTGCTCGGCTACAACGCGCTCACGCGCGCCAACAAGGCCATCGTC
Source organism: Paraburkholderia sp. BL23I1N1 (assembly GCF_003610295.1). NCBI lineage: Bacteria > Pseudomonadati > Pseudomonadota > Betaproteobacteria > Burkholderiales > Burkholderiaceae > Paraburkholderia > Paraburkholderia sp. BL23I1N1. The sequence continues at coordinate 3,234,673 of NZ_RAPV01000001.1, forward strand.
GCCAAGCTGAGCCGCTTTGCGCACGGTCTGCACGCATTCTTCGTGACGGGCGCCCGTCTGTCGTCGTCCAGGCGCGGCGACGGTTTGCGCCTCGCCACGCGCGCCAACTGATCGACGAGGCATTCCGATGGCAATGAGCCCCTTCGCCGGCGACGATGACGACGGCCTGATGAACGAAATCAACATGACGCCGCTCGTCGACGTGATGTTGGTTCTCCTGATCGTCTTCATGGTGACGATCCCGGTGATCCGTCACGCGGTCAAAATCGATCTGCCGCACGCAAGCAGTCAGAAGGAAGACACCAAGCCCGCGCAAGTGACGGTCGCCGTCGATGCGGACGGCAACGTGTTGTGGGACGACAAGAAGGTCGACGAAGCAGCACTGCGCGCGAAGATTGCAGAGACCGCACAAGCGAATCCGCAGCCGGAACTGCATCTGGATGCGGACCGCAAGGTTGCGTACGAGAAAGTGGCGGAAGTGATGTCGGCGGCGCAGGCCGGCGGACTCACCAAAATCGGCTTCGTCACGCAGCCGAAGGCGAAATAAAGGTAATACGGGCAAGCGATCCGCGCGTAGCAACGCACGGCTACTGTTAAGCAGCGCCTGCCGAAAAAACAGGAAATCCCCTGAAACAGGGGCTAAAAGTAAAAGGCCTTCATCTGACGATGAAGGCCTTTTTTGTGCGCACTCGGCGCTTTCGGGCGGCGGGATCATTTACCATCAGAAGATGACTGATAGCTCGAGTCACCGCATGCGACAGCCGTGATTGTCACGGACAGCGCGGTCAGCCCTATCAGGCCCACTATCATAGAGGCCATGAGTTTTCGCATAAGAGACTCCTTAGCGAAGGGATTTCACTATAGGCCCGCGAGCGCGCGCATTCAAGCAAACTGTCATTGAAAGTACTCATGACAAGCGGCGCTTAAATGCTAAAAGCGATGTCGTCGCGCAGAATAAGTGCTATGACGCGACCGCGAGAGCGGACTGCGCAACGTCTTGCGTTGCCTGCGTCGGACACTCGCCCATTATGTGTTTGCCTTCGTCCGGGTCGAGCATTTCGACCAGATAGTCCACGAACGCGCGCACAGCCGGCACCATTCCCTGCCGCGACACGAATACCGCGTACAACTGCGGCGTCGGAAAACTCCAGCCCGGCATGACCGGCGACAACTGCCCCGCGCGCAACGCGCTGCCGTACATCATCTCCGGCAACGCGGCGATACCCACACCGGAGAGCACTGCTTCGCGAATCGTCATCAGATCGGCGGTGACGAGCCGCGGCTCGTGTTCGTGCGCGTGGCGCGTGCCGTCGGGGGCGATCAGGTCGAAGACATGGCGCCCGTCGCCGCTCGGCACGTCGAGCGTTTCGAAGCGGTTCAGATCGGCTGGCAACAGCGGCGGCGCATTCTGCTGCAACAGGCTCGGTGCGCCGACCAGCATCTGCTGCGTGCGCCACAGCGGGCGCACGACAATGTTGGCGTTTTCCGGCGGATCGGAACGTACGCGCAGCGCAATGTCGATCGAATCCTCGAATAGATCGACCACGCGATTCGTCACGCGCATCACCACGCGCACCTCCGGGTAGCGATGCATGAATTCCGGCAGGATCTGCGACAGGATGGTCTGCGAAACCGTCACCGGCACGCTCACGCGCACCGTGCCGCGCGGCGACGAGCGCAGTTGCTGCACGACGTTGACGGCCGCCTGCGCTTCGCTCAGCATCGCCTGACAGTGCTGGTAGAAGAGCTGTCCGGCTTCGGTGAGCGCCAGCTTGCGGGTGGAGCGCTGCAACAAACGCACGCCCAGCGACGCTTCCAGCTCGGTCAGGCGGCGCGACAGGCGCGACTTGGAAATACCCAGCACGCGTTCGGCGGCGGAAAAGCCGCCATGTTCGACGACCTGCGAAAAGTACATCAGGTCATTCAGATTGTGTGAATCGATCTTCATCTCATCGTTCCAGTAATAGAACAATCCATTGCGCAGGGGCGGCTGGCGTGCAGGAAAACGGTCCCTATAATAGCGCTATGTTTCAAAAATGACGCTATTCCCCATTTTTCAAGGTGACTTTGATGAGCACGACACGCACGATCGAACGCACGTTTCCCGCCGTTCGCACGACCGAAGGTGGCGGCTTTGTCGTCCACCGCCCGTTTCCAACCCGTCTGCTGATGGATTTCGATCCGTTCCTGCTGCTCGACGAAATGGGCCCGATCGATTACGCGCCGGGCGAAGCCAAAGGCGCGCCGGATCACCCGCATCGCGGCTTCGAAACGGTCACGTACGCTCTCGAGGGCCAGTTCGGCCACAAGGATTCGGCGGGTCACTCGGGCACGCTGCGTGCCGGCGACGTGCAATGGATGACTGCGGGCGCGGGCGTCGTGCACAGTGAGATGCCGGACCCGTCGTTCGTGCGCAGCGGTGGGCGCGTGCATGGCGTGCAACTGTGGGTGAATCTGCCGCGTCGCGACAAGATGATCGAGCCGCGCTATCAGGAGATGCCGTCGGCCAGCATTCCGGTCGCGACGTCCGCGGACGGCAAGGTGCGCGTCAAGGTAATCGCGGGCGAAGCGCTCGGGGTAAAGGCGGCGATCGAAACGCGCACGCCGATCCTGTATCAGCATTTCTCGCTGCAACCGGGCGCGACGATTCAGCAGCCGGTACCGGCCGACTATCGCGTGTTCGCTTACAGCCTGTCGGGCAAGGGCTTTTACGGCGAAGGCGATGCGCGCCAGGAAATCGACGCGCAGAAGATGGTCGTCTTCCAGAACGACGGCGAGTCGGTCACCCTGACAGCCGGCGCGGAGCCGCTCGAGGTGCTCCTGCTTGGCGGCGTGCCGCTGAAAGAACCGGTGGTGCGCTACGGCCCGTTCGTGATGAACACTGAGGACGAGATCCGCCAGGCCGTGATTGATTATCAGGCCGGACGCATGGGCGCGATCACGCACTGACTGGCCGCTCCGGCGCGCGTTGCCGCTCATGATCGCGGTGGAGCGGCCGCTGACTTAGCCGCTCCATAGCCGCCCGCATCGGCGCGAAGGCCGGTAAATTCGTTCACAATAGTAATTTATGCCGTGCGCCACGCCGTCCAACCATGACGGACCGTGGCGCACGGCGATTTCCGTCCCTGTTCAGGAGAGCGCATGGCAGAGTCCACCGTCACCGCCCACATCGGCTCAACGAATTTCCAGGTCCATTTCGACGACGGCAAGCACACGTGGCTCGCCGACGAACCCGAGTCGCTTGGTGGCGGCGATCGCGGGCCGGCGCCCATCGCGCTGTTGCTCTCGAGCCTCGGTGCCTGCACGTCGATCACGCTGAAGATGTACGCTCAGCGCAAGGGCTGGCCGCTCGCCGACGTGCGCGTGGCGCTGTCGCTGGAAACCGGCGACGCGGGCTCGACCATCGACCGCAAGATCATGCTGGAAGGCGATTTGTCCGACCAGCAGCGGGAACGGCTCTTGCAAATTGCCAATGCGTGCCCAGTTCACAAGATCCTCACGCATTCGATCACGATCCGGTCGGGTCTTGCCATCGCCTGAAGCAGGAATAGTCCGGCACCGGCTAACAGAACCCGCGCGTATTGCAACGCTTTCATAGGAAGCCGTCGTTTTGAATTTCGAACACCTTATCCAGATCAACGACCCGTTGAATCCATTTGTCGACTCGATGACCCGCGAGCAGCTGTGGGAGGGTCTCGTGCTGCGCGCCGAGCAGCCGCAACTGTTTGTGATCGGACTCGACAGCTGCATCATCCTTTCGCGCGAAGGCGACACGCTCGAACGGGAGTTGCACTACGGCAAGGCCACCGTGCGCGACCGAGTCACGTTGCAGGATCGCCTAAGCGTGCGCTACGACATTCTGCCGACGGCGGATTATGTCGGCGGCTCGCTGACAATGACGATCGAACAGCCTGACGAACTGCAGTTGTTCCTGCGCTTCGAATACGCAACCACCCTGCCCGTCTCCGACGACCAGGACGCTGTGCAAACGCAGGAAATCGTGAAGTCGGCGTATCGCGAGAACGATATCGATACCGTGCGGCTGATCCGCCAATACGTGGCGGGCAAGCAGGAACCCGGTTCGTTGCATTGACGTGCGGGCGGGCGCCCTGCCCGCGCCGTTGTGCTCGCTGTTGTGCTGTATTAGGCCGCTGTGTGGAAGGCGGCCTGCTTTCCTCCGTAGCCTACTACTCCCCGCCATTCAGCTATCGAAAATCGGATCCGATGAATTTCTCTTTCTTGTAAATGGTAATGGTTATCATTTAGAATTAATCCATCGAATCGACCAACAGCTAAAACGAATGACCGATCTCACGCGCTCTTCAACACTCAGCCTGCGCCGTCCGGCGGCCGCGCTGACCAGCCGTCCGAAAACATCCACGGCGACGGCAACCACCGCGAAGCCCGCAGCGGATCGCGCCGACGGCACAGGCGAGAAGTCGGATCGGGTCGTACGCAGCGACGCATTGCTGCAAGGACATAGCCACGTCAGCATCGTGCATAACGGCGAGACCTATCAGTTGCGTGCAACGCGTTTAGGCAAGCTGATCCTGACCAAGTAACAGGCAACGTCCAGGCAACACCGAACAGCAGTCAGTACCGGGTATTGTGGGGACCACCTCCTCGAGGGGTGTTGGGCATTAGCCAGCCACGACGGCTTGCACGTGAGAACTAGACCCCTTCGTGCAGACACCAAGCCAGCCGTCGCAGCCAGCCAGGCCGCTTTTTTGGTTCTCACCCAATGCGGATGCACGAAACGACGTGTGTCGCACAAGCGCAGAAAATTTAAAAGCCGTGGGATGTGACCATCTCCACGGCTTTTTGTATTGCACGGCGCGGATCGAGGTTCGCTAGTGCGTCGAAGCGTTATGACTTACTTACTTCGAAGCCCAGCCCCAGAACATCAGCCACCATGCGCTATCGACCACGGCCAGCGCCGCGGCGAACCACAGCATCGCGAGGCCGCGTTGAACGAATCGCGCGCTATAGCGACGTGTGACGAGCCAGGCGAGCCACGCGCTCCACAGGTTGGCGATCGCGAGGATCGCGATACGCATATCCGACGCCCACCACAACGACAGATGTTCCGCGCGCAGCAGCGACAGCGTGGTTGCCGACAAGCCGAGGAACACACCTGCGCCGGCAATCGGAATCAGGCCTTGCGTCAAATGATGCAGACGCACGGTGCTGAAGCGCCCCAGCATGCGCGTCGCGCCCATCAGCAGCACCAGCAAAACCGTGCCGTACATCAGCGCCGTAGCGAGGATGTAGCCGATCACCATCGTGCCGTCGAGCCACGAGAACACGTCGTTCTGCTCAGGGTAGTGCGTGAACAGAAACCACGGCGCGTTGGTGTCGAGGGGCCAGGTGATGTCGTGATCGACCAGCCACGTCGCGAAGAACATCTTCAGATCGACGAACCAGCGCGAAGCGGTCCAATGGAATGCGCCGATCGCGATGCCGAGCAGGCCGTACAGAATCAACGCGGTGTCCCACGGGTTCGCCTGTTTGTCGCCGAGCTGCACGACTTCCGACGACGGCGCACGCCACGTCAGCGCGATCGCGTCGCGATGCCCACTGCAACGGCCGCACATATGGCAATCCGACGCGCCCTTCATATTGCGCAGCGGCACCAGCGGCGCGCAATTGATCGGAATCACGCGATGCCCATGTTCACCGTTCTTGTACGAATGGCGCCACGCGTCTTCGTCGACCTTGTAATGGAACGGCGCGAGACGCGCCAATAGCGAAAAAACCCCGTTGACGGGGCACAGATACTTGCACCAGACGCGCTTCTCGCGTCCGTACAGCAAGCCGATGATCATTGCCGCGAAGGTCGATCCGCCGAGCACCAGCAGCACTGCTTTCGGATACTGGTAGACGCTGACCATCTGACCGTAGATCGTGGTGATGCCGAACGCGACGAACGGCCAGCCGCCCCAGCGCATCCAGCGCGGAATCGCCCAGCCGCGGCCGTACTTGCTGGCGAATTCCGCGAGCGCGCCTTCCGGACACAACACACCGCACCAGACGCGGCCGAGCATGACCATCGAGAGCAGCACGAAGGGCCACCAGATGCCCCAGAACACGAACTGCGCGGCAAGCGTCAGGTTGGTCCACAGATGCGCGGTGTCGTCCGGCAGCGGCATCACCGCCGGCACGAGAATCAGGAACGCGTACACCGCCACCACGACCCACTGAATGCCGCGGATCAGGCTGCCGTGACGCTGCATCCACTGCCCGGCCGCGGCGAGACGGCCCGGGCGGGTCATGACCGCACTCATGCCGCGCGCCCTGCGGCCTGCTGCGCCGGCTTGCGATTCGCGCGACGCACCAGCAGATAGACGACCAGCCAGTACACGGCGTAGGCGATCAGATTCATCAGCGCCGGATGGGCGCGATAACCGGTGAGCGTCGCAACCAGCGAACCGAACGTGCTCGAATCGTCGAGGATGGCCGACGAATTCCACATCTGGCCGATGATCGTCGGCAGGATTTCCTTGTCGATCAGCTTGTCGACACCGGTCTGGAACAGGCCCGCACCGAGAAACAGCAGCATGATTTCGGTGACGCGGAAGAAGAGCCGCCACGAGAAATACTTGCCGCCCAACTGCAGCACGTAGAAGGTCAGGAGCGCGAGACTGAGGCCAATCGCCACCGCGAGCATCTGGCCGCCGTCCACGTGACCCGATTGGCCGAAACCGAGACCGTAAAGGAAGATCACCGTTTCGCTGCCTTCGCGCGCGATCGCCAATGCGACCAGCAACGCGACGCCCCACCAGTTCGAATCGTGTTTGCTCTTTTGCAGCGACTGTTCCATGTCGCGCTTGAGGGAGCGGCCGTGCTGCTTCATCCACAGCACCATCTGCACGATCAGCACGCAGGCGACCAGCACCATCGCGGTCTGGAAATAATCCTGCGCGTCGCCGGAGAGCACCTCGGTAAAACCGATCAGCGCTGCGCCGAGTGCGACCGCCGCAATCAAACCGGCCGCGACGCCGCCCCACAGGTACGGCAATCCGCGGCGCGCGTCGTCGTCGCCATTTTTCAGCCACGCGTACAGGATGCCGACGACCAGCAAGGCCTCGACACTTTCCCGCCACACGATGAATAGAATCTGACCCATTCAAGCTCTCCCTTCTACCCTGCTACTGCTTTGGCGAACGCGTCACCCGTCTGTTCAAGGCATGCGTTCGCGCCCCAAGCCGCTATTTCGCGACGATCACGCCCTGCGCCTGCTGATGGAAATCGTCGAAGAACTTGTATTCGCCCGGCTCTAGCGGAGCGATCACGACGAATGAATCCCCGCCCGGCGCCAACACTTTTTCTTTACGCAATTGCACGCTTTCGAATTCGGCCGCGCCCTTGCCGGTGTTGCGTATCGCAATCTTGATGCGCTGCCCTGCCGGCACTTCGATGCGCGCAGGATTGAGCTTGCCGTCGTTCATTTCAAGCTTGAAGGTCGGCAGATCCGCGGCGTGCGCGGCCCCAACCGTCAAAGCGGTCATGGCGAGGATCGCGATCTTTCGGTTAATTCTCATTAGCCTTTCCGGAAAACGCGGCGCGGCGGGTTTCATCCTCCGCGCGCCGCCTGCTGCATGCATTCATTCAGTCACGGCTCGCCATGCAGCAAGGCGCGACGAGCCGTGATGATCCGCGTCCGCGGCGATCAACGATCAGTAACCGCCCTTCTTGCCGATGCCCGCGAACGTGAAGTCGTATTCGAGCGTGATCGGCTTGAACCACGGACCCACGCCGGTTTCCTTGTCGACGTGACGGCCGAACGCCATGTGACCGGTTTGCATCGGCGCTTCGACGGTCATTTTCAGGTGGTATTTGCCCGGGCCTTGCAGCTTGACGTTGTCACCGTAGTGCGGACCGTCGTTGGCGACCATCGCCATCATGTCGCCCTTCTGGGTCTGATTCGAACCGGCTTTCGTCAATTCATAACGAACTTGCAGATACGGCATCCAGTCGCCTTCGGCGAAACCCGTCGGGTTGTTCTTGACCGCGTGGATGTCGGCTTCCAGGTGGATGTCCGAATCCGACGCCTTGCGCATCATGCCTTCGGGTTCCATCGTGATCGGCTGCAGATAGACGGCGCCGATTTCCATGCCGCCCTGAATCTGATGCTTGCCGATCGGGTATTCCGCTGCCGTTGCGGAAAGCGCCGCTATCGCGGCCACCGCTGCTGCGCCACCGCGCACAAATGAAGACATCCGCATTGAAACTCCTTGTTTTTATCAGGCTGGAATCAAACTCATTGGAACAGTGCGGTGCGCTTGCCTTATGCAGCCATGCCGGCGGGCTTGGTTGGCAAACACAACGGACTGTCAGTCGCATTGCTGAGATTACCAACGTTAATGCGAACCATTCTCAATATTGGTCGAGTTTATCATCGATCGGCAGGGAGAACAAACGTGGACGCACGCAAAGCCTTATGGGAACAGGGGCTTAAGGCGGTCTTAAGGAAAGCGCGGATGAGCGTGATGGTGGGTTGTAAGGCGAGGAGAGGCAAGGCGCGGCACATTGCCGCGCCTTGGGAGGCAGGTGTTTTTAGACGCCGGGCACGTGGTCCCCGACGTTTGCGCCGAATACGCGCTTGCGCAGCAGCGCCAGCTGGTCGCGGGTTTGCGCGGCCTTTTCGAACTCGAGATTCTTGGCATGCTCCATCATCTGCTTTTCGAGGCGCTTGAGTTCCTTGGCGAGCTGCTTCTCGGACATGTCCTCGAATTTCGCCCGAGCCTGCTCTTCCTTCAATTCGGCACGGGCGTCGTCGACGTTGTACACCCCGTCGATGATGTCGCGAATCCGCTTGACTACGCCGCGCGGCGTAATGCCGTTCGCGAGGTTGTAGGCGATCTGCTTGGCGCGCCGCCGCTCGGTTTCGTCGATAGCGCGGCGCATCGAGTCGGTCACCCGGTCCGCGTAGAGAATCGCCTTGCCGTTCACGTTACGCGCCGCCCGGCCGATGGTCTGGATCAGCGAGCGCTCGGCGCGCAGGAAACCTTCCTTGTCCGAGTCGAGAATCGCGACCAGCGAGACTTCGGGAATATCCAACCCCTCGCGCAGCAGGTTGATCCCGACCAGCACGTCGAACGTGCCCAGCCGCAGATCGCGAATGATTTCCACCCGCTCCACGGTATCGATGTCGCTGTGCAGGTAACGCACCTTGACGCCGTGGTCCGCCAGAAACTCGGTGAGTTGCTCGGCCATCCGCTTGGTCAGCACCGTGACCAGCACGCGGTCGCCCACTTTGACGCGCTCGTTAATTTCGGCGAGCACGTCGTCGACCTGGGTGCGCGCCGGGCGCACCTCGATTTCCGGATCGACGAGGCCGGTTGGACGCACCAGTTGTTCGGCCACCTGCCCTGCCGTCTTCTTCTCGTAGTCCGCCGGCGTGGCCGACACGAACACCACCTGACGCATCTTGCGCTCGAACTCGTTGAACTTGAGCGGGCGATTGTCGAGCGCCGACGGCAAGCGGAAACCGTAGTCGACCAGATTCTCTTTACGTGCCCGGTCGCCGTTGTACATGCCGTTCAACTGGCCGATCAGCACGTGCGACTCGTCGAGCAGCATCAGCGCGTCGGGCGGCAGATAGTCGACCAGCGTCGGCGGCGGCTCACCGGGCGCGGCGCCCGAGAAGTGCCGCGAGTAATTCTCGATGCCCTTGCAGAATCCCAGCTCCTGCAGCATTTCCAGATCGAAGCGGGTGCGCTGTTCGAGCCGCTGCGCTTCCACAAGCTTGCCGTTGCTGTAAAAGAACTCGAGCCGGTCGCGCAGTTCGGTCTTGATCGTTTCGACCGCTCGCACCACGGTATCGCGTGGCGTCACATAGTGCGACGACGGGTAGACGGTGAAGCGCGAAATCTTCTGCCGCACGCGGCCGGTGAGCGGATCGAACAGTTGCAGCGTCTCGACTTCGTCGTCGAACAATTCGATACGCACCGCCATTTCGGCGTGTTCCGCCGGGAAAATATCGATCGTGTCGCCGCGCACGCGGAACGAACCGCGCTGGAAGTCGGCTTCATTGCGGTTGTACTGCATCGCGATCAGCCGGGCGATGATGTCGCGCTGGCCGAGCTTGTCGCCGGTACGCAGCGTCAGAATCATCTTGTGATATTCCGACGGGTTACCGATACCGTAAATCGCCGACACCGTGCCGACGATGATCACGTCGCGCCGCTCCATCAGGCTCTTGGTGGCCGACAGCCGCATCTGCTCGATGTGCTCGTTGATCGACGAATCTTTCTCGATGAACAGGTCGCGCTGCGGCACGTACGCTTCCGGCTGGTAGTAGTCGTAGTACGAGACGAAGTACTCGACCGCATTGCGCGGAAAGAACTCGCGAAACTCCGAATAGAGCTGCGCGGCGAGCGTCTTGTTCGGCGCGAACACGATCGCCGGCCGGCCGAGCCGCGCGATGGTGTTGGCCATCGTGAAGGTCTTGCCGGAGCCGGTCACGCCGAGCAGCGTCTGGAACGACAGGCCGTCCTCAATGCCTTCGACGAGCGTGTCGATCGCCGTCGGCTGGTCGCCGGCGGGCGGATACGGCTGGTAGAGCTGGAACGGCGAGCCTTCGAACGCGATGAATTTGGATTCGTCGAGCGTCTCGTCGGCTTCAGTCAGATGGTGTTCGGACATGGGGAGCGGCACCGGGCCTTGGGCAAAGAACTATTCTAACGGGTTGCGGGAACCCGGGCTGAGCGGGTCTGCGTAGGAGTTGAGCAGAACGGGGAGACTAGGCACATGGCGCCCTGGTGCCTGTTTTTCAAGCAAATAATTCGGCCCAGCGGGCTTTGTCGTCCGAAAAATGCCCGCGAATTCGCTACAATGCCAAGTTGCGCTCACTCGCCGATGCTCGCCCTCCGTCCGTCCGAATCTTCCATCAGACGCCGTTGGCCGGGCCTCCCGCGCTTGAAGCCGCCCTCTTTTTACTACTGCTGCCCACCCATCATGTCTCTGTTCTCCGCCGTCGAACTTGCTCCCCGCGACCCGATTCTGGGCCTGAACGAAGCCTTCAACGCCGATGCGCGCGCCACCAAGGTCAACCTTGGCGTTGGTGTGTACTTCAACGAAGAAGGCAAGATTCCGCTGCTGCGCGCCGTGCGCGAGGCGGAAAAGGCACGTGTCGAAGCCGCGCTGCCGCGTGGCTATCTGCCGATCGAAGGCATCGCTGCGTATGACGCCGCCGTGCAAACGCTGCTGCTCGGCAACGATTCGCCGCTGATCGCCGCGGGCCGCGTCGTGACGGCGCAAGCACTGGGCGGCACGGGCGCACTGAAAATCGGCGCTGATTTCCTGAAGCGTTTGAACCCGAACTGCAAGGTCGCGATCAGCGATCCGAGCTGGGAAAACCACCGCGCGCTGTTCGAAGGCGCCGGCTTCGAGGTCGTGTCCTATCCGTACTATGACGCGCAGACGCATGGCGTGAACTTCGAAGGCATGCTGAACGCGCTGAACGGCTATGCCGCAGGCACGGTTGTCGTGTTGCACGCGTGCTGCCACAACCCGACCGGCGTCGACCTGACGGTCGATCAATGGAAGCAGATCGTCGAAGTCGTCAAGGCGCGCAATCTCGTGCCGTTCCTCGACATCGCTTACCAGGGTTTCGGCGACAACATCGAGTCCGACGCTGCAGCGGTCCGTCTGTTCGCGGCATCGGAACTCAACGTGTTCGTGTCGTCGTCGTTCTCGAAGTCGTTCTCGCTGTACGGCGAGCGCGTTGGCGCACTGTCGATCATCACGGCAAGCAAGGAAGAATCCGCTCGCGTGCTGTCGCAACTGAAGCGCGTGATCCGTACGAACTACTCGAACCCGCCCACGCACGGCGGCTCGGTGGTCGCGGCGGTGCTCGCGTCGGCTGAACTGCGCGGCACGTGGGAAACGGAACTCGCCGAAATGCGCGACCGCATCCGCGCAATGCGCAACGGTCTGGTCGAACGTCTGAAGGCAAGCGGCGTGGATCGCGATTTCAGCTTCGTGAACGCACAACGCGGCATGTTCTCGTACTCGGGTCTGACGGCACCGCAAGTGGACCGTCTGCGTGAAGAGTTCGGCATCTACGCTGTGGGCACGGGCCGCATTTGCGTGGCTGCGCTGAATACGCGCAACCTCGACGTGGTGGCTAGCGCGATTGCTCACGTGTTGAAGTAAGGCATTTCAGGGCGCAGGCGTTGGTTGCACGCGCTTTTTTTGCTTTGCTTTGCTGAAGCTGCCTGAATCGCTTGTAGATGTAGAAACGGCGCCCTTTCGGGCGCCGTTTTTTATTTGTGTCAGCGCGCATCCCGATGGATATCGTGCGTGACAAACCCTGCGTCGTTGTCAGGCATATCCAGCCAATCAGGTTGAGCAAGCGAGTCGCGGATGTCTTCCAAGCCGCTTTTCCAATGTTCACGCATAGTAGAGAGGCCGAACTGGAAGTCTTTGAACTGCCCTTCGTATTCCTTCTGACGGTAGATGAGATGGATCACGTTGTAGCGCTTCGAACACGATAGTTCATCCGCCAGCTTGCACCATTGATCCTCGCGCTGGTCAGACGGCACGCGATCGAGCACCTCGCGCAGCACATGCCGGAAGCGCTGCGAACGTTGCAGCATATCGGTCACGAGACGCGTGCGGCTCGAGTACTGAACGTCTTTCATGCGCCCTTGAACATCGGTGATGTTGTCCGGCACCGGCCCGATCGCGCTCCATAGATCGACCTGGAACGCGAGCGTATCGCGACGCGGCGTGGTCTGAATCACCTCGTAGAGCGGCGTGTTCGACATCAAGCCGCCGTCCCAGTAGTACTGGCCGTCGATTTCGACCGCCGCAAAGCCCGGTGGCAACGCACCTGACGCCATGAAATGCTCGGGCCTCAGTTTCGTATGCGTGTTATCGAAGTAGGCGAAATTGCCTGTGCCGCAATTCACTGCCCCCACCGACACGCGTATCTCACCGGAATTGATCCGGTCGAAATCACAGAGCGCTTCCAGCGTGGCCTTGAGCGGCGTGGTGTCGTAGTAGCTCGCCATTTGCGGCAGCCCGGAAACAGTAGGCAACGGCGGCGGGAAACGCGGCACGAAGAATCCCTTTTGCCCTTCTACGATCGCACCCATTGCCTGAGTTGCCGTAAAGGCCCTCCGAACGGCGTCACTGGAATTGAACAGCGCGTGCTCGATAAAGGCCGGTAACGGCGGCCCAAACGCCGGTTGGCAGATCGTCTCCCAGAATTGCAGCAGTCGCTCCACGCGCTTCTCCGGCGGATTGCCGGCGATGATGGCCGTGTTCAGCGCGCCGATCGAAATGCCGGCAAGCCAGTTCGGCTCGATGCCGGCTTCATAAAGCCCCTGGAAGACGCCGGCCTGATAGGCACCCAACGCGCCGCCGCCCTGCAGCATCAACGCGACGGTTTCGTAGTTGGGCACCTGGAGTTGCCGGCCGGGCTGTGCGGAGGGCGCCGAACCGGCGCCCTCGCCTTCCCCGCCGCCGGGCACACCGACGCGCGCCCGCTTGAGATTGCGTTGCGCCATGGGCGCCTCCTTATTGCATATACCAGCCGTGGCTCACAATAAAGGACTGGCCGGTCAGCGCCGCAGTCGGGAAAGTGGACAGGAACAGCACCGTCTGCGCGACGTCTTCCACCGTGGTGAAGATGCCGTCTACGGTACCGCCCAGCATCACGCGCTTGATCACGTCTTCTTCGCTAATGCCGAGTTCTTTGGCCTGCTCTGGAATCTGCTTGTCGACAAGCGGTGTGCGCACGAAACCCGGACACACCACGTGCGAGCGCACATTGTGTTTTGCGCCTTCTTTGGCCAATACGCGCGAGAGGCCCAGCAGCGCGTGCTTGGCCGTCACATAGGCGGACTTGAGCGGCGACGCTTCATGCGAATGGACCGAGCCCATGTAGATCACGATGCCACCGCGATCGTCTTTGTACATGTGCTTGAGCGCGGCCTTGGTGGTGAGAAAGGCACCGTCCACGTGAATGGCCTGCATCTTCTTCCAATCGGAAAACGAGTAGTTTTCGATCGGGTTGACGATCTGGATGCCGGCGTTGGAAATCAGAATGTCGATCGAGCCGAACTCGGCCGCGACTTTGTCGATGCCCTGGTCGACGGCGTCTTCGTTCGTGACGTCCATTGCCACGCCGATTGCCTTTCCTCCGCCCTGTTTGATTTCTTCAGCGACAGCGTTCGCGCCGTCCTGGTTCAGGTCGGCGATCGCGATCGCCGCGCCGGCGGCGGAAAGCGTGAGCGCAATCTGCTTGCCGATACCGCTCGCGGCGCCGGTAACCACCGCGACCTTGCCATTCAGATTCGTGTTCAGTGACGACATCCAGAACCTCCATGCAGTTGATGAGCAATGACACCACGGGCCGCAGGCGGCGTGAAGTCAGCCAAATGGCATAGGCCGTTCGGCTGAATGCTGCACTGCGACCAACGCTGCTATTGTGCATGAACCGTGTGAATTACATCCGTAAAACGCACATCGGGCCTTGTCTCTTTAAACTAGACGTTTCAGCGGGATTCCGGCGGCATCACTACCAAGGAGGAATGCATGAATTATCGACGTCTGGGCCGTTCCGGCCTGCAAGTCAGCGAACTGTCCATCGGCTCATGGGTCACCTACGGCAATCAGGTGGATCATCGCGCGGCGCGCGAGTCGCTAGCGGCTGCGCGCGACGCGGGAGTCAACTTCTTCGACAACGCGGAGGTGTACGCCAGCGGCCAATCCGAAGAAATCATGGGCCACGCACTCAAGGAACTGGCGTGGCCGCGCGTGAGCTATGTGGTATCGACGAAATTCTTCTGGGGGCTCAACGAAGCGCCGAACCAATACCACACGCTGAACCGCAAATATTTGCTGAACGCGATCGACTCGTCGCTCAAACGCCTGCGACTCGATTATGTCGATCTGGTGTTCTGTCATCGTCCTGACCCGAACACGCCGGTCGAAGAAACCGTCTGGGCCATGAGCGACATGATTACGCGCGGCAAGGCGCTGTACTGGGGCACCTCTGAATGGAGCGCCGACGAAATTCGCGCGGCCTACGAGATCGCCGAGCGGCATCATCTGCACAAACCGGTCATGGAGCAGCCGCAGTACAACCTGTTCCACCGCAAGCGCGTCGAGCAGGAATACAAGCGGCTTTACGAGGATATCGGCCTTGGGCTCACCACCTGGAGTCCGCTCGCGTCCGGCCTGCTCACCGGCAAGTATCGCGACGGCGTACCTGCGGATAGCCGCGCGCAGTTGCAAGGTTACGACTGGCTGCGCAAGCAGCTCACCGATTCCGGCAAGAACAACGTGGTCGGCAAGCTGGGCGAAGTGGCCGACGAACTGGGCTGCACGGTTGGCCAGTTGGCGATTGGGTGGATCCTGAAGAATCCCAATGTGAGCACGGTCATCACCGGCGCGTCGCGCGTCGAACAGATCGGTGAGAACATGAAATCCGCCGAGGTGGCCAAGCGGATCACGCCGGAGATCAAGGAGAGGATCGAGGAGATCATCGGCGACACGTACTCCTGAGCGCCTGCCTGACCGGGCGCTCGCCGTACCGCGGAACATGGCCCGCGCATCATCAGGGCCGTGCTCCGCGCAACGCACTGCGGAGCGCAACGCGGCGTCGCGTACAATACGCGACCGCGCTGCACTTCAGTTGTGCCGCCGCATTGCACTCGCATCGCCGAATCCGCCCTGGACCGGCACGCCCTCTTTCAGCGTCTCCTCATCATGCTCAGCTACCGCCACGCCTTTCATGCAGGCAATCACGCCGACGTTCTGAAACACGCCGTCGTGTTGCAGCTACTGCGCTACCTCGGCCAGAAGGACAAATCCTACTGGTATATCGACACGCACGCGGGCGCCGGCGTCTATTCGCTGAAGGAAGGCTACGCGACCAAAACCGGCGAGTTCCAGACCGGCATCGCCAAGCTATGGGAGCGTAACGACCTGCCTTCGATCTTCTCGGATTACGTCGACGAAGTGAGCGCGCTGAATCCGGACGGCCAGTTGCGCTTCTACCCGGGTTCGCCGTATATCGCGTGGCGGCAGATGCGCGAACAGGATCGCATGCGCCTGTTCGAGTTGCACACCACGGAAATCGACGTGCTGCGCCATAACTTCCGCGACGCAGGCCGCCGCGCGATGCTGTATGCGGGCGACGGCTTCGACGGCATCCTCGCATTGCTGCCGCCGGCGCCGCGCCGCGCGCTGGTGTTGCTCGATCCGTCGTACGAAGACAAGCGCGACTACACGCGCACGCTGCGTTGCGTCGAAGAAAGCCTGAAGCGATTTCCGACCGGCACGTACGCGGTCTGGTATCCGCAGGTAAGACGCCTTGAATCGCAGCGCTTCCCCGATCAGTTGAAGAAGCTGCAGGAGCGCAACTGGCTGCATGTGAGCCTGACCGTCAGCAATCCGCCAACCGACGGCTTCGGGCTGTTCGGCAGCGGCATGTTCATCCTGAATCCGCCGTATACGCTGGCAAAAACGCTGAAAGACCAGATGCCCTGGCTGGTCCAAACGCTCGGCGAGGACAAAGCCGCGCAGTTCAAGGTCGAATATCGCGGCGATTGAGGCTCGTTACCGGCTCGGCGCGACCGAGGCATCGCCGCTCGAAGCGTCAAAAGCTTGAAAAGAAACGGCCAGGAGATATCGCGCGGCGACGCTTATTGCGTACGAGGCACGGGACGAGGTTGCGGCTTCGGTTGTGGAGACGGCGTGCCACCGCCGATTGGCACCGGGACGTAGGGCGCGACAACGATCGGTATCGACGAATTCGGCGCCAGCTCCGGGGGCGTGGCGATGGATTGCGCCCCTACAATCGGCTGTCGCGAGAGCGGCGCGGTCTGCAGCACGGTGCCGCTTTGGCCGTCGCTAATGCCGTTTTGCGAGTCGAGTATCACGGGTTTGCGGGCGTTGCTGCTCGACGCAGCGAAAGTCGCTGGTACTGCGAAAACCGCTGTCAGCGAGGCTGCAACGACCATGGTCAGAACGGATTTGAGCAGGCGGACAGGAAGCATGGGCGGACCGGTTGAGTTTGAGAATGCCGGATAGCGCAGAAACGCCTTACCTTACCGCGTCGGCCACTGGCAGGCTAGTCGTTCTTAGCCATGAATCGCTTTGAAGCGCCAGTTGCCGTGAAATATTCGCGCTCCAGATGTGACAAAGCCCCGTCTATACGGGGCTCAACACTTTACTGCGATGGCCGCGCACGAGCGCTGCCGGGTCGAACTCGATGCAGTTGAAACTTACAGCGAATAGCCGTTGGTTTCGAGCGTACGGATGCGCTGTTCGAGCTGAACGATATCCGACGACGACGCCAAGTAGGCTTCACGACGGCTGCGTTCTGCAGTTTCAAACCAGGTGCTCAGCTTTTCAAGTACGTATGCAAACATGATGTTCTCCAAGGATCAGATTGAATCCCCGGCGAGTTTTGCATCAGGGATTTCCCGTAAAAGGGTTAACCCGGATTATAGCCTTATGGTGCAACCTTGCTAGTGAAATGCCCGCATGACGTGCATTCCGTTTTGGAATGGTGCACGCCTGTGGTGCACGTAAGTCATTGATTTATCTAAATTCAGGATCGCTTCTTTGAGGTGACTGATGCCGCCCCAAATTATTTTGCACCATTATTGTGCTTTTCAGCGTTCGGTTTCGACAAATCCCACAACAGGTTGCACCTAACGCGTTCAAATCGGATGACAACCCTTCCCCGACACCAGATCGGTGTCGGCTAGCCGCTCGATAATCGGGCAATCCGGACGTTCGTCGCCGTGACAATGGTCCGCCAGATGCGCCAATGTGTCGCGCATGTCGGTCAACTCGGCAATGCGGCGATCGAGTTCCGCGACGTGCTCCAACGCAATCGCCTTCACTTCGGCGCTGGCGCGCGACCGGTCATGCCACAACGCCAGCAACCGGCGGATGTCTTCGACCAGAAAACCAAGGCGGCGCGCCTGGCGGATGAAACGCAGCGAATGAACCTCTTGCGGCCCGTATACGCGGTAGCCAGCGCTCGTGCGCGCTTTCGCCGCCAACAGGTCCACGCTTTCGTAGTAGCGAATCATCTTCGCCGTGACACCCGACGCGCGGGCCGCTTCACCAATATTCATGACCGTTTCCCCAGTGTGTGCGTCGATCGTACACCTTCCCATGGTGGGAAGGTCAGCCACTTAATCGCGCATCGGCAGGCATAATTCAATCATCGCAACATTCATTTTTCCGAGGCAATCCCGATGACGATCGAATTCCAGGTAGAAGGCATGAGCTGTCAGCATTGCGTGGCGGCGGTCACTAATGCGATCCGCGAACACGATGGAACCGCTCAGGTCCAGGTCGATCTGGCATCCGGTCGCGTGGCGGTCGATTCGGTGCAACCGGCTGAAGCGCTAAAAGCGGCGATCGACGAGGCCGGTTATACAGTGACCGGGGTGACCGGCGGCTCGGCCCGCTAAGCGAGCGGCCGTCATGTTCAAAGTTGCCGTCATTGGTGCTTCCGGGCTGCTCGGCCGGGCTCTCGTCGACGAACTGGCGCAGCAGGCCGGCTGGCAAGTTGTCGCCACGGCGTTCAGCCGGCCAGGTCCGAACACCGTCGCACTGGATATTCGCGATGCACTGGCGGTCGCGCAATTTGTCAAGCGCGAAGCGCCGGACGCGCTCGTGATTGCCGCCGCGGAACGTCGGCCGGATGTGTGCGAGCACGACCCAGCGCTCGCCCGGGCGTTGAATGTCGATGCGGTGCGTACTCTGGCCGCGGCGGCAAAGCGTCGCGGCGCATGGACGCTTTCAATCTCAACCGATTACGTGTTCGACGGCACTCACCCGCCCTATCAGCACGATTCGGCGCCCGCGCCGCTCAATGCCTATGGGCGCAGCAAACTCGAGGGCGAATGCGCGCTGACGGAATCCACCGATCTTGGCTGCGTACTGCGTTTGCCGCTGCTATATGGACCGATCGTCGATTGGGCAGAATCGGCGGTGACGAGTCTCGTGCCGGCGATTGCCGCGTCGGCTTCGCGCGAGGGCAAGGCCGCCGTCATGGATGCTTGGGCGATCCGCTATCCGACCTTTACGCCAGACGTCGCGTTCGTGATCCGGCAGATGCTCGAACGGCACGCGCATGGCGATGCGATCCGCGGCATCGTGCAATGGTCGGGCGGTGAGCCGATGAACAAGTACGAAATTGCCGTGCGACTTGCCGATGCGCTGCAACTCGATGCGCAACTGACGCCACAGTACACGCCCACCGATGCGACGCCGCGTCCTCATAATTGTCACCTGGCGTCGGACCGGCTCGAGGCGCTCGGCATTGGCCGCTGCACGTCGTTCGACGCTGCGATCCGGCAAGTGCTGAGCGCGTTTCCATGGCGCGGCGAGGCGCCGGTCTGACGCCGGGCCGCGCGCTCAGCCACAGGAAGTACCGCCCGTGGTGCTTTCGCGGCTCGACGACACGCCGGCCAGGCATCGGGCTTGCAAGCTGAGCCACGGCAGACGCCGCTCGCGTTTCCATGGCCGCCGGTACGTCGGCATGGCGACATGGCGACATGGCGACATGGCGCCCGGACATTCGAGCCTGGTCATAGCAGGTCTGCCATCAATGAAAATCGCGGCTCGCCGTGGCCAGTTCGCCAAGCCATTCGCTGCGATCTTCGAGTCGATGCGCGACGAGATGGATCACCTCGCCCTTCTGTTTCTGCTTCGCCTTGCCCGCTTTATTTGCGTTCACCGCATTGCCGGCGCTGTCACCGCCGGTAGAAACGCCGTCATCTCGTTGCAAAACGCCATACACCGCCAGCAACGATGAACCCAGCAGCACTTTGCGCTGCTTTTCCACCAGCGATGGCCAGACGATCACGTTGATCGAGCCGGTTTCGTCTTCGATGGAAACGAACACGGTGCCCTTTGCCGTGCCTGGCCGCTGCCGCACGGTGACGATGCCGCAGGCGCGCGCCAGCGTGCCGTGCTGACATGCGGCCAGCTCGGCCGCCGTGCGAAAACGCTGCCTGACAAGACGTTCGCGCAACAGCGCGAGCGGATGACGATTGAGCGTGAGGCCAATGCTCGCGTAATCGTCGACGATCTCGCGGCTTTCGGCTGCCTGCGGCAATGCCAACGGCGCCTCGGCGATCGGCGCATCGCGCAGCAGCCTGAGCACCGCGTGTTGCGCGGTCACCGCCCACCACGCCTCGCGCCGATGGCCCGCGATGCTGACCAGCGCGTTCGCCGCGGCGAGCGCTTCGAGATCGCGCCGCGTCAATGCCGCGCGACGCGTCAGATCGTCGACGTCGGCAAACTGCGCGTCGCGACGGGCCGCCATGACGCGTTCGGCAGCCGCCTGCGAAAGCCCCTTGATCAGATGCATGCCGATGCGCACTGCCGGACCGCGCGCACCATAAGTTTTCGACGATTGGAATATGCGTGCGGTCAGCTTTTTTGCCGCGCGCCGGATCGTCCGTGCCACCGTCAAGCGCCGTAACGACAGATCGCGTAATTGCTGCGCGGATAATACGGCCTGCTGACGATGCAAACAGGTCTCGTTCGATGAAATCCGCAGCCCTTCATGATTGCGCCTTTCGAAGGTCGACTCCCAATCGCTCAAGGTCACGTCCGGCGGCAAGACCTGGACGCCGTGACGCCTCGCATCCTGCACGAGTTGCGACGGCGAATAAAACCCCAACGGCTGACTGTTCAGCAACCCCGCCAGAAAAGCGGCCGGCTCATAACGTTTCAACCACGCACTAAGATAGACGAGCAAGGCAAAGCTTGCCGCGTGACTCTCCGGAAAACCATACTCGCCGAAGCCTTCAATCTGTTTGCAGATGCGATCGATGAACTCGCGTTCATAACCCCGCTTGAGCATGCGCTCGGTCAGATCCGCCTGATACTTCGCCAGGTTGCCGGTGCGCCGCCACGCGGCCATCGCGCGCCGCAACTGATCGGCTTGCTCACCGGTGTATTTCGCCGCAACCATCGCGAGATGCATCACCTGCTCCTGGAAAATCGGCACACCAAGCGTGCGCTCGAGCACCGGCCGCAATTCGTCCTTGGCGTAGTCCTCCGCCTCGAGACCTTGCTTGCGACGCAGATAAGGATGCACCATGCCGCCCTGAATCGGCCCGGGCCTCACGATCGCGACTTCGATCACGAGATCGTAGTATTTGTTCGGTTTCAATCGCGGCAACATGCTTTGCTGCGCCCGCGATTCGATCTGGAACACGCCGATCGTATCGGCATGGCCGCACATTTCGTAGACGGCCCGATCCTCGCGCGGAATATCCTGCACCCTGAATGTCGGAAAGCCGCGCCGCATTGCGACGAATTCCAGCGCGCGCCGGATTGCCGACAACATGCCGAGCGCCAGCACGTCGACTTTCAATAGCCCGAGCGCATCGATATCGTCCTTGTCCCACTCGATCACGCTACGGTCTTTCATCGTCGCGTTCTCGATCGGCACGAGCCGTGACAGCTTGTCTTTCGCGATCACAAAGCCACCGACGTGTTGCGACAGATGACGCGGAAAGTTGCGCAACTCTTTAGTAAGGCGAATCAAATTTCGCGTGATGTGCGAGCTGGCATCGAAGCCCGCTTCGGCCAGATATTTGGCGACCGCATCCGTGCCGTCCCACCACTGCTGCGATTTACTGATCCGTTCGATCAGCGACGCTTCGAGCCCCAACGCTTTGCCGACATCCTTCAGCGCACTGCGCGCGTGATAGGTGATCAGCGTTGCAGTGAGCGCGGCGCGATGGCGGCCATACTTTCCATAGATATATTGAATCACCTCTTCCCGGCGCTGATGTTCGAAGTCGACGTCGATATCAGGCGGCTCGCTGCGCGCGCGAGAGATGAATCGTTCGATCAGCATGTTCATGCGTATCGGATCGATTTCCGTCACGTGAAGGCAGTAGCACACGATCGAATTTGCCGCCGAACCTCGCCCCTGGCACAGTATGTTTCTGGAGCGCGCGAAGCGCACGATATCGTGTACCGTCAAGAAGTACTTTTCGTATTTCAGCTCGGCGATCAGCGACAACTCTTTCTCGATCTGATCGATCCGTTTGAGATCCATGCCGTCCGGCCAACGCTCGACTGCGCCGGCCATGACCAGCTTGCGCAGATAACTCGACGGCGATTCGCCGGCGGGTACCAGTTCTTCCGGATACTCGTACTTCAGTTCGTCGAGCGAGAAGTGGCACAGGGCGGCGATGCGCAGCGTTTCTTCAAGCGTGTCGCGCGGATACAGTTTGCCAAGCCGCACACGCGTGCGCATATGCCGCTCGGCATTGGCCTCGAGCGCGTAGCCGCATGCCGATAGCGGTGTGACGAGACCGATCGCGGTCAGTGTGTCCTGCAATGGCTTGCGCGATCGCGCGTGCATCAGGACGCCACCTGCCGCCACCAGAGGCAAACCGCTCGCTTCTGAAATCATTCGCAACGCGTCGATCTGAAGATCGTCGCTGCCGGTTTGCCAGAGTTCGAGTGCGATCCATGAGCGTTGCGGAGCCCATGCAGCAAGCCAGTGCGCGCAGCGCAGCGTGTGTGCGAGCGTCGCTGTGCGTTGCGGCACGAGGATCAGGACACAATCGGGCAAGGTCCTGAGATGTTCGAGATGCGGCAACGTATCGGCGAAATCGGACGGGCTGAGGCGATAGCTGCCCTTGTCGGCACGCGAGCGGGCGAGCGTGATCAGTTCGGAAAGATTGCCGTAGCCATTGCGATTGGTTGCGAGCGCAACCAGTGTGCAGAACGGTTCACCTGCATCGTCCGTCAGATTCAGTTCGCTGCCGATGATGAGGTGAGGGATGGGTTTGTGCGCCTCCTGTTGTGGGGTTTCCTGCTGCGAAGGTTTCTGTTGTGAGCCCGCTGGATTTGTAGCCGTTGACTGTGCCGCGTCCTCTAGAGACGTTCCTGCTTGCGCGGCTTTCACCTTGTCTTCGCGCTCCTTCTGTTGGCGGTCCCGCTCCTGTTTGATTTCTCTCACCGCCGTGTGTGCGCGCACGACACCCGCTAGCGAGCATTCATCAGTAATCGCGAGCGCGCTATAGCCGCGCGACATCGCCTGCTCGACCAGCTCATGCGGATGCGAAGCGCCGCGCAGAAACGAGAAATTAGTCAGACAATGCAGCTCCGCATACGGCGGCAGTTGGGCCGCAAGCGTCTGCTCCAATAAAATTGAGGGCTGGGAATTTGCCATGATGCTTAGCCGAACAAACCTTGCAAATACCACTCGCCGCTAAAACGTTCCCGGTACACCCAGAACATATGGCCACGATCATCTGCCGCAACGTAGTAATCCCGCTCGACGCGATTACCGTCCCACCACCCTGCTTCAATCCGCTCGGTACGTATGAGCATTTTCAGCGGCCGACGATAGATCGGCCGCTGGTCGCGCATCATCAGGCGCAGCGGTTTGTCGAGCATCCAGACAGGGCGAGGCGGCGATGGCAATGCACTGTCGGGCAGATCGAATGAGGCTTGAGCATCAACCGATGGCGTTACGGATATACAGCGGCTTTTAGCGTCACTCGTTTTGTCAGACTGTTGCGATATGTGCAATGGATGTGCTGTGCGTTCTGCCTCTGCCTGTTCCGTAGCATCGCCGTCTACGCGCACACTCTCCAATGCAGCGTGCTGCAACTCATCGGTCAGCCAGGTTTTATCCGCTTTGATTTTTTTCCTGACTTTCGCAGACGAACGCTTCTTGCGTGAAAACGCTTGCGCCTGGTAGGCCTCGGCGCGCATTGCCCGCTCAGGCCGATGATCGTCCTGCACCGACATCTGCAGCACGTTCTCCGGTCCCAAACGCGCGCTCAAGCGTTCGAGTAGACGCGCGATCGAATCGCCGTCTGATTCGGGCATTGGAAACAAGGTGTCCGACCGCCCTGCATGCTCGTCGATCTGATCCGCGACCAGCTTCAACTCGATCACGGGCGCCACCAGAACTGTCTGATTCAACTTCTCACGCAACAGCCAGATCAGATGCTCGGCATCGCGCGACGGTATGGCCCACGCGACCTTCAGACTCGACGTCTTAGGCGCATGACGGGAAGCCAATTCATGTTCAAGCAACAACGTATAACCGCTGAGCGCCGCATGATGTGCGCTCAACCATCCGGCCAGTTGCACAATCAGCCGACGCGCGGCGAACAGCAATGCATCGGCATTATCGACCCGCGACGGCAACTCCAACTGCGCATGAAACGATGCCGGCGCCCGAAACGATTCGCGCGGATCCGGACGCGTGCCATAGGCTTGCGCCAGCAGATCCAGAATGCCACTGCCGAAACGCCGCACGACACCTGACCTTGGCAACTGACGCAAATCGGCCAGCGTCGAGCAACCGACATGGGTAAACACATCACGATGCGCCTGCGCAACCGGCAGCAACGAGACAGATATGCGATCGAGGACCCGCGCCAGCGAGGTTTCCTTTATCACATGCCAACGATGCCCCTGCCGAGCAGCATGCGCCTGCGCCAACAGCCACGCGCCCCATGCTGTCGGTGCGCACGCGATGCGCGCCGTATAGCCGAATTCAGCTACCGTCGCGGATACCCGTGACAACAACGCGCGCAAGCCGCCAAACAATCGCAAACCAGCGCCGACTTCCAGCAATAAGGTATGCGCATGCGCAAGCGATACCTTCGGGGTGTACGTCAGCAAAGCGAGCGCCATCGCCTCGAACGCCTGGGTTTCGCGGGCTGTGTCCGCGATAAGCATCTTGAGACCAGGAGCCAAAGCCAATGCGTACGAGCGCGAATGACCCGCATGCACCCCGGCACGCAATGCGTCGAAATCCGGCATCAGGATGTGCGCGTGATCGGCCAACGCATAGCAGCGCACCTCGGTGACGTCTTCCGCACCGGGAGGTTGGTTTGCCTCGTTGCCGGGCTCACACCGATACGGCTTCGCGGGTGAACCATCCGGGAGCGGCTCGATAGGCTTCACGGCTTCCAGCGACAAGAGTGGCAATGTGACTGCTATCCACAACATGTTTGATCTCTCGTCCTTGATTGCTGCCGACTCCGCTTTCCGGCAGCACGACGCTTTGTAACGGCAAAACGAGACGCAGAGGCTCCGCTAGCGGCGGACCGCGGCGCTTGAAGATATCGATCGAGATACCGATCTCCTGCAACCATTGACGACGGTTGATCGTCTGCGCATTAGCCGGCAAGAGCGGTTCACAGATCATTCGCAACGGCGCCGGCGAAGATTGCGTGGCGGCTTCGACGGGCCGGATCAAAAATGCTAGCGAGGCCGACTCCTGAGCCGCCACCTGCAGACGCCGAACCTTATCGGCGCGGGCATTCGGCAGCCATACCAGCACGGCCCCCACACCATCCTGCTTCAATGCCTGAGCAGCGGCCCACAGACCCTGGTCTTCACTCGAGCGCACCCATAAGACGCGTTCGACATCGATACCCCAAGCCCTCAGTGCCGAAGCACAGGGCTGGTAAGGAGGCGCCACGAGCATGACGTACCGTTCGGCTTGTGCCGTAAGATGCCGAAGCACGCGGGCCAGCAGACGCAGTTCGCCGACTCCTTCGTGTTCAATCAATAACTCCGTCAGGCCGCCGGCCGACCAGCCTTGTCCGGGCAGCAGTCGATCCAGCGCAGCATAGCCGCTGGAAATCACCCGCGAATCCGCCTCGGCAAGCTCATTGCCCTGCCACACCTGACGCCGCAATTGCGACGACAGCGCTGTTGTCGCCAGATGAATCGCTGCTGCCATAGACACGCTCGTTCAATAGGGAATACTCCGCCCTGCCCGGCATCGGGCAAGCATGGGGCGACGAGCTTTCACTGTATATTTATACAGTATTCTGAGGCGGATGTTAAGACGAGGTGAGGCGACGAAACGCGCGAAGGAAGAAAATGAAGAGGGGTGGTGAAGTTGTTTTGTTGCAGATTTTTCGCCTGCAGGAGCAGTTGTCCTTTGGCGTTGCTATCAAGCGAACAAAACTAGAGTTAGCGTGCTCTGGAAGGGATGAAAGCGGAGAGCCGCGCGGCGTGTATGCTGCGGATATGGGCCTGGCCGGATCAGATAGCGTACGACGCCGGGACACAACCCTCGCCGGCCGCTTCCCGGCCGTATTGACGGTGTTTTTTCCGGCCGTCCTGCTGACGGGTGACGCAAAGGCGGCGGATCAGCGGAAACGGACGCGCCTTTGCCGGGGTCATGATGCCGCAAGCGTACTGACGCCGCTTCTTTCTTGCCGCTGTTTTTTGCGGGCTGTAAACGCAGAAACCCCACCTTTGCGGGTGGGGTTTCTGTTTGCTGCGGGGGAGCCTGACGATTACCTACTTTCACACGGGAATCCGCACTATCATCGGCGTGGAGTCGTTTCACGGTCCTGTTCGGGATGGGAAGGGGTGGGACCGACTCGCTATGGTCATCAGGCATGACTTGTTGCCGTGTCGCCCTGGCGGGCGGCACAACCAATCGGGAAGAAGTAGTTTCTGATGATGGTTTCATCAGATGAAGTCTGGGCTGTGTTGTTTCCGGCACAACACTGATCTCAACCGTGCGTGTGTAAAACACACCGGTTATAGGATCAAGCCTTACGGGCAATTAGTATCAGTTAGCTTAACGCATTACTGCGCTTCCACACCTGACCTATCAACGTCCTGGTCTTGAACGACCCTTCAAGGGGCTCGAAGCCCCGGGGATATCTCATCTTAAGGCGAGTTTCCCGCTTAGATGCTTTCAGCGGTTATCTCTTCCGAACATAGCTACCCGGCGATGCCACTGGCGTGACAACCGGTACACCAGAGGTTCGTCCACTCCGGTCCTCTCGTACTAGGAGCAGCCCCCTTCAAATATCCAGCGCCCACGGCAGATAGGGACCAAACTGTCTCACGACGTTTTAAACCCAGCTCACGTACCTCTTTAAATGGCGAACAGCCATACCCTTGGGACCGGCTACAGCCCCAGGATGAGATGAGCCGACATCGAGGTGCCAAACACCGCCGTCGATATGAACTCTTGGGCGGTATCAGCCTGTTATCCCCAGAGTACCTTTTATCCGTTGAGCGATGGCCCTTCCATACAGAACCACCGGATCACTATGACCTGCTTTCGCACCTGCTCGACTTGTCGGTCTCGCAGTTAAGCACGCTTATGCCATTGCACTATCAGCACGATTTCCGACCGTACCTAGCGTACCTTCGTACTCCTCCGTTACACTTTGGGAGGAGACCGCCCCAGTCAAACTGCCTACCATGCACTGTCCCCGACCCGGATCACGGGCCAAGGTTAGAACCTCAAACAAACCAGGGTGGTATTTCAAGGACGGCTCCACGCAAACTGGCGTTCACGCTTCATAGCCTCCCACCTATCCTACACAGATCGGTTCAAAGTCCAATGCAAAGCTACAGTAAAGGTTCATGGGGTCTTTCCGTCTAGCCGCGGGGAGATTGCATCATCACAAACACTTCAACTTCGCTGAGTCTCGGGAGGAGACAGTGTGGCCATCGTTACGCCATTCGTGCAGGTCGGAACTTACCCGACAAGGAATTTCGCTACCTTAGGACCGTTATAGTTACGGCCGCCGTTTACCGGGACTTCAATCAAGAGCTTGCACCCCATCATTTAATCTTCCGGCACCGGGCAGGCGTCACACCCTATACGTCCACTTTCGTGTTTGCAGAGTGCTGTGTTTTTATTAAACAGTCGCAGCCACCAGTTTATTGCAACCCCTTCACCCTTCTCGCGCAGGCGAGTCAGGCTACAGGGGCGTACCTTATCCCGAAGTTACGGTACCAATTTGCCGAGTTCCTTCTCCCGAGTTCTCTCAAGCGCCTTAGAATACTCATCTCGCCCACCTGTGTCGGTTTGCGGTACGGTCTTGTTAAACTGAAGCTTAGAGGCTTTTCTTGGAACCACTTCCGATTGCTTCTTCACCTAAGTGAATGGCCTCGCACCCTTGAATTGCGCGCCCGGATTTGCCTAAGCGCCTTCTCCAATGCAAGGACCGGGACTTCCAACACCCGGACAACCTTCCGCGATCCGTCCCCCCATCGCATTTAACAATGGTGCAGGAATATTAACCTGCTTCCCATCAGCTACGCATTTCTGCCTCGCCTTAGGGGCCGACTCACCCTACGCCGATGAACGTTGCGTAGGAAACCTTGGGCTTACGGCGAGGGGGCCTTTCACCCCCTTTATCGCTACTCATGTCAGCATTCGCACTTCCGATACCTCCAGCGCACTTTTCAGTGCACCTTCGCAGGCTTACGGAACGCTCTCCTACCATGCACATCAATGTGCATCCGCAGCTTCGGTATATTGCTTAGCCCCGTTACATCTTCCGCGCAGGACGACTCG
The DNA here is from genome assembly GCF_003610295.1 of Paraburkholderia sp. BL23I1N1. Lineage (NCBI taxonomy): Bacteria > Pseudomonadati > Pseudomonadota > Betaproteobacteria > Burkholderiales > Burkholderiaceae > Paraburkholderia > Paraburkholderia sp. BL23I1N1. The sequence goes on from NZ_RAPV01000001.1 coordinate 3,262,994, forward strand.
ATCAGTGAGCTATTACGCTTTCTTTAAAGGATGGCTGCTTCTAAGCCAACCTCCTGACTGTTTTAGCCTTCCCACTTCGTTTCCCACTTAGCAATATTTGGGGACCTTAGCTGGCGGTCTGGGTTGTTTCCCTCTTGACACCGGACGTTAGCACCCGATGTCTGTCTCCCGTGATTGCACTCTTCGGTATTCGGAGTTTGCTATGGCGTAGTAATCCGCAATGGACCCCACAACCATGACAGTGCTCTACCCCCGAAGGTGATACACGAGGCACTACCTAAATAGTTTTCGGAGAGAACCAGCTATTTCCAGGTTTGTTTAGCCTTTCACCCCTATCCACAGCTCATCCCCTAACTTTTCAACGTTAGTGGGTTCGGACCTCCAGTACGTGTTACCGCACCTTCATCCTGGCCATGGATAGATCACCTGGTTTCGGGTCTACACCCAGCGACTGAATCGCCCTGTTCGGACTCGCTTTCGCTACGCCTGCCCTAATCGGTTAAGCTTGCCACTGAATGTAAGTCGCTGACCCATTATACAAAAGGTACGCAGTCACCCCTTGCGAGGCTCCTACTGTTTGTATGCATGCGGTTTCAGGATCTATTTCACTCCCCTCCCGGGGTTCTTTTCGCCTTTCCCTCACGGTACTGGTTCACTATCGGTCGATCACGAGTATTTAGCCTTGGAGGATGGTCCCCCCATCTTCAGACAGGATTTCACGTGTCCCGCCCTACTTGTCGTACCCCTGGTTCTTCCTCGCTGTTTTCGTCTACAGGGCTATCACCTGCTATGGCGGCACTTTCCAGAGCCTTCGACTAACAATGAAGATAAAGAGTACAGGCTGGTCCCATTTCGCTCGCCACTACTCTGGGAATCTCGGTTGATTTCTTTTCCTGCGGTTACTTAGATGTTTCAGTTCACCGCGTTCGCTTCACATGACCTATGTATTCAGTCATGGATGACCCATTCGGGCCGGGTTTCCCCATTCGGATATCGGTGGATCAAAGCTCGTTTGCCAGCTCCCCACCGCTTTTCGCAGGCTACCGCGTCCTTCATCGCCTGTGATCGCCAAGGCATCCACCACATGCACTTGTTCGCTTGACCCTATAACGGGTGTGTCTCCCACCTCATCCACTGGGAATGACGTGTTCCTCACAATCGCTACAGGTTGAGTATTCGTGTTGCGCCGTATTCCAAAAGCGATCTCTCGATCCCTCTTTTCATACATTGATACAATCACAACCCTGATTCACCTACTCAATCACCCATCTCCAGGCGATCTTTCGTGAATCTCTTTACTACTTCTTCCTGATTGTTAAAGAACGACAGCCGATATTGCGGTTGCTATAACCGCATATCACTCTGACTGGCTCAATCGCCAATGCCCGTTTCACTACACCGCAAACCTCTTTCAGGGTTTGCCGCAGTAAAACCGGCATTGAAGATTGGTGGAGGATGACGGGATCGAACCGACGACCCCCTGCTTGCAAAGCAGGTGCTCTCCCAGCTGAGCTAATCCCCCAGTCACACAAGTACTTCAGGTGTCTCCGGTTGGTTAGTTCAGCCACCGCAGAAACAGTGGTGGGTCTGGATGGATTCGAACCATCGACCCCCGCCTTATCAAGACGGTGCTCTAACCAACTGAGCTACAGACCCCTGAGTCTGTCCTGTTCACAGCCGATAAGCGTGAGCGCTCAACGCATTGACACGTTAGCTCGAGAAAGGAGGTGATCCAGCCGCACCTTCCGATACGGCTACCTTGTTACGACTTCACCCCAGTCATGAATCCTACCGTGGTGACCGTCCTCCTTGCGGTTAGACTAGCCACTTCTGGTAAAACCCACTCCCATGGTGTGACGGGCGGTGTGTACAAGACCCGGGAACGTATTCACCGCGGCATGCTGATCCGCGATTACTAGCGATTCCAGCTTCACGCACTCGAGTTGCAGAGTGCGATCCGGACTACGATCGGTTTTCTGGGATTGGCTCCACCTCGCGGCTTGGCGACCCTCTGTTCCGACCATTGTATGACGTGTGAAGCCCTACCCATAAGGGCCATGAGGACTTGACGTCATCCCCACCTTCCTCCGGTTTGTCACCGGCAGTCTCCCTAGAGTGCTCTTGCGTAGCAACTAGGGACAAGGGTTGCGCTCGTTGCGGGACTTAACCCAACATCTCACGACACGAGCTGACGACAGCCATGCAGCACCTGTGTTATGGCTCCCTTTCGGGCACTCCCACCTCTCAGCAGGATTCCATACATGTCAAGGGTAGGTAAGGTTTTTCGCGTTGCATCGAATTAATCCACATCATCCACCGCTTGTGCGGGTCCCCGTCAATTCCTTTGAGTTTTAATCTTGCGACCGTACTCCCCAGGCGGTCAACTTCACGCGTTAGCTACGTTACTAAGTCAATGAAGACCCAACAACTAGTTGACATCGTTTAGGGCGTGGACTACCAGGGTATCTAATCCTGTTTGCTCCCCACGCTTTCGTGCATGAGCGTCAGTATTGGCCCAGGGGGCTGCCTTCGCCATCGGTATTCCTCCACATCTCTACGCATTTCACTGCTACACGTGGAATTCTACCCCCCTCTGCCATACTCTAGCCCGCCAGTCACAAATGCAGTTCCCAGGTTAAGCCCGGGGATTTCACATCTGTCTTAGCGGACCGCCTGCGCACGCTTTACGCCCAGTAATTCCGATTAACGCTTGCACCCTACGTATTACCGCGGCTGCTGGCACGTAGTTAGCCGGTGCTTATTCTTCCGGTACCGTCATCCCCCCACCGTATTAGGGCGGAGGTTTTCTTTCCGGACAAAAGTGCTTTACAACCCGAAGGCCTTCTTCACACACGCGGCATTGCTGGATCAGGGTTGCCCCCATTGTCCAAAATTCCCCACTGCTGCCTCCCGTAGGAGTCTGGGCCGTGTCTCAGTCCCAGTGTGGCTGGTCGTCCTCTCAGACCAGCTACAGATCGTCGCCTTGGTAGGCCTTTACCCCACCAACTAGCTAATCTGCCATCGGCCGCCCCTGTAGCGAGAGGTCCTAAGATCCCCCCCTTTCCTCCGTAGAGCGTATGCGGTATTAATCCGGCTTTCGCCGGGCTATCCCCCACTACAGGACACGTTCCGATGTATTACTCACCCGTTCGCCACTCGCCACCAGGGTTGCCCCCGTGCTGCCGTTCGACTTGCATGTGTAAGGCATGCCGCCAGCGTTCAATCTGAGCCAGGATCAAACTCTTCAGTTCAAACCTGTTACTGTTTTTCGGTCTCTTTCGAAACCGGTCGCTCACTCAACGTACTGACGAATGATCATCCTGCCAGCATGAATCCATACCAGCAGGAAAACCTTCCTTTAATACTAGTGTGAGACTTGATACTTTCGCTTACGCCAGATCCCGAAAGATCCGGCTCGCGTCGCGCATCAAGCGCCCACACTTATCGGCTGTTAATTTTTAAAGATCGAGTCCGCATCCACTACCAGACCGGCACCGCGCTGCAACCATCACAACACCCGGCACCGCTTCGTTCTGCGTCGCTGCATCAGCAGCAGAGAAACGAGATTATGGAGAACGACTGGCACGTCGTCAACCCCCTTTTGTGAATTTTCTTTTGGGCAAGCGCCAATCAACGCCAGAACTTGCGTCCCCGTCTAGCGCCCCTATATAGAGCAAGGAAGCAGATTGCGAGCACGTCGTGTGACGGCGCGCCAGTTCACCTATATAGTAGGAAGCCTGTCCGTCAGGCGCGGCGAACTGTCGACGCGCCGCCCGTGACGAGCGCCCGCCCTATCACCGGCGGGGCGCGAACGGACCGGCGACACGAGCGCGCAACGAAAGGTGCGCTCACAATGAGCGCGGAGGCGCAAGGTCGTATATAATGCGAGCCGCGCGAATTTCGCACATTTCTATCGGCCCGCTTCGTGCGGGCTCATCTTTTTTGCTCCCCAGAGCACAGCCAAACAACCGCGTTGAGTCACTCAGGTGATGTTGAGCCATGCTCGAAACGCCTGACGGTCGCGTCTTGCGTCTCATAGCGAAGCCTCCAGAGGAGAATACGTGAACCCTTTTGATCGCGAAGATTCGCAACACGAAACTGCCGGATACACCGCCAAAGCACCCGCTGGCCGTACAGCCAAGGGCAAGGGCGCAGGCAAAGCGATCCCCGTAGCGGCCGAACTGCCGCCGCAACAAGCCGAAGAGCGCCAGCGCCAGATGCGCGCGCTGATCCAGCTGGGCAAGGAGCAAGGCTACCTGACCCACGCGCAGATCAACGACCACCTGCCCGACAACTTCGCGCAGACGGCGGCGATCGACAGCATCGTCAGCGCCTTCAACGACATGGGCGTGCAGGTCTACGAGCAGGCTCCGGATGCGGAAACCCTGCTGCTCAACTCGAACGCCCCCGCCGTGGTGTCGGACGATCAGGCTGACGAGGAAACCGAAGTCGCGTTGTCAACCGTCGATTCCGAGTTTGGCCGTACGACCGACCCCGTGCGTATGTACATGCGCGAAATGGGCGCAACCGAGCTGCTGACCCGCGCGGGCGAAATTGCGATTGCGAAGCGCATCGAAGACGGTCTTCACGAAATGGTGCAGGCGATTGCCGCTTGCCCGCTCGCGATCTCCGCCATTCTGGCAAGCGCCCAACAGGTTGCGGACGGCGAACTGCGGATCGACGAACTGGTCGACGGCCTGAACGAAGTCACGGCCGCCGCCGAAGACGCCAACGCGAGCACGGACGCCACAGCGGACGTTGACGCCGAAGGCACCGACGATGACGACAGCGATAGCGAAGACGATGACGACGCCGGTCCGGCCGACTCCTCGGCAGCGGACGAAGCACGTCTGAAGCAACTCACGAACGATTGCCTCGAAATCTTCGCCCAGGTCGGCATCCTGTCCGATCAGATGAACGCCTCGCACACGCGCGGCGACGTCAGCTCCAAGGCCTACCTGCGCGCCCGCGAAGAGATCCAGCAGCACCTCGCGAAGATTCGCTTCACGGCTCGTACGATCGACCGCCTGTGCGGCGACGTGCAAAGCCAGGTTGCTCAGGTTCGTGCGATCGAGCGCAACATTCTGCAAATCGTGGTGACGAAGAGCGGCATGCCGCGCGAGCAGTTCATCGAATCGTTCAAGGGCCACGAAGCCGATCTGGGTTGGACCGATCGTGCCGCGCGCGGTGCATCGTCATTTGGCGCCGCGCTGGAGCGCCATCTGCCGGCAATCCAATCGGAACAGCAAAAGCTGATCGACATCGAGGCCACCGTTTCGCTGCCTCTCAAGCATCTGAAAGAGATCAATCGTCAGATGGTCGCGGCCGAGTCGAAGATGCGCAAGGCCAAGAGCGAGATGATCGAGGCGAATCTGCGTCTCGTGATCTCGATCGCGAAGAAGTACGTCAACCGCGGCATGCTGTTCCTCGACCTGATCCAGGAAGGCAACATCGGTTTGATGAAGGCGGTGGACAAGTTCGAATACCGCCGCGGCTGGAAGTTTTCGACGTATGCAACCTGGTGGGTTCGCCAGGCCGTCACGCGCTCGCTCGCCGATCAGGCGCGCACGATTCGCGTGCCGGTGCACATGATCGAAACGATCAACAAGCTCAACCGCATTTCGCGCGAGATCCTGCAGCAGACCGGTCAGGAAGCCCATCCGTCGGTGCTGGCGGAGCGCATGGAATTGTCGGAAGAGAAGGTGCGCGGCATCCTGAAGATCGCCAAGCAACCGGTGTCGATGGAAACGCCGGTCGGCGACGACGGCGACGCCACGCTCGGCGACATGATCGAAGACTCGGCAGCTTCCTCGCCGGCTGACGCAGCGATGCAGGCCGACTTGCGCGCTGCCATCGACGACGCGCTCGACTCGCTGTCGCCGCGCGAAGCGAAGGTGCTGCGTATGCGTTACGGCATCAACACGAAGTCGGACCACACGCTCGAAGAAGTCGGCAAGCAGTTCGACGTCACGCGCGAGCGGATTCGTCAGATCGAGAGCAAGGCCATGCGCAAGCTGATGCATCCGAGCCGCGCAGACCGTCTGAAGTCGTTCCTCGACCGTTAATCAAGCTGTTGCGCTTGTCGTGCGTCATGCACGGCAAGCGCGCCTCCCTCTCAGCCTCCCCCAACTGTCCACAGAAATTGTTCGCAAGCCTGTGGATATCCTGAGCAAGAGTCACCCAAGTCGTTGAGTCTATTGGCTTTCAGACCAGCGCTTCCAACAGCTCGCACGGCTCACGGCTTCTCGCACATCGCCTGAACTGCCGCCCATTGCTGCGCCGTCAACGCGCTGTCGCCGAGCGGCGATCCTTGACTTCGATTTTCCCGATCGATCGTACGCGGATGATCCGACAGGAATTCAATCGCACGACTGGCGCTGCCGCTACGTTTTTCGGTCAATGCAAAAAATGCGGCAAGCCCATCACTGCGCAATCCGCTCGCTTGCAGATAGGCAACGCCGTTCGCGTCGGCGAGTCGCTCCATATCGCGGCTGTACGACAAACCCACCAATCGCCCTGCCAGCGAAGACACGTCTGCAAAACCAAGATTGATGCCGAACATCGTGCTGATCACGCTGATACCGGCGCCGCGAAACAACGCGGTCAACGGATCGCGCCGCGCGATATGTCCGGTCTCGTGCGCCATCACGCCGGCCAGTTGATCAGGATTGCCAACCTGTTCGAACAGGCCCCGCATGATTATCATGCGGGTTCCCGGCAGCGTCAGGGCGTTGACGGTCTTGCTGTCGATGACCACCACGCGTACCGGTTGCGCTATCCCCGCGGCATGGGCCAACCGCGCTTCGAGTTGCTCGAGCGCGCGTTGTCCGTCGTCGCCGCGGCACACGCGATGTTTGCCGACCACGACCGACTCAACCATCTCGCCAAGCCGGTTTTCCGCGCTTCGGGGCACAAGCGCCGCGCCAACCGCTGGCAGTCGCGCGACGAGCACGAACGCAAGCGCCACTGCCGCCACGCCGACCATGATCCAACCCAGATAATGCCGGCGCTGCATGCGCGATACCGGCATCTGCACGGGCAGTGACAAGGCGTCGGTCAACACGCGGCCCAACTCGCCCTTGCACGACAACGCGACTCGTCCTTCCGGGTCAGGCTCGCCGACGATCAGCCGTGCACGCGGCCAAATCGCCAGTTCCCCATCGACGCCGTCGATCGACAGAAACGCCTCGCTCCAGCGCAGCGTTGCCGCGTGAGGCGCGGCACTGCGGCCGTCGTAATAGCGTGTGCCGGTGGGAACAGGAGGTTCCAAACCGCGTCAGAACGCGCCGCCATGATCGAGCAGGTTCAGCATGCCCTCGCCCGTGCGCGGCGGCGTCTGATCGCTTTGACCGAGCGTCTGCGGGTCGAGTTGACCGGACACCTGCAGCGTATCGGCGGCGAACCGCATCACGCGGTGCAACACGATCGGCAGACCCAGACCCAGCGTAAAGACGATGATCGCCAGATTGCCCAGCACCATGCCGAGCAGACGCCCAGCGGTGATGCTGCTGCCGAAACGCAGTTGCGTGCCGAGCGTCGTGTTGCCCATCACATGGCGTGTCACCAACGCCAGATAGAAGCATTGGATCAGCAACGCGCCGACGATGAACAGCACATAAAACAGGAACAGCGAACCGAATGCGGCAAACGCAGCGGGATCATGGGCCTTCATCGGCGCATGCCCGATGGGCAGCAGCGCCACGAAGCTCTTGAAGAAAATGGTTCCGAGCACGACGAGCAGCGCGACGATGCCCAAGAACGTGCCGACGAACGCGCCATACAGCGCGCCTGCACGGCCTTCAAAATGAAACGGCAGGCTGCCGAAACTGCTCGCATTGATTCGGCGCTCCGCAAGACGCATGGACACCCACGGCACCATCTGTCCAAGCGTGACGATGCACAGCAGGCCATACAGCAATACATAGACGCCGTAGACCCACGATGAGCCGGTCATGCCCCCGCGAATCCCGCACCATTGGGTGCGGCTCAGGCGGTATCGCTGCGCACTGAAATACGCTCCCGCCGCGACCACCGCAATCACGATGTAGAGGACGATGATCGGCAAGACGGCCAGCGCGGCGCTCCCTGTGATTGCGCGCAGAATCCCGCTGAGAATGACTGCACCGACGATCGCTCCGAACATAATCGCAATCGCCAGCAGAAAGCCCTTGAACAATTCGCCGCCGGTTCCGGTGTACTCAAAACGCTCACCTTGAAAACGCATGCGCGACCAGATATATCGACGGTTATTCGTGGTGGCCCAAAAACGATAAATGCCGAGCGTGATGATCTGCAGCAACAGGTTTTTGACAAATATTCCGTAGAGCTCTCCAATCGTGCCGTCGTAGCTCAACAGCGGCTGCTTCTGGTCGAGTGAGTCCATTTTTTGCTTCCCCTAGCTGGCAATATACGTTTTTGTGACCCGCGTGCGCGTAGGCGTCGCGGGCGGGTGGTCTTTCCCGTGTAAAACTGACTGAGCTGTGTGAAAATTTGCAATCCGGCTCGCAGGAGTAGCAGGCCGATAAGCGCGATGATTACACGCTTCTCTTTAAATTTAAACAGACTTCAAATCTGACCATTCACCCCCTCGTTGAACGAATAGTCAGCCGGCAAACCAACTCATTTCGCATAGCTTTAAAAACGTCAAACGCGGTGACTCGCCAACCGCTTCAAGGCATCACGAACGTCTTCACAAGCGTCAGCTCGCCCGGCTTACGCATTGGCACCCGAATCGTTTCGCTCTTCTCGTTGGGCGCATTTTCGTTCGTGATGATCGTCACCTGAGCGACGGTCATATCGCTGCCGCTGTTTCCGTTGCCGTAGTAATTCACGTAGATCAGATACGTGCCCTTCAACGGCGCCGACGACGAGTAAATCTCCGGCCCATAGCCGGTCGTCACATCCACGTCGAGCGCGCCGCCGTTCGGTGCAACGCGGTCGCCATACCAGGTATGCACGCCGTCCGGCGAGACCACATGCAAGTCCAGATCGGTGCCGTCGGTGTCCCATGCGAGTAGCACGCGCAACTTCGGCTGCGTTTTGCCGCTGTACGCGTCGTAAAACTGCACGCGCTTGCGCGACCCGTCCGGTGCCCGCAATTCAACGCTGTTGCTGCCGGACGGAAACGCGTAAGGCCGCGAGAACTTGCCGTCTTCTTCAACGCGCTGCGGCAACGGCGTACCGTCGACCACCAGTGTGCCCACCGTGGTGCCCTTCTTCTTCGGGGCGTTACGGATTTGTCCTTCGATCAGCGCGAACTTCGACTGGCCTTCCGGCGTCGACACCGACACCGCCGGGTAATGCACATCCTGCGTATAGCGCTCGCTGTCGCCGCTGGTGTTGCGCCAGCCGTTCAGCGGCGCGGCGAAGTCGATATCGCTCGCGTGCGCCGCCGTCGCAGCCTGCAAACAGGCGACAGCGAGCACCACCCGGCAAGCCTTCACCCAACCCGTCGTCTTGAACTTCATCGTCACTGCTCCCATCTCGCTGTCAGAGTCGCTCGCTTTTCACGAGCAGCAGGTCGCCGATCTTGCGCAGCGGCACGACTCTCGTTTCGCGCCGTTCGTTCGGCGTGTTTTCATTGAAGACCAGCGTCAACGTCGCGGTAATCACGTCGCGCTCGTGCGCGGCGGCGTCGAAGTCATAGCCGGTCGAATCGAAGTTGCCCCAGTAGTTCAGAAAGAACAGCCACGTACCGTGCTCGGGCGCCGACGACGAAAATATTCCCGGACCCGCGCCGTCCACCGAATCGACGTCGAAGCCGCTGCCGTCTTCGAGCGTGGGGTTGGCGAAGAACGCGTGCAGACCGTCCGGCGTGATCACGTGCAGATCCACCTGCGCTTTCGGATCATCCCACGTGACGATCGCGCGCAGCTTGGCCTGCGGCTTGCTGCGGTCGGCTTCGTAGAACTGCATGCGCTGGCGCTGTTTGCCGTCGGCGGAAATCAGTTCGATGCTGTTCGAGCCCGCGCCGAAGGCCCACGGACGCGCGAATGCGCCTTCGTCGTCGGTATAGAGCGGCGTGGGGTTGCCGTTGACGACCAGCGTGGGCGGCTTGCGCGCGTGTTTGTCGAAGCGCTTCAGGCGCCCTTCGATCAGCGTGCGATAGCGTTGCGCGCCGCGGTCGACTGGCAACCGGGGATACGCTGCGACGAAGTGCTCGCCTTCGTTCGTCAGTCCGCTGTGGCGCCACCCGCCGAATGCGCCGGTGAGATCGGCGAGCGCGCTGCTGCTGCCGTCCGCGCCTGCTGCTTGTACGTTCATTGCGGTAGTTGCCGATAGCGTAGCCACGATAAAGGCGACTGCCGTGCGAGATCGGACGCGGCGCATAAGCGGTGCGACACGCCGTGCTACAAGCGGCGCAAAAAGCGATGCAATAAGCGGTGCCGTAAGCAGCGTCGCAGGGAGCATTTGCGAAAGCGGGCGCGGGCGCGAGACCGTGTTCATTGGATCGGATTGTCAGTGCGAATCAGCGTGCGCGCGGTACGTTCGACGAACGCTTCATCAAGGCCACGCGGATGATGCTGAAACGCGAGGTGGATATATTCATGCGCCAGCGCGATGCGGTCCTCTTCGGTCTGCAAGCGGTACACGTACACGCGATTGCGCTGCGCGTCCGCATAGGGCCGTCCTTCGCGCACGGCGCACACGGCCGGCAAATCGGGCGTCTCGTAGCCCGCCGCGCCGTCCATACGCCTCGCCCACAACGGCGCATTGCGCTGCAGCCATTGCTGCGCGCCGGCCACCTGGACGCAATCGCCGGACAGCGGGCTCTCGAACGACGTCATGGTCGCCTGCGGCCAGGTACGCGAGAGAATGGCGTCGAAAGTGAGACCGGTTTGCGCGGATGCCTTCGCGGCCAGCCAGCTCATCTGACCAGGCGCGGCCTTGTCGTGGTGATACTGAACCGGCACGCCGGTGAGCACCAGCGCGTCGGTCAGATCGGCCGCTCGGCGTGTGGCAGCGGTCGGCGCGCGCGGCAGGACGCGCTGCGTGCTGCTGCTGTCGTCGATACGGAAACAGCCGTGATCGTGGTTGCCGTGCTGCACGACGTAGGACCGCGCCGCCACCGCCAACGCTTTCGCCGCTTCCGGCTGGCTCGTATCGCCTTCGCGCTCGACCACCCGCGCGACGTAGTCATTCATGCCGAAGCGCCCAACCACTTGTGGCGCACCTGCGTCGTCACGATCGAGCCGAAGCTCGCCGCGGCTTTCCACACGCGCCCAGTTACCGTTGACGAAGCCGATCCGGAAATCGCCACGCAGCGGGCCGTCTGGCACCGCTGCCGGCCCCTTGTCGCCGAGCACCTGACGAATCGGATAGCGGCTGAAGAAATCGACCAGTACGCACGCGTTGTCGTCGGGCACGGCGACTTGCGTGAGCAACGGCGCGATGCGCGGCGCGGCGTCCGCCAGCACGCGCGCGCTGCCGCCGGGGCCGCCCAGCCACACCGGCGTGCCGTCGGCAAGCCAGCCTGCCGCACCGCCGATCGAGGCGCCGGGCCGGGCCGGGTCCGGCATGGTCCAGGTTTTGGCACGCAGCACGCTGCCGTAGAGCGACACGGTGCCCTCACCGCGTCCGCTGGTCAGCACCGACACCAGCGTGCTCGCCGCCGCTTCGCGCGGCCGTGCCGGCATCGCTTGCAAGGCGGCGAGCAGGTCGGCTACCGGCACGCGGCGCGTCGGTGCCATCGCGTGGAGGTCGCGCAGCCAGGCGGGCGCATGCGCGGCTGTCCAGTATTTGCGCCAATCGGCGGGATCGAGCTGCAGGCGCGCGGGCTCGAAAAAGCGTCCGCACGATTGCACCAGCGCATGTTCACGGTCGACGTGGCCGCCCGTCATGCAGCAATACACATCTTCCGGATCGCCGCCGCGGCAGGTGTAGTCCGGCGTGGCGATATTGCGGTCAACCAGATAGCCGTAGACGAACAGTTTCCAGACGCTGCCGAGCGGCGTCTCCAGCGTTGTAGGTAAGGGACGTGCGGACTGAGGCGTGAGGCTGTCTGCGGCGGCGCCGGCGTTGAACTGCCACAACTGCGATTGGCCGTCGTGCAACCAGGCGAAGCGCAGCAATTGCGCCGAGGGAGCGGCTGACGGCGAGCCTGGCGATGCGATTGACGTCGACTTTGGCAATGAACTTGGCGACGACTGTGACGGCACATTTAACGATGAGTTCGTCGTCGATCTCGATGACACGATCGGCGACGAGCTTGCCGCAGCCGCAGGAGACACTGTCGACGACAATGCAGCCGCCGCCGTCGCCCCCGCACTACTAAAAACACACCCCGCTCCCACGACAAGCGCAATCCGCAGCGTAGCTGCCAGACGATCGCGCGAGTGCCGGAGAGCGGAGAACATAACAGTCTCGCTTACTGAATACGCAGAGTCGTCATGCGATCGCTCTTGCCGCCTTCGAACGCCTTGGCGTCCGGCTGATACATGCGGAAGTAGCGCGCTGGCGGCAACGCAAACGTGCCCGGCAACGCAAAGCGCACCAGTTGCCGCAGCGTCACCGGACGATCGAGCAAGGGCACCGGCTGGTGATAGGCCAACTCACCCATCTCATACGACGCGGCACGCGCGAACGGCTGCGGACCGCTTACCCCTTCTTTCGCGCCAGGCAAACCGTCGATCGACACGCCCCAGCTCGTCGCCTCGACATCGCCGCCCGGCGGCAGCGGCACATCGAGCAGACCGTAGTGGTACGCGTTGCCGGAGCGCGGCGTGAGCGTGACTTCGTCGACGTACAGCGCATTGCTGTCGATTGCATCACCCTGCTTCACGAGACGCGCGGTGAATGCCGAGCGACCCAGTTGGCTCTCGGCGCCCCCCGCCTTCTTCGGATCGACCTTCACTTCGAGCGGCTCCAGCTTGTAGAAACGGCGTTCGACGGTGATGTTGAGACGGCTGTCTTCGCTCGTATGGCTGCGGAAGGAGACCAGTGCGTTGACGTCGGTGCGCGCGGCGCCTGCATCGAGCGTGGTTGGTAATCCCCCACTGGGATTTCCTCCGGAACTCGCCACACCCACCCACTTCCAGAGCGGCGTGCCGGTCGGCGTCACAGTGCGCGTCCAACCCGCGCCTTGCAGCGACGGCAGCGAAGCCGGCGCCGCGTCGCCGCCAAGCGCCTTACGCACCCACAGCAATGTCAGCGCACGATCGAGCGTCGGATAGTCTGCGCTGCTCTTCGCGAGCAAGGCCGATGCATCGACCGCCGCGCCGCCGTTGCCACCTGTCATATAAAGCAAGCTCTGTACGAGCGGTGCCGGATCGTTAGCCAACGCCATACGCGCGGCGCTCGCCGCAGCATCGAAGCCATCCGGCAGTTGAGCGCTCACGCTGCGCGCCAAGTTGGCGATCAGCAGCGTCGCCATCTGCTTGCCGCGCGGCGAATCGGCTTGCGCGAACACGATGCTGTCCGACGCGCCATATGTGCCATTGCGAGCAGGCGTAGCAGCCTTGGCCGAAGCCGCTGCGTCGCTCGTCAAATCCGCCGCGACACCCGCAACCGGCGTCGCGACCGGCAAGCCCATCTGCTGCATGAACCACAACGCCAGCGCGCGATGCAACAGCGGCTCTTTCGCACCGGCATCGCGATAGACGTCCATCGCGTGCTGCCAGTTGTCCGCGGGCAGCGTAATGCCGAGGCTACGGCTCGCGAGCCAGTCCGCGTAGTACGCATAGGCGGTTATCAGCGAACTGCCGCCGGTCGTATCGCCCCACCAGCCGAACGTGCCGCCGACACCCGCCAGCATCGCCAGACGTTGGCGCTGATTGCGCAGCAGCGCTTCAAGCCCCTGCGTCGAACTCGAATTGTCGCCGCGGCCAATGGCATCGTGCGCCAGCGCCAAAGGAATCAGGCGGCTCGACGTCTGCTCGGCGCAACCGTACGGGTAATTGATCAGATCGTCGGCGACGCGCGCAAATTGGCTCGCAGCGCTGCCGATGAACCGCACGCTGACGTCCTGCGCATCTTGCGGCAGATTGAGCGGCTTATTCGAGCCGTCGAGCGCCACCGTGTTCTGATGCAGATCGAGCCAACCGCTCGCATCGAGATGAATGGTGGTCTGCAAGCGATCCACATCCTTACCCGCACGGCGCAGGGTCGCGTTGACCTCACCCGCCTTCAGCGCACCCGTCGGCAGTCGCAGATAGTGGGCGCCGCGCTTGAGCGTGACCTTCTGATTCAACGAGAGACCGCCGCCGTCGACCACCCACTCGGCCTCCATATCCGCGTCGGTCTGATTGAAGGCGATCATGTCGATGGCCGGTTGATCGTTCACGCGGAAATGCGAAGGCCCGCTCCACTTGAGATACAGCGCCTTGTCCGAGCGCACGTAGGCGGTGCGCTGACCGACCATGCCGTCCGGCGCCGCCGCGCGCACGGTGACGCGCCAGCGGGCCAGCGAGTCCGGCATCTTGAAGGTCATGGTGGCGTGACCGTTCGCGTCGGTCTTCAGCGTGCCTTCCCACGCGGCCGTGTCCTGATCGTCACGACGCGGCCGTTCGAGCACCTTCACGCCGCGCTCGTTGTAGTTCGCGCGTTGCGGGCCGCCCGGCGCGCCCTTCAATGGCGAGCGCGCAAGGTCGTACGTAATGAACGACAGACTCGACGACGTCCGCACATTGTTGCGACGCGGATGATAGAAAAAGTCGACGATATTCGGCGCGATTTCCGGCTGCAACACGTAGACCATTTCATCGACCACGCTCACCGTCAGGTTCGCCGCTTCCGGTTTGCCGTTCAGCGTGCTGTCGAAGTTCAGCGTGACCGTATCGCCCGGACCGTACACCGGCCTGTCGCTCTTCACGTTCAGTTCGATCTGCGGCTGCGCGACCACGATGCCCGCGTTCTGGAACACGTATTCGCCGGCATGCACGTACAGCACCGAGAAAGTCATGTTCGGCGCGAATTCCTGACCGACCTTGATGCGTGCTTTCCATTGCGAGGGCGCCACGCGTTGCAGTTGCAGCCAGTCGCCGCCTGATGTCAGCAACGCCCGATGTTCGACGTTGTCGCGCTCGAGCGTCAGCAACGCATCGTCGACCGGGATCGGGAAGGTGATCAGCGCTTCAGCGGTATCGCCGATCTTGTACTTGTCGCGATCGAATACGATCTCGACGCTGCCCGGAATCGCCTTCAGACCATCGCCCGCCACCCAATGGCTCGCGGCGGCGAGCAGATTGCCGGTGTCGTCCTTGACGGACAGCATGTACGAACCCGGCTCGTCGAATTGCACCGGGAATGACAGCTTGCCGCCTGGCGTTGCACCTTTGAGTGCGCCTTCGCCATGCGTTTGCGATTCGAGTCGCGTCCATTCCCACTTGGCCGGCGCATGCGCAGACGGATCGATCGACCCGAGCGCTTGCAGATCGAAATTGACCGCTTCCTTCGGCTGTGAAAACGACTTGGCAGACGACAGGCGATAAGGCGTCGCCCCGCGCGCGATCAACACCTCACGCGTCACACGCACCTTGTACGCCGCACCATCCTGCGCGAACAGCGTCAACGCATAACGGCTCGGTTCTTTGGCGGCGGGCAGCGTGAGGCTCGCGTTGCCGTCGCTATCGGTGGTGAGTTCCTGCTGTTCCAGTTTGACCGGAAACAACCCTGCATAACGCAGCTCACCATCCACAATCGTCACTTTCTGCGCACGCAGCGTGACCGAGACCTTGCTGTCACGCACTGGCTTGCCGTCCGGATAGCGCAACTGGATTTTGCCCTTCAATTGCTCGCCGGTTGCGTAGTCGGCTTTATCCATCGACAGATTGGCGTCGAAATGCGGTTTCACATATTCAGCGACGCGAAATGCGCTGCCGTATACATCGCCGTTGTAGTCGAAGCGCAGCGTATAGCCGCCGGCGGTGGCATCGGCGGGAAGTGTAAAGGACGCATCCGCGCCAGTGTCGGAAGCAAAATGCACCTTGCTGGTCGCCACCGGCGAGCCGTTCGGATCGAGTACGTCGAGCTTGATATCGGCCTCGGCGGGCGCGGTGGATTGCGTCGCGTTCTGGAACGTGCGGCCGATGAACTTCACATGCACCGCGTCGCCCGGACGGTACATCGGACGGTCGGTCACCGCGTAGATCTTGGTGTTGTAGATCTCGCTGTCGTAATAGAAATTCTCCGAGACGAACACGCCGCCTTGCGGATCGATGCCAAGCACGTAGCTACGCTCGGGGCTCACGTGTTGCAACATCAGCGCGCCGTCGTTGCCGGTGGTGCCGCTTTGCAGCACGCCTACACCGTCAGTCCAGTTCACGTCCGTATTCGCGACCGGCTTGCCGTTATCGCGCCGTGCAGTCCACACCAGCATGCCGCTCGACGCCGCTTTCACGACCGCGACCGTGTCCGACACAAACAATAAGGTATGCGCACGATAGTTGCCGATCACGGCCTCGACGATATACAGCCCCGGCGGCAGTTTGCCGACTGGAATCATCACGTTGCCCGAACTCGCTTCGATGAAGTTACTGCTGCTGCCTTGGAGATTCACGCCCTTCGGCGGCTCGATCACCTTCGCGTCCCAGATCGGATAGCGAAAGCGAGCGACCATGTCATAGCCTTTCAGCGGCGCGAACTGCGAGTTCTGCTGGAATTGCGTCTGCTTGCCGGTCTGCTCGCCGAGTTTGAATTGCGGCGCGGCTTCGGTCGCCTTGCTGCGCGTCGCGAACGACAGCACGCGCTGCCAGGCGCGGCGTGCTTCGGTGAACCAACGGTCCCACAGATAAGCCAGCGTATTCGCCAGCCCTTCGCCCTGATAATTCGGCGCGACATTCAAGCGATGCAGATTCTTCTGCGCCTTCAAAAAGTCCAACGGCTTCGGCACGCGATATACGACGATGTCCGCGCCGCCATACGCTTGCAGCGCATCCTTGAACTCGCGGCCGGGCGCCTCAAGCCGCACCTGCGCCAACTGATCGCTGCCGAAGCTCGCATCCGAGAGCAGGAAGAACGGCTGGCCGTCAACCTTCTGCGAAGCGAAGTTGCTCGACGGCGCGGCTTGCAACGTCGGGTTCGCGGCGATGTTGGTATCGGCGGCGGTGCTGGATGCGTCGTCGTCGGCATAGGCCGTTGGTGCGATAACAAGCGTCATGGCCGCGACAAGCGCGACCACGGTAAAACCGATGCGACGATGCAACTTGCCGAGCCAGGCGCGCGACGCGGTGACGGAATTCATTCGGGTCATGGTGTCAGAAAGTCCAAACGAAACACGCCAACGAAATTCGGATTGCCGTCGAGCGGCTGCCAGCGGGAATCTTTCCATTGCATCAGGTCGGAGACGGCCACGGCGCGCAGACCGGTATCGGTCGGCGTAACGGTGCCTGTGTGATAAGCGATGTAGCGATCCAGCCAGATCATCAGATGCTGGTCGTCGCCCTGGTCGAAGAACAGCAGGTCGCCGGGCAGCGCCTGGTTGACGTCCTTCGAAACGAACCGGCTATTGCGTTGAATCAGCGCGATCGCCGAGGCATACGCGCCGGTGGAACCGTCGAGTTGAGTCCAGCGATTCGCGATTCCGCGTTGCGATGCGGACAACTGCAATTCGGGCGGCATGCTGCTGGTGTCCGCGAGACTGGTCATGCCGTTGGCGCGCAGCCATTTGCTGTCATGCGGTTTGAGCGTCTCGCCGACGGCAAAGCGCACGAGACCCGCGCAATCGCGTTGCGTCCAGCGCGGCGTCGGGCCACGGCGCATTTGCTGGTCGACGATGCGGATGAACCAGGCCCGAAATGCGGCAGATTGCTGCGGCGAAAGCGCGTCGGGATCCGGCGATGCGGTGGTACTGGTCAGCGCATTCGCATAGGGCGCAAGGCCGGCCATGAGGAGCGCCGACGCAGCGCACGCGAGCCACATACGGCGAGCGGCGGACGACGTGCCGTACACGTGAGCGCTTGCATGCGCTGTGGGCGCACGCTCAGGCGCATGCGCCATGACACGCCCATGCGTCGTGGATGTCACCTCAGAGACGTGAAGACGGCGCATTCAATCGCCCTCGGTGCCAGGCTGATCGACGGGCGCATTGGCCATACCGGCGTCCGCACCCGCCTTCGCGCGATCGAACCACCACTCCACCGGCACCCAGCCCGTCGAACCTGGCAAGTTCTCCGGCAGCGTCAACGAAACCGGCGGGTAGTGTGCGAGTGCATGCAGCTTCGGCACGAGATGCGTGCGCGAGGCATTGCGGAACACTGCTTCCTGATCCGCCGGCAGCGCCGCGCCCGCCTCGCGTTCGATCAACGCGGCGGCAGACGAAGGCGTCAACGTCAGAATCGTGCGCGGCAGCCGCTGCGGCGCGAGCGTATCGGCAAGGGCCGGATAGCGCTTGTCGAGCACGGCGAGCGTGTCGTCGACCAGACGCGAATCAGGCGAGAAAATCAGATAGCCGTGCGCCAGTGCGAGCGTTACCGGGAAATAACGCTCCGCCGACAGTTGCGACGCGAACGACGCCGCACTGGACAACGCGGTGCCCGAGCGTGCACTGACCGGCCGCTGCCACACGGTGACGCTGGCGCCCTGGTCATGCTTCGTGACCGGCAAGCGGCGATAGCTCGCGTCGGCGTCGCCGGATTTGGCGGCCTTTGCCTCGTACGCGCCGATCACGTCACCAAAGGTCTTGCCGAGCGCGGTTTTCAGCGCAGCGATGCTCGCCGCGTCCTGCGTCTTCACGCGAGCGACGAACACCGGCGCGATCAGCGTGGACTTCGCATACCAGCAGACGGCCGCGGGGCCGGCGAGCTGATCGCCGATTGCTGCAGCGCCCTCCGCGCCGACATCCGCAACCTTGCCCAACAGACCCGACGCTTCTTTCCAGTCGGCCGGCAAGCTCGTGCACGCCGCCGGATTGGCCGGCAAGGCGCGCCACAAGTCGGCGCTATTCCACGCCTGAGGCAACTTGCCCGGCTCGATCAGCGCGGAAGTTTGCCAGTTCGCCGCTGAGTTGCCATCCGGCGAAAAATCGAATCGCAGTGCGTCGATTCCGGAGAAAAACGCCTGATAACCAAACGACAAATAATTCGCCGACACCACCAGCCGGTGCCCCTTCGGCGCATCGCCGGGCGCGTCCAGTTGATAGGCGCGCGCTGCGTCGTCGCGGTCTGACGAAAGCATCTCGGACACGGCGTCGGCGCGCTCGTTCAGCAGGCCGCCTTTCGCGTCGAGCAGCACGCCGGGTGCGGACATCACGACAAGACGGTCGTCTTTCGTCGCGAACAGGATTGTGCGGCCGACCGCCAGCTTCAACGCATAGACGGGCACGTCGCCGGAGAGTTTGGCGACCTGGCTCAACTGCGAGTCGCTCGCGGCGACGTTGCCGAAGCTTTGCAGCAACTTCGCCAGACCGTTACGGTGCATCGACATCACCCAATAGCCAAGGCGGCCATCCGGCGAACGCCACAGCAGCACATGCGCGGGTTCGTCGAATACGCGGCGGATCAACTCATCGCGCCAGTCCAGTTGATGTTCGAATGCAAGACGCCGCAGCGCGCCTTCCGTGGACAGCCGCGTGTCGTTCGATTCGTAATAGTCAACGAAGTCCTGTGTCAGCACGTCGTGCAGCAGCGACACGCGCAAGATGTCGCGCGGCAAACGCGAGAGCGCTTCGCTGTCGATCACCGCGTCCGGGTGATGAATATCGAGCACGATTTCGCTGGTCCCGGCTGCTTTGCGATGCGCGAAGGGACGCCACACCGCCTGAATGACCACGCCAGCCACGACCAGAAGACCGACTACCAGGATTGCAATTTTTTTGCGCGACATCTTCATCTGATTTTTTCTGGTTCGATGCGACGGTATTAACGTGGATGGCCCGATGGATTAACTCATCAGGATCATTCGCGACAGACAGCGATGATAACCGATATTTTTAGCGCAAAACCAGTGGCACTCCCTATTTAACATTCACCCATGTTTCAGGAGTTTGACGAAAATATGGAACGTGAGGAATTAAACTATTAGAAAAATGCATCCATGCGAAGCAATAGCTTGAGTTTAAACGGGATGCGAAGAAGGCGGCAGGCGCCCGGTTGCTGGCGTGGGCAGAGCCCATGCGCATAGCCGGCCCCGCGTGTGAGCTTATGCCGCTTTGCCGGATCGGGATGTTTGTGCTAAATCCTTGCGATTTAGCACTTGCATAAAAAAACCCGGCTGCGCATCGCGTGCTCGCCGGGTTATTTCAAGTATTGCTCTTACTGCTTTGCGAATGCCTGCTGCATTCTTTGCACGCCGATTTCGATATCGGCTAAACCACGTTCTTCTCCACGATCGGCCGGTTTTCGAGTACGCGAGTAAAGCTCAGCGAACCCAGATCGAGCGTCGTGTAGCGGCCATGCAGAATCAATTCACTGATGCCGCGCCCGGTTGCCGGACCTTGTTGCAAACCGTGCCCGCTAAAACCATTGGCAAAAATGCAGTTATCGACGTCCGGGTGATGGCCGATGATCGCGTTCTGATCCAGCACGTTGTATTCGTAATAGCCGGACCAGCAGTTCTGCACGCGCAGCGCTTCGAATTGCGGCACGCGATGCGCGAGCGCCGGCCAGATCACGTCGTCGAAAATGGCGTGATCGACTTCATCAAGCGGCAAATCGTCGGGATCGTTGTCCGCCGACGGTGATGCACCGCAAATGAACGACTTGCCTTCAGGCCGGAAATACACACCGCTCGGATCGATCAGCAACGGGCACCGCTCGAGCCGCGCGGGCGATGTGACATTGAAAATACTGCGGCGCCGCGCGAACACCGGAAGATCAATGCCGGCCATCTGCGCGACTTTGCGCGCCCAGGCGCCCGCGGCGTTCACCACGACGTCGCAGGTGTAGACCTCGCCATTCGCAGTCTGGACTTGTGTGACATGCTTGCCGTCGCGATGCAGCGCGGTGACATCGGCGGCAACATAGCGCGCGCCGAGCGCCTGCGCTTTCTTGCGCAGCGCCTGCACGAGGCCGTAACCGTCGAACCAGCCCTCACCGCTTTCACCCAAAGCACCGGCGACAAGATCCTCCGTATTGAGCCAGGGAAAGCGCGCTTGCAATGCGCCCTGGTCGAGCAGACTGATATCGGCGCCGAGACTCTTTTGCAGCGCGTGATTTTCACGCAGCGTCGCCTCACCGGCGGGCGTGGCGAGAAACAGATAACCGCCTTCGTGCAGCTCGATCGTCGGCTTCGCTCCGTCTATCTGGAGCCGTTCGCCAATCGAGCGCAGAAACTCGATACCGAACAGCGACATCTGAATGGAAAGCGGGGTGGAGAATTGCTGGCGAATGGATGCCGCCGACAATGCCGACGACGAACGCGCATACGTCGGATCGCGTTCGATCACCGTGACGCTGACTGTCGGATCGGACAGGCGCAAGAAATACGCAATCGAGCTACCGATCACCCCACCGCCGACGATCACGACTTTGGAACTCACGTCTTACTCCACGAGTAGCGTGGCCGCTCAGAAAAGGCGGGCGGCGCAAACGGATTGCTGAAGAAGGTTGTGAACAGCGGCGCGTGAATGCGCCGCTGTTTTCTGCTGCATGCTCTACTGTTTGATTGCTTTTATTCCGTACTGCCACTAACCCGATCAGTCGATGTTGAAATCGATACCCTGTGCGAGCGGCAATGCCGACGAATAGTTGACCGTGTTGGTCGCGCGGCGCATGTAGGCCTTCCATGCATCCGAACCCGATTCACGACCGCCGCCAGTTTCCTTCTCGCCACCGAACGCGCC
Source organism: Paraburkholderia sp. BL23I1N1 (assembly GCF_003610295.1). Classification (NCBI taxonomy): domain Bacteria; kingdom Pseudomonadati; phylum Pseudomonadota; class Betaproteobacteria; order Burkholderiales; family Burkholderiaceae; genus Paraburkholderia; species Paraburkholderia sp. BL23I1N1. The sequence goes on from NZ_RAPV01000001.1 coordinate 3,284,709, forward strand.
GCCGATTTCCGCGCCGCTCGGTCCAATGTTCACGTTAGCGATACCGCAGTCGCTGCCCGAGTCGGACAGGAAGCGTTCGGCTTCGCGCAGATCCGTCGTGAACACGCACGACGACAAACCGTGAACCGCCGCATTGTTCGCCTCGACCGCGTCCGCGAAATCCGAATAGCGCAACACGTAGAGAATCGGAGCGAATGTTTCCTTCAGCACCACCGACGTTTGCGACGGCATTTCGACAATGGCCGGGCGCACGTAGTAACCGCCTTCATAGCCTTTCACTTCGACGCGCTCGCCGCCGAACACCTTGCCGCCTTCGGCCGTGGCCTGCTGCAGCGCTTCCTGCATGCGAGCGTACGATTGCTTGTCGATGAGCGGTCCCATCAGCGTGCCCTTTTCGAGCGGATTGCCGATCGGCACCTTGCTGTACAACTGCTTAAGACGTTCGATGGTCTTGTCGTACACGCTCTCGTGCACGAACAAACGCCGCAGCGACGTGCAACGCTGCCCCGCCGTGCCGACCGCCGAGAACAGGATGCCGCGCATTGCGAGTTCGTGATCCACCGTTTGCGCGACGATGCCGGCGTTGTTGCCGCCGAGTTCGAGCAGCGAGCGGCCGAAGCGTTTCGCCACTTCAATGCCGACCGTGCGGCCCATTTCCGTGCTGCCCGTCGCGCTGACAATCGACGCACGCGGGTCGGCCACCAGCTTCGCGCCGACGTCGCGGCCACCGTTGATCAGCGCGGTCAGGCCGGCCGGGGCGTCGCCGAATTCCTGCAGCGCCTCGCCGAGAATCTGGTTGACGGCAAGCGCGGTCAGCGGCGTCTTTTCGGACGGCTTCCAGATCACCGCGTTGCCGCACACCAGTGCCAGCGCCGCATTCCACGACCACACCGCTGCCGGGAAGTTGAACGCCGAGATGACGACGCACGTCCCCATGGGATGCCATGTTTCAGCCATGCGATGGCCAGGGCGCTCCGAGGCGATCGTCAGACCGTACAACTGACGCGACAGACCGACCGCGAAGTCGCAGATGTCGATCATTTCCTGCACTTCGCCCAACCCTTCCTGCAGGATCTTGCCGGTTTCGAGCGTGATGATGCTGCCGAGCGCCTGCTTCTTTTCACGCAGACGATTGCCGAGCAGACGCACCAGCTCGCCACGGCGCGGTGCCGGGACGTTGCGCCAGGCCGTGTACGCCTCTTTCGCATTGGCGAGGGCCGTATCGACTTCCGCCACCGTGTTGCTGGCCACACGGCCGATGAGTTCGCCGGTAATCGGCGAATGAACCGCGATATCGCCGGCTTGCGCCGCGTGGGCAATGCCGAGGTCGGCGAGGATGGTGGAAGCGTTCATGAGAGTCCCTTTAATTTCCGATGCGAAACAAGAGTAAGTTCGGAAACTATACACGCGGGCGTTTATGGCGGCAAGGGTATTTGCCCGGGGCGGGGCGCCGGGTGGGGCTGTAGGGGTTTGTGAGTTTGATGCACCGTAGGGATGGCATGGCGTCGGGCGGTGCTGCAGGCCGCTGCCGCCGGGGCCTCGGTGGCGTCGTGCAACTCGCCCAACCGTTTCTTATTGGAAATTAATAGTTCCAGCCTGGGCCAGGTTGCAGTTCGCCGACGACCGACGACGGACGCGATTCGGCTGCGGCTCGCTCTGAAAGCTGCCCCCTTTTCGAATTTTTTAATTTTCTGAGGTAGCGATCGGAACAACCCATTTCGCAGCGTTCATGCAAGCGCCGCCGTAGCCCGCATGGTCAGATAGCCTTCGTGGTCTTTAGCCCACAGGTCGACAGTCCTGCCATCGGCAGAAGGTCTGCCACATACCGTAAAAGGCTGGCCAGCGAAGGTGGGCCGCAGCGCCGTGAACGCGAAGCTTTCCAGTGTTGCATCCGGTTTTTCCCGGCGCACCAGATCGACGAGGAGTGTCGCGATCAGCGGTCCGTGAACGATCAGGCCAGGGTAGCCTTCGACCTCGGTCACATACGGGTAGTCGTAATGGATGCGATGTCCGTTGAAGGTCAGCGCGGAGTAGCGGAACAACATCACCACGTCCGCATCGACAGTGCGACGCCACGTTTCGCCCTCCGGCGCGAGCGCCGCTTGCGGCGGCCGGGCGCCCTCTTGCGGCGCATCGCGGTAGACGATGTCGTGCTCTTCTTCGAGCTTTAGTTCACCGCCGGCTTCGACGGTGTGTTGCACCGTCACGAACACGAGTCGGCCCGAGCGGCCGGTCTTGTCTTCGATATTGGCGATGGTCGACGTGCGTTTCGCATGCTCGCCAACTTTGAGCGGCGCGTGGAACGTCAGGCGTCCGCCGGCCCACATGCGGCGCGGCAGCGGCACCGGCGGCAGAAATCCGCCGCGCTTCGGATGTCCGTCCGGACCGACCTCGGACAGCGGCGCGATCGGCAGAAAGTACAGCCAGTGCCAGAGCGGTGGCACCGTATCGCCACTTTCTTCCCGGTCCAGGGTCGCGGCCATTGCCGTCAGCGGGAACGCGGTGATGTCGTCTTCGGTCACCGCCTCCTTGTTGAGCCAGTCGTCGAGTTTCTCTGGAGAGGCAGACATGGGTGAGGCCTCCGAATATGCGTGTTGCGCTAAATAGGGTCTTACTATGAACCTCGCGGCACGTTTCGCGAAGTTTGCATTGTCGAGTCAAGCCTTTGCTCTTGCTCAGACTTCGAGCGGTGCGGCCATAACAATACGGGAATTGAAGAGCAAGAGTCGGAGTGCATGATCTTAGTTGCGTCATTACACTCAGTCATCACTCGATGAACCGCCTTACGGAGAATGCTCATGAATACGGTCGCGAAGGACCCGCACTCGCTGTCGCCCGAGTTGGACCTGGGGTTCGAGCCCAATCCGAAACACGCGAGGGTATTGGAGCCAGGCACTGCCTCCGATTCGCTAACGCAGCGTGTCGACGCGATCGACTGGTTCGATGCCGAAGAAGAGCTGAACGGACATGGCTGCGCGATGCTGCGCAATCTGCTCACCGCGCGGGAATGCGACGCGTTGACCGCACTCTATCCGCGCGACGATCTGTATCGCAGCCGCGTGGTGATGGCGCGGCATGGTTTCGGCCGTGGTGAATACAAGTACTTTGCGTATCCGCTACCGCATCTGATTGGTGATTTGCGCACGAAACTCTATCCGCACCTCGCACCGGTCGCAAATCGCTGGAACGAGGTGATGAAAATCGATGTGCGCTATCCGGCCGCGCACGACGAATTCGTCGAACGCTGCCACGCCGCCGGTCAGCTGCGCCCCACGCCTCTGATGCTTCAATACGCCACGGACGACTACAACTGCCTGCATCAGGATCTGTATGGCGAGCACGTCTTCCCGCTTCAGGTCGCGATTCTGCTATCCGAGCCCGGCGAGGATTTCACGGGTGGGGAGTTCGTCATGATGGAGCAGCGTCCGCGGATGCAGTCGCGCACGGAAGTCGTGCCGCTCCGCAAGGGCGACGCGGTGGTGTTTGCGGTTCATCACCGGCCGGTGCAGGGCACGCGGGGCGTGTATCGCGTGAATCTGCGGCACGGCGTGAGCCGGTTGCGGTCGGGTCACCGGCACACGCTTGGGGTGATTTTTCATGACGCGACTTGATTGAGTTCGACGCGGTATGCATCGGTCTTGCGCAGGTGGCGATGGGGTTTGGGTCTGTTGGCCTTATGGATTAGACAAGTGTCTCATGCGAGACTCAAGCTAACGGCGAAGCGGACGGACGCGACACGCTCGCTACTACTATGAATTGGGGCACACGACCGCTATTACCAACCAGGCACTCCGCCCATTGCCTTGAATTGCGCGTAACTGATCATCTGAAAATGCTGGCGGCCGGTCAATCGTAAAATCATCTTTGAGTCGTCAGGCGGAATTTCTCCGAACATCTCGTAGTGAGATGCGAGCGTACTCACGTAGTTGACCGTCGGAACGGTTGAGTGGACACGCATGTAGCCTCCGGTTTGCACGGCGTCCCAGAATCGCCTGTCGCCCACGATGCTTTCGCGCGTGTCCTTGAAGAGCCACGCCGTGCATGCGGGAAAGGCAGTGCGCGTAAGGAGATAGCAATTGGTGTCGCTAAAATCGACGCCGTTGGACTCTTTACAGATGCCGAGCATACGACCGTCTGCAGTGAAAATATTTCGAGCCGCCGTGACGACTTGCGCCCCCGTTTTCTCGACGATCATGCGCATCGTTTCGACATGGTTTGGCTCAAACCAGTTGTCGGAGTCAAGAAAACAAATCGCGTCAAATCCATTGGCGGCTGCGCAAGCGGCACCTACACCGCGAGGAGTATCCCCGTAGTCGGCGTGATTGGGAATCTTGATGTGGACCACACCCGTCCAGCTATCAACTTCGGAGGCGGGAAATCCATCGGCGACCATAAAGTGGGTCACGTCGCCTAGCTGCGCAAGGACTCTTTCGTGACATCTTCGTAAGACGTGACGCGGCTCTTTGTAGTAGGCGCTAATGACGGCGACTCGCATGAAGGCTCTTCGTGACATAGGTGGTGCGGCGCATTATATATATCGGCAGCTCACTCAAGACTATCTCAATTACCGGCCGTCCGAAACGCCATCAAGCCTTCACGCAACCACCGGTACTCAGGGCATACCGTTCCGGCAAGCGCGCAGCGCAAGGCGGGAGGTATGACGGCCTTTGCATGGCCGCCGCGCCTCCCGTTCGCCAAGGAATTAGGTGTGCAGGTGTGATTTGTTGTTCAGACAAGTGAGTTGTCCACGCTGTGTGGGTAAAGAAGCGCGCGCTTCCCGCTGCACCGCCATCCTCCAGCGACTTCCTTAGCGAACGACACGGGTCTTCAAGAACAGGTAGCCAGACGGGATGATGCCGACGGCCGTGCCGTTCCAGTTATTCCGGGAAATTGATAGGCATCCGGCAGGCACGATATTGCGCGCCGCCGGACGATCGTGATAGGGGACAATTGCACTTCGCCTCCGGGCATCAGCGGCGCCGCTTCTGTCCCCTCGGTGCCATGACAAAACGTCGGTCGGATGGTACTTACCCTCTGATTGTTACTCTTCTGACGGCTTGTCGATTGGGTGCTGCGTGACCGTCATGTATTGTTTGATCTCCGGCTGACCCAGTGCAATCAGATTGAGCACGCCCCCCCCCAAACCGACGCGCGAATTCGTCGTCAAGCTTGAAATCGAATTCGTCCAACAGGATCGGTGCTTTAAGCGTTCGAGCCAAGAGCGGCGCCAGCTTTGCAGGGTCAACTAACTGTAAAACCAACTGTTGACTATCTTCGTCGTAGGTTACGACCACTGAACGCGGGGGATAGTTATCCATCAATGACCTCTACACTCTTGGTAATCTTGGAATCCCTGCTGCTTGCACAGCGCACGGCCTCGTTTTTTGCCCATTATGGTGCCAAGCGAATTGCAAATTTGCATATCGTACTGATACTTTGCAAAGCAATCCCCCTCACGCCACTCCTTACCACCGCCGCTCCCACATTTAACCATTCCAGCGTCGCCGCTTCCGGCTCCAAAGAGAGCGCTGTAAAGCATTGACCTCTTCGCTGAGCCAGTCAGGTCCGGTACAAGAGCAGGATAAGGAACCTGCGACTGATCGCTCAGCATCAGCTCCATTGTCTCGCCCCAATCCGGCAGTGTATCGCTCAGGTCACTATCAAAAAGCTTCCCTGTGAACTTCGCCTTCCACGCCATGTAGCATTCAACACACATTTTTGGAACGAAGGCTCCGGCGTCAGCGCTGATTCCTGTAAGCATAGGTGGCGGCCCAACCGGATCATTGCCCAACTCCCAGTTGGTCAGCCACACACCTAGCTCAGCGTCACTGATCGGCTGCCGCCACGCGCCGTTAGTTGAGACCTTCGCTGAATGTGACGACACCGTGCCATTCGCAGCATATTGATAGTCGACCGCCAGTACACGGAAGAGTCCGCCATTTACCGAACTTGCTGGTTCGTTGTACTGGAAAGACTTTACGCGGCCACGTTCATCGTAAGCGATACTTGCCTGACCGCTGTTACCCGCTATTTGTGTTGCACGGTTCGCGGCGTTTCGCTCAAGCGTTCGCATCGCCCAACCCGACACGGCATCGTTCGTCGTTGCGATGTTTCCCTTCGCGTCGTAGGTATAGGTCCAGTCCTCAAGTTTCTGGCCGTCCTGGATGACTGTGGCTGACAAGAGACGCCCCGCTCCATCGTAACTAGCGCCGACCGTCATCTTGCTGCCCGTCCCGACCGCCTGCATCCCCTGTTCGCCTGTCAGGTCAGTCGTTTGCACCTCTGCGTAGCCAGTCGCGTTGCCTTGCGCGTCATAAACGAACGCACGGATCTTGCCCGGCGTTGCGACGAAATGCGGACGCAACGAACTAGCATCGGTGTACTCAATCGTCGTTACCGTCTTATTCCCAGCAACTGTTGCAATTGCCTTCGTTGGCCGGTTGGCGCTATCCCAGGTGTACTGGACACTTCCATCGGGCGTCTGCCGCTGCTTCAGATTCCCTGCTGCATCCCACGTCCGCGAAACCGTGCCGCCTGGCGTAGCAATTGAACGAGGACGCAACGTGTCGACGACATCCAAGCTGTACGTGGTCGTGCCGGACATGTCGTTGAGCGTCGTCACGCCGCGACCTTAGCTGAATGAGACATTACGCGTCGTGTCGGGATGGGTGACCGAAACTGCACGTCCGCTGGCATCGCATGTCCACGTTGCAGTCCGCGAGCCGGATTCATTTTTTACGCCCGTCAATGCGTTGGGGAAGCGGGCATCTTCGTACAAAAACTGACGAACGTAGCCATATGGTGCAGTTACCGAAGCAAGATTGCCCTTTCCATCGTAAGCATAGGATGTGGGCATTCCCAAAGGATCGACCAGGGTAACGACACGGTCGTTACTGTCGTATTCCAACCTGATTGAGGTCGCCGTTGCCTGTATTACGTTATCGGTTGGCCACTCGGCGATAGTTGACGGCCGCTGCCTACCGTCATATATGACCTTGCGGATCACACCCGTACGGGTTGTTTCGGAATAGAACTTGCCAGTGGCATCCGAGTAGGCTTCCGTCGTACCAAGCAGTTCGTCCCTCAGGTGGAAGTACCCGCCGCCAGCTTTCGTCAGGGAGAGCTCGCGATGTCCTGGCACGACCCAAGCTCCGCCAATCCACTTGAAATTCAGAACTTGTTGGTCACCTCGATAAGCAACAATGTGCGGCTCGCTCGCGTTGGCACCAAGCAGATCAAGCCTTCGCTGCCAGTTGTTGACCCAGTTGTGCCCCATCGTTGTCTGCGTGGCGTCATAGGGCTTCGAAAGATAGGTGCGTTTAAAGACGAGTGGAAGCGTATCGCCGCTGGCAAAATCAGCCTCGGAAAGCGTGACGATGCCCTTTGCTGGCAACACCGGGTCCGCCACCGGGCAAGAGTCGTCAGACTGAGGCGGAACCGGGACGCCACGGCAATAGTCCGCTATCCAATTCGATGCATTAGGACAGTTGTAGTAATTCATTGGGCCATACGGGTCGTCAGCACCCGTCGACATAGGCGATGTTCCTGCGACCTGGACAGCGCAGGTCGGAGTGCCGGGAATCCCGAGGGACTTCTGATACGTCTGCATGCATTGCATGTATTCGGCCGCGTTTGCACCGAACGCGACCATAAGCAGCATGAATGCGGCCAGCAGGCGGGCCGCCATGCCCGCCGGTCCCTCATTGATTCTTTTGTTTTTCATAGTCATCCTTATTGGTTGTACTTGTTTGAAGCCCAAGCACCCTATAAGGAGCATTCCATCGTCGCTATCCGACAATTCCTAAAATTACATTTTCCCTGTGTCTGTACAAACGTTACTGTCACGCCCCTTACGCAGTCCGTAGGGATTTACGAAAGAGCTCGTCAGTCATCAACGCATCGCAGTGAAAAAAACTGGAACGTCAGACGCTGGATACCCGTACGTGAAGTAATTGGACGCTGGCACCCAAACCAAGGCAGATTGGAAGGGAAGAGAAGGGCCGCGTAGAGCGTCGCCCGAAAGGGAGATGAGTAGCGCAAGAAAGCGCTACGAGATTAATCGCAATACCAAGTGCGATTTCAAAAATCAGCCCCGTCAAAAACCGGGCCAAACCTCACCGGCTAGCCGTCCGAACGGCGGCCGCAAAGTTATCCCCAGTTTTTGTTCGCAAGCCTGTGGATAACATTCTGGCAAGCACGCCAAGTACTTGATGTATTTGGTTTCTGTTGCGCTGCACGTCGGCGTGACCGCATGAACGGTCACGCCTCACGCGCCAAAAAGTAAAAGGCTTCGCGGCAACCTACGCCGCCTCACCTCTCACATCAAAGATAAGCAGACTTCGCCACACCACGTTCCGCGGAAGCCATCAGTTTGCTCCGCTCAACCATAGCGCCAAACAGCAGCCCAATGGTCGTCCACATAATCACCTGCATCCCGATCGCGGCAACGCGGAACTTCCACAACAGTACCGCCGGGAAGGCCGCCGGCACTTCGTTGATCACGGGCATCGACAGTTGCACGGCCGCAATGATCACGACAAACAGCACACCGGCCACGATCGAGCCATTCCACGCACCCAGTTTCAATGCAGCGCGGCGCCGCACCTTCAGGGAGAACACCATCGCAGCGATTGAGATTGCGATCATCAGGAAGAATAAGCCGGTCCGCATCCCGATCGTCTCCGGGTCGCCCACCGAGGGTGGATTCGCCGGATATTTGATGTTTGGAACGATCACCAGCGTGATAAACGCGCCAAGCGCCAGCCATGCGGACAAGGCGCGCGCACTCAATGCGCCGACGCGGCCGTACGCAAACGCGAACACCAATGAGAACAGCCCACCGAACGCGGCGCCATACGTCACGACGCCCGTCAACAATCCCAAGCCCGCTTGCGTGCCGCGGCTCACCAGTTCGGGTTCGGGCGCGTCGCCTTTGGCGGCATCGGCCTTTTCCTCGAAAGAGATCGCCTGATCAACCTGCGGTTCGCCCACCAATTTGGCGAAGCCGAACGTGAGCAACCCCGCGGCGATGCCTGCAAGCATCCCGCGTACCAACAATTTACCAACCATGTTCGACTCCGTTAGTGGCAGGGAAAGCCGAGCAGATGGCGGCCGTCGTGCACGAATTCGTGCACATACATGCCAGGCACCAGAGACGTGGCGCCTTCTTCGGCACCCACGAAATAAATCGCGAGCAACAGCAGCAAACCGCCGAACACGATCCAGGGCAGCAGTTCACGCAGCGGAATCGGCGTGGGTTGGGCGACAGGCTGAGTCGCGGAATCGAAAACAGCGTTGGACATAATGGACATCTCCTGGGGGTAACGCGCCCCGATAGTCGATTGAAGAGGGATGGTGCAAAGCTCAGGTCTGGCTTTCGGCTTGTAAATACCGATTACAGTGGCGCGACCGCGCCGGGCTCTCACCGGCTTCCGTGCTTCGCAGTGTCGCTATTCTACGCGCTAAACTTTGCCTCCCGGCAAGGCAAAGCATGGTCGCACGCCTCCTGCTTCAGTCCGGCCTTTATGATGGAATCAACTGAATGGACACACGGCTGTTACTGATCAGCCACGCATCGACCGCGGCGATGCGGGCGGCACGCTTCCCCGCCGACGATCCGCTCGACGCACGCGGCCTCGCCGAAGCAGGCGCCGCGCGTGCGCGTCTGTCGATTCCGGACGACGCGGCGGCTTTCGTCAGCCCTGCGGTTTGCGCACGTGAGACGGCGTCGGCCTTGGGCCTCGTTGCAACCGTCCACGAGGAGCTGGCAGATATGGACTACGGTCGATGGCATGGCCGCCGCCTCGCCGATCTCGCCGTCGAAGCGCCGCAAGACCTCGCCGCATGGACGCACGATCCCGACGCTGCCGCGCATGGCGGCGAGTCATTCACTCGACTCGTGAAGCGGATAGGACAGTGGCTCGATACGTTGAGCGGCGTGCCAACTCGTACAACGCAAAATATCGTCGCCGCCACGCACGCGCCGGTAATCAGGGCCGCCATTGTTCATGCACTCGGAGCGTTGCCGGCCGTGTTTCCGCGCATCGAGATCGCACCACTCTCGGTGGTCGAGTTGCGACGCTCGCAACGCGGCTGGACATGGTGGCCGGCGTCACGGTAACGGCGGCCGCGATGTCTGCCGCACCCGACCAACAACGCCTCACTCATTGCTCACATCCCCGGGTGTCAAATATCGCCGACAGCGCACAGACCGACGTCAGCATGCGCGCGCCGTCATGGCCCACACCCGGCACGATATGAAAGCTCTGCTTCAGCCCTTCCGGATGACGCGCCTGGATATACCGGTAATACGCTTCCGCACGCGCGTCGCGCTGCGGACCCTGCGCTTCGGCAGCACAGGTTCTATCGAGGGCGCTTTGCTGCGGATCGTCGTCCGCGCCACCGACCAGGTTGTCGATCCGTCGCGACACATACGTCGCTTCGAGTTGCGCGGGCGAGCGGTCGTCGAGGTACAAAGGCCGATTGTCCATGCCGTATTTCCATTGATTGAAGCCAACGCATTGCGCGGCGTCGAACGGCGCCGCCACGCCTTGCGCATTCGGCCGTTGCGCATCGAAATACGCATACGTCAACGGGCTCGCCACCACGTAGCGCACGTCGATGCCTTCACTAGTCAGCACGTCGATGTTGCGCGCCGCCACAGCGTAACGCTGCACTACCTGTCCGCCGCCCGAATGTCCCGCGAACACAACGTGCTGCAGATTCGGAAACTGCTTGCGATCCGCGAGGCGCGTAACAATCGCGTCCAGCACTTCGTATGAACTGATGGGCAGCGGTGCCCGCGCCGCTTCGCCGCCCATCCACGCGTCGCCCTTCCAGCGCAGCAGATCGGCCGGTTCGTGATGCTCGCGTGTGTCGAGCGTGGCGAGGAACTGTGGCGCGATCAGGAGCGTGCTGTCGGGGTCCACGTGAGCGGCGTCGCGTGCATTCTGCGCAGTGCGGAAGTACACGTCCGCGTTGCGCAATTTGCCGTGAATCACGATCACCGCACGCGTCACCTGCGGTTGCGCGACGTTCCAATCCTTCGAGAGATACAGCGGGAATTCAGCTTGCCCTTGCGGCGTGTCGATCGCGAACCGTATATCCGAGATCGTCGCCACCGGTTTCAGATGAGACTCGTGGGCATCGTGGGTATGCACCGCGAATGCCGATTGCGCTAGCAATGCCAACATAGCGGCACCGGCTACCGCGCACCCCATCGCCAAACGTCGTGAAAGATTGAATGTCATGCAGGCCGCTCCTGATCACGGTGCTCTATCTTGAACGCGGCGCATTGCCGAATCCGTCGTTGAAGAGCATCGAAGCTCAAAACCGGCGGCGAAGGCCAAGCGTCACGCGTTGTTCAACATCGATGTTGTCACATTGCAGCGGCAGGCTGCTGCAAAGCCCATCCGCACAAAACTCACAATTCAATAGTTTGCTAACGAATATTTTCGAAATACAATACCGGCCATGTCGAATCTCGATGCCTTGCGCCGCACCGTCAGCAGCACCCTGGTCGTCGCCGCCAGAAAATGGCGGCGCACGAGCCATGGCGTACTCGCGGCCTTTAACGTCTCCGAAGCGTGCGCCACGCCGCTACTCACCGCCAGCCGGATTGGCGAAGCGGTGCGGCAGGTCACGCTGGCCGATCACATCGGTATTGAAGGGCCCTCACTCGTGCGGCTGCTCGATCAACTGTGCGCGGCCGGCCTGATGCGCCGCGACGAAGATCCCGAAGACCGGCGCGCCAAGACCGTCGTACTCACCGACGAAGGCCGCGCCGTCACCGCGAAAATGGAAGGAGAGCTCAATACGTTGCGGGCGCAAGCTTTGAAAGGCATCTCGCGCAGCGATCTCGAAGCGACCCTGCGGGTGCTGGCCGCGTTCACGGCCGAAGCACCTGCGCCGCACAACGCCGGGGATGCCGAGTAAGCGCTTATGGTCTATCCCTCCATCCGCGACTGGTTGTTCTCCGTCAAGACGTTTGCCGCGGCGATGATCGCGCTCTACATCGGTCTTTCGCTCGAGCTGCCGCGCCCGTATTGGGCGATGGCCACCGTCTACATCGTATCGAATCCGTTTGTTGGCGCGACCCGCTCCAAGGCGCTTTATCGTGCGCTCGGCACCGCGCTCGGCGCGTCGGCCGCAGTGCTGCTGGTGCCGCCGTTCGTCGAATCGCCCTATCTGTTCAGCGTGGTCGTCGCGCTGTGGACCGGCGCGCTGCTGTATCTGGCGGTGGCCGACCGCACCGCGCGCAGCTACGTGTTCATGCTGGCGGCCTACACCATGCCGATCATCGCCCTGCCCTCGGTCACCAATCCAGGCGGCGTGTTCGATCTCGCGATCAGCCGCACCGAAGAGATCTTGCTAGGCATCGTGTGCGCGAGCATCGTCGGTAGTTCACTGTTTCCTAGCCGACTCGCGCCCACCATCATCGAGCGGACCGACGCGTGGTTTCGCGATGCCGCGTTCTATGCGAGCGAAACACTGTCAGGCCGCATCGCGGGCGCGGCGATCTCGGGGGCTCGCCAGCGGATCGCGACCACGATCAACGGTCTGGAACTGCTGCTGAGCCAGCTTGCCTACGACCACACCCGGCCGGACATCCTGGCACGTACCCACGAGCTGCGCGGGCGCATGCAGCTGCTGCTGCCGATGATGTCTGCGCTGGCCGATCCGCTGGTCGCCCTCTACAACAGCGGTCGCCAGACCTGGCCAGAGGGTCTCGAAGCGTTGCTCAACGACGTCATCAAGTGGTTCAATGCGCCGCTTCCCGCAGTCAGCGAGGGCTATCACCCCGACCCGGAAGCCAACGCGTTACGCGAGCGCATCGCCGCCATGCAGCCGCCGCCGGCCGCGCTGGCGGCCTGGGACGTCGCGCTGCTTTCGAACGCGCTGTGGCGTATGAAACAGGTGATCGACGTCTGGCAGGACTGCCGGTCGCTGCGCATCATCATCACGCGCGAAGAAGGTTCGTGGCGGCCGCGGTTTCGCCATTGGCGGCTGGGCGGCACCGAGCGGTTTTTCGACCGCGGCATCATGCTGTTTTCGGCGGTTTCAGCAGGCGCCGCGGTCGTCCTCGCGTGCAGTCTGTGGATCAGCTCGGGCTGGGCGGACGGCGCCAGTGCGGTGACGCTGGCGGCGGTCGCCTGCTGCTTCTTCGCGGCGCTCGACGAACCCGCGCCCCTGGTGTTCAAGTTCTTCATCGCCACGGCGGTCAGCGTGGTGGCCGCCGGCATCTATCTGTTCGCCGTGCTGCCGCATGTGCATGATTTCCCGATGCTCGTCGTTCTGTTCGCCGCGCCGTTCATTCTGGTCGGCACGCTGATCCCGCGTCCGCAGTTCAATATGGTGACCGTGCTCGTGGCCGTGAATACCGCCACCTTCATCAGCATTCAGGACGCCTACTCGGCCGACTTCCTGATCTTCCTGAACAGCAATCTCGCCGGCCTCGCAGGCTTGCTCTATGCGTATTTGTGGACCCGCGCGACGCGGCCGTTCGGCGCTGAACTCGCTGCCTCCCGGCTGTTGCGTTCGAGCTGGGCCGACGTGGCGCTGACCGCGTCCACACGAACCATCGAAGACCCGCGCAATCTCGCCGCGCGCATGCTCGACCGGCTGATGCAGTTGATCCCGCGCCTTGCCGCGACGGACGACCATCGCCATCCGTCGATCGAAAGTTTTCGCGATTTGCGCATCGCCTTCAACGCGCTCGATCTGCGCCGCGCGATGCGCAAACTCGGCGGCGAAGCGCCGGCCGCGATCGACTATGTCCTCGAAGACGTGCGTCAATACTACGAAACCTGCATCGACCTGCACGCGCGCCAACCGGTCCCGGCGAGCCTGATGTCGTCGATCGACGCAGCCGTGGTGCGCGTCACCGCACAAGGGGTCGCCAACGCCGGCGCCCCGAGCGCGACTTCGCAACTCTCGGCGCGCCGATTGCGCGACGCGTTGCACGCGCTGGTCGGCTTGCGTCTTTCGCTGTTTCCGGCCACGCTAGTCACGCCGACGCCGCCCGAACCGGAGGCCGCCGCCTGATGCGCCCGTCTCACAACCCGATCCACCTCTTTCCCGGTTCCCGCGATGATCGGTGAAATCGATATCTTCGGCGTGTTCGTGCCGGCCGTGCTCGTGCTGATGTTCGTCGCCTATCTGATCAACCTGGCCATCCGCACGGTGCTCGCGCGCGTCGGTTTTTACCGCTTCGTCTGGCACCGTTCCATCCTCGATCTCGGCATCTATGTGCTGGTGCTGGGCCTTGTCGTCGTTGTTTCGCACAGACTAATAACGTGAAAAAAACCTGGTTCTCCGTCGGTCAAATCCTGCTGACCCTGATCGTCGTCGTGGTGGCAGCCTTCGTGCTGTGGAAACTGGTCGCCTATTACATGTTCGCCCCGTGGACCCGCGACGGCCACGTGCGCGCCGACGTGATCCAGGTCGCGCCGGATATCTCTGGGCTGATCTCGTCGGTCGAGGTGGCCGACAACCAGCAGGTCAAGCAAGGCCAGGTGCTGTTCGTGATCGACCAGGCCCGCTATGCGCTCGCTCTGCGTCAGGCTCAGGCCACCGCGCAGCAACGCCGCGCCACGCTCGATCAGGCGCGCCGCGAAGACGTGCGCAATCGCAAGCTCGGCAACCTCGTCGCCGCGGAGGTCGCCGAAGAAAGCCGCTCGCGTGTCGAAACGGCGGAAGCCGCACTCGCCGATGCGAACGTCGCGATCGATACCGCCAGGCTCAATCTGCAACGCACCACGATCGTGAGTCCGGTCGACGGTTATCTGAACGACCGCGCGCCGCGTACCGGAGAGTTCGTCTCGGCGGGCCGGGCGGTGCTGGCGGTGGTGGATATGCATTCGTTCCGCGTCGACGGTTATTTCGAAGAAACCAAGATGCGCGGCATCGACATCGGTCAGCGAGTCGATATCCAGGTGATGGGCGAGCCGAAGGTGCTGCGCGGTCACGTGCAAAGCATCGTCGCGGGGATTGAAGATCGCGACCGCACGCAAGGATCGAATCTGCTGCCGAACGTGAATCCGGCGTTCAGTTGGGTGCGGCTCGCGCAGCGGATTCCCGTGCGCGTTGCGCTCGACGAAGTTCCCGCCGACTTCCGCCTGATCGCCGGACGCACGGCGACGGTGTCGGTGCGCGATCTGTCGCCGACCGGCAAGCCGCGTCCGGCTGCGGGCGCTTCGGGCGCGGTGGATGCGTCGTCGGCTTCGGCTACGTCTGCTGCTTCTGTTGCGCAACCGGCATCTGCTGCCGTCATCTCGGGCGCCTCGCAATGAAGCTGCCGCGCGCCCTGCCCTTATTGCCGCTCTTGCCATTAGCCGTCGCGCTCAGCGGCTGCATGAACGTCGGCCCCAATTACGCGTTGCCGAAGCAGGCGTTGGTCAACGCCCCGCTCGCCAATGCGCCGATTGAAGGCGCCGACGCCAGGCTGACCACGCGGCAGAACGTGCCCGCGGTCTGGTGGAAGCTCTACGACGATCCGGTGCTGAACAACCTCGTCGACGAAGCGCTGCAATCAAATACTGACTTGCGCGTCGCGGCGGCGAACCTCGCGCGTTCGCGCGAAGCGCTGGGTGTGGCTCAGGCGCAGGGCGGCTTCTCCGGCAAGACGTCGGCGGTCGTCGAACGCGCGCAGGAATCGGCCGAGCAGTATCTGCTCTTCAACAAACTACCCGTCGCTAACGAAGGCGACATCGGTATCAGCATCTCGTACGAAATCGATCTGTTCGGCAAGCTTCGGCGTGGCGTCGAAGCGGCGTCGGCGGATACGGAATCCGTGCAGGCGGCCGGCGACCTCGCGCGGATCACGGTGGTTGCGGATGTGGTGCGCTCTTACGTCGAGCAATGCTCGGCCGCCGATGAACTCAGGATCGCGCAGCAGTCCCTGGCATTGCAGAAGCAGCGCGTGGATGTGTCACGACGCCTGCGCGACGCGGGCCGCGGCAATCAGCCCGATGTCACGCGTGGCCAGACCCAGGTCGATACCCTGGCGGCGGATATTCCCCGCTACACGGCGCGCCGCCAGATCGCGCAATACCGGCTCGCGGCGCTGCTCGCCCGCGCACCGTCCGATTTGCCGCCGGCCGTGCTGGCCTGCAGCAGGCTGCCGGAAATCCGTCAGCCGATTCCGGTCGGCGACGGCGCCGCGCTGCTCAAGCGCCGTCCGGACGTGCGCGAGGCCGAGCGTCAACTGGCGGCTTCGACGGCGCGCATCGGCGTCGCAACGGGTGCGTTGTATCCGACTGTGAGCATCGGTGCATCGGCGGGTTTGACCGGGATTCTGGAAGACCTCGGCACGCAGCCGACAGCGCGCTGGGCCTTCGGTCCGCTGATCAGCTGGACCTTCCCGACGAATGGCGCACGCGGCCGCGTGCGCGAAGCGGAAGCGTCGAGCAACGTCGCGCTGGCCAAGTTCGACGGCGTGGTGCTGACCGCGTTGCGCGAAACCGAAACCAGCCTCGCGACCTATGCCTCCGACTCCGCACGCGCCGACGCGTTGCGTGCCGCGTTGAAATCGGCCACGGAGTCGGCGGATGAAACGCATCAGCTGTATCTTGCCGGCCGCGAGTCCTTCATTTCGGATCTGGATGCAACCCGCACGCTCACTTCGACGAAGTCTCAGGTAGCGGCCGCGGAAGGTCAGGTGGCGATCGATCAGGTCAACCTGTTCCTCGCGCTCGGCGGCGGCTGGGAGACCGACGCGCGGACGACGCCTGGGGCAGCGGTGTCTAGCGCTGCGACGCCCGGGGCTGCGGTGGCACCACCGGCCAAGGCCGTGCCGACGGCGGCCACCAAAGCACCCTGACTGACGTTTCGATCGACTCCTGTGTTGCAGGCTTACGTCCGCCATCTGTGCCTGTCGCGTTCGGGTAAATCTCTATTATTGACAAGCTTTCTTTTACCTTTCAATTCAGGTTAAATACGAGCCTCAACTCCACGTTACGAGGTCACGTATGTCGAATTTCATGCAAGGCGCAGCCACATTGGGCGGCTGTATCGGCGTTTTTACGGTAGTCGTCGCGGTCATGGAGATGCTGGCGAACTGAGCCCGATTCACTCGCGACCAACCCGCTCCCAGGCACCTGTGCCTAAGCGGGCCGCCGCTTCGCGGCCGCCTGGTGAATCGCGGCCCGCACCCTCGGATACGTGCCGCAACGGCACACGATGTTAGACATCGCCGCGTCGATGTCCGCATCGGTGGGATTGGGCTTCTGCTTGAGCAGCGCGCAGGCGGCCATAAGCTGCGCGCTTTGGCAATAGCCGCACTGCACCACGTCGAGATCGATCCACGCCGCTTTGAGCGCGTGCGCTTCCGCGCCCTGCACGCCTTCAATGGTCGTGATCTTCTGCAAGTGCAAGCTCGACATAGGCGTCTGGCAGGCGAGGCTCGCCTTGCCGTCCAGATGAATCGTGCATGCGCCGCAAATGCCCACGCCGCAGCCAAACTTGGTGCCGGTCATGCCGAGGTCACAGCGCAGTATCCACAGGAGTGGCATATCCGGTTCTGCTGTCACGGCCACCGCCCGGCCGTTGATGTTTAGCGATCCCATGCTTGTCTCCGTCAATCCGATGCTTTTATGCGAGCCTCAACGGCAGCTTGCGCAAGCGTTGGCCGGTCAGCGCAAACACCGCGTTGGCCACCGCCGGTGCGACCGGCGGCACGCCCAGTTCGCCGACGCCCTGCGGGTGCATCCCGCTCGGCATGATGTCGGTTTCGATCACCGGACAATCGTTCATCCGCACGACGGGGAAATCGACGAAGTTCTTCTGCGTCACCACGCCGCCTTCGATGGTGATTTCGTCCTGCAACGCAGTCGAGAGTCCGAATACGATGCCACTCTCCATCTGCTGACGAATCAGGTTGGGATTCACCGGCAGTCCGCAGTCGATCACGCAGACCACTCGGTGCACGCGTATCTGTTTGTCCGGACCGACCGATACTTCAGCAACCTGCGCGACGACGCTGCCAAACGCTTCGTGCAGCGCAACGCCGCGTGCCCGCCGGGTGCCGTAGGCGGCATGCGTCATGGGATGCCGCCAATCCGATAAAGCTTCAACACGCCTTAACACCGCCAGATGGCGCGGATGCTGCGCGAGCAGCGACGCGCGAAACGCAATCGGGTCCTGGCCGGCAGCGACGGCGACTTCGTCGGTAAAACACTCGGTGAAAAACGCCTGATGCGAATGGCCGACCGATCGCCAGAATCCAACCGGCACCGGCAATTCGACGATCTTGTGCGCCACGCGCGCGGTGGGCCATTCGTAGGGCTGATCGAACGCCCCCTCGCACGTGGTCTTGTCGATCGGCATGCGCGGCACGCCGTAGTAACGCACGAGCGATTCCGGCACGATCGCCTGACTCGCGGACGTGGCATGCCACGCGACCAGCTTGCCGTCTTTGTCCAGACCGGCCTTGAGTCGCGACACACACGCTGGCCGATAGAAATCGTGGGTGAAATCCTGCGCACGCGACCAGATCGTTTGCACCGGACGACCGCCGCCCTCGCGCGCAATCGCCGCGGCTTGCGCGATGAAATCGAGTTCGAGACGTCGCCCGAAAGCGCCGCCGAGCAGTTGTGTTTGCACGTCGACCTTGTCGGCGTCGATGTCCAGCACTTTCGCAACGTGCCGCCGCGCGAGGGTCGGCATCTGCGTCGAGACCCAGACGGTGGCCGCGCCGTCCGCGACCTGCACCGTGCAATTCACCGGTTCGACCGCGCCATGCGCGAGGTACGGAGCGTGGTACTCGGCGCTGAGGGTTCGCGCCGCGCGGCTCAATGCGGCGTCGACGTCGCCGCGATCGTAGTAGGCGTGGCCGTCGCTGTCGTCCAGCGCTTGGGCAAGTTGGGTGTCCACGCCTGCGCTCGACAGATTCGCTGCAGCCCCGTCATTCCACGCCACGTTGATGGCGCTGACTGCGTTCATCGCGCGAAATGCGTTGTCCGCGATCACCGCGACGCCGCCGCTGCCACCTGCGTACGGCGCTAACGCGAAGGCCTTGATGAAACCCGGCATGGTCCTGGCAGACGAAGCGTCGAAATGCGCTACCGTGCCGCCCAGCGTGGGGCACATCACCACGCTTGCATAGATGAGACCGTCGGGTAGCGCGTCAATGCCGAAGCGCGCCGTGCCGTTAATTTTCGATGCGGCTTCGATACGCCGCATCGGCTTGCCAATCAATTTGAAGTCCGCAGGATCTTTCAGCGCGACCTTGCGGGGCAGCGGTTGCTGTGCGGCCAGCGTGGACAGTTCACCGAAACTCGCCTTGTGGCCTGATGCGTGCAGCACATAGCCACTTTCCGTACGGCATTCACCAGCTGGCACCTTCCATTGCGCGGCCGCCGCGCCGATCAGCATCGCGCGCGCCGAGGCGCCTGCCTCGCGCATCGGCACCCATAGATCGTTGATGCTCGACGAACCGCCCGTCATCATCGTGCCGGCGTCGCGCACCAGCTTGCTGGTCATCCAGACCGTGGCGCGCTTGACCGTGCTGTCGTCGTCCGGACGAAACGGCAGATCGTCGATGACGTTCTGCACGCTGTTGTAAATCTTGTCGATCGGCGAGTTTTCGACGCGAACCTGCGACCAGTCGGCGTCGAGTTCTTCGGCCAGCAGCATGGCGAGGCCGGTGTGAATGCCCTGCCCCATTTCCGCTTTGCACATCATGATCGTGACGGTGTTGTCGGCGGAGATTTTGACCCAGCCGTTGAGTGCGGCCTGGTTGCCTTCTTCCGGCAGCGGCGTGGAAGTGGTCAGGCGCTGCCCCGGTGGCAGCACCGACCAGCCGACCAGTAACGCACCGAGCGCGCTGGCGCCGCCTAGCAGGAAGGTTCTGCGCTTTAGCATCGTGTGACTCGATCAGCTTGCGCGGTGGCGGGGAAGCTGTGAAAGCGCGGCCAGGCGCGGGGGTTTGCTTCGTCGGAACAGTAATAAGACGGAAGAGCGAGTGTGGGACTGAAAGCCAGCGGTTCAGTCGATCTGTGCGGCGCTGGCGGAACGGGCAGGTGCGTGCCGTACGTCAGTTCATTTAATGTTATTCGTCGCGTGGCGGCACGCTGCAGTGCAACTGGCCTGAACGGAGAGAAATGCAGGAGATGGCGGATTTTTGCTAGCGGGCCAAGTCACCGATTACCTTTCTAAACAAATTCTTATCCAGCCTTGTGCATGATGGGGCAGAACTGACCAATCCCGCGGTAGCCCCTGCAAGGCAGAACCGGATCTGGCGACCAAGCGCTATCGAGACTTGAAAGAGGTAAAGCCATGAGCAACCAAACATATTCGAGCGTCTGGGACGCCATCGAAGACACGCCTGAACAGGCGCAAAACATGAAACTTCGCTCGGTCTTGATGATGGCACTCAAGGACCACATCACCCGTGCCGGAATGAGCCAGGCAGAAGCCGCACAGCATTTCTGTGTCACCCAGCCACGCGTGTCCGATCTCATGCGCGGCAAGATCATCTGTTCGCGCTCGATGCATTGGTCAATATGGCGGCAGCGGCGAACATGCGTATCGAGCCTTGTCCGTCAAGGCTCGATACGCTCGGGCGCTGAACGCACCCGGAATCATCCACTCCCCCGAATCATCTCAATCAACGCCCTCAGTCCCGCCGGCACATGGCGGCGCCCCGGATAGTAAAGACACAGCCCGTCGAACGGCGGCGTCCAATCCTCCAGCACGCGCTGCAATGTGCCCGCTTCCAGGTCCGCGGCCACGTTCCATTCGGTCATATACGCCAACCCAAAGCCCTTGCGGGCCGCCTCCATCACCAGCGACGGTTCATCGAGCGTCAGCATGCCCTGCACGTCCACACTGGTCGCTTCGCCCCGTCGCTCGAACTCCCAGTGATAAATGCGTCCGCTCGGCATACGCAGCCGGATACAGCGGTGCGCTCGCAAATCGTCTGGCGTGCGCGGCTTCGGATGATCGACGAAATAAGCTGGACTCCCAACTACCGCAAAGCGCTGCGGCTGGTTGAACGGCACGGCGATCATGTCCTGCGGCACGGAATCGGCCAGACGAATGCCGGCGGCAAAGCCCTCCACCACGAGGTCGATCATGCGCCCCTCGGTGACGAGATCCAGCTTCATCTCCGGATAGCGGCGCAGGTATTCAAGCAGGAAAGGCATCACTTGCCGCGCCGCGCCTGCCGACGAGTTGATGCGCAGCGTGCCCGCCGGTGTGTCGCGATAGCTGCCGGCCTGCTCGATGGCCACGCGTATGGTCGATAAAGCGGGCGCCACGCTGTCGACGAATTGCGCGCCCGCTTCTGACAGCGACACGCTGCGCGTCGTGCGGTTGAAAAGCCGCACGCCGATGCGCGCCTCCAACGCCGCAATAGCATGACTGAGCGCCGACGTCGACACGCTGAGTTCCGTCGCCGCCGCGCGGAAGCTGCGGTGGCGTGCCACAGCCAGCACGCCTTCCAGTTCGCTCAAACCGGGCGTTTTCATTATCCCATCCTGCTCAACGAATCATCCTTGATTATATGGCTAGTCAGCCTAATCCATTGAGCCTATCTTCGCGGCAAGACAACTTCCAGGTAGGAGCTTTCATGCAGCAAATCGACAAGGTTTATATCGACGGCGAGTTCGTTACGCCGCACGGCGAGGAGTGGTTCGATCTTCACAACCCGGCTAAGGAAACCGTAATCGGCAAGGTGCGTCTGGCCGACGCGGAAGACGCCCGTCGCGCGATCGCCGCCGCCAAACGCGCCTTCCCGGCCTTTTCCCGCACCAGCAAAGAAGAACGGATTGCGCTGCTCGAGCGCATGCACGACGTCGTTCAAGCGAGAGAAGACGACCTCTTCGAAGCGATCGTCGATGAATACGACGCGCCGGTGTCACGCGCGCGCTGGATGGCAAAACATGCGGCCGACGTGCTGGCGAACGTCATCAAGGTCTTGCGGACCTATGATTTCACGCGCCGCGCCGGCACCGCCGACGTCGTCATGCAACCGCTCGGCGTCGCCGGTCTGATCACGCCGTGGAATAGCAATGGCGGTTTTATCTGCGGAAAACTGGCGGCGGCGATTGCAGCGGGCTGCACCGCCGTCATCAAGCCGAGCGAGATGAGCGCGATCCAGACGCAGATCATCACCGAGGCATTGCACGAAGCGGGTTTGCCGGCGGGCGTCTTCAATATCGTGACGGGTCGCGGCGAGACCGTTGGTGCGGAAATCAGCGCGCATCCGGACGTGGCGAAGATTTCTTTCACGGGCTCGACGGCTGTCGGCAAGACGATTCTGCGCACCGGTGCCGAGACATTGAAGCGCGTCACGTTGGAATTGGGCGGCAAATCGCCGATGCTCATACTCGACGACGCCGATTTCGCCGAAGCGGTGCCGTTGGCGCTCCAGGCCGGCTTCATGAATAGCGGCCAGGCGTGCATCGCCGGCACGCGCATTCTGGTGCCGCAAAGCCGTCTCGCGGAATTCGAAGCGCGCATACGCGATGAAGTGGCCCGCGTACAAGCCGGCGATCCGCGCGACCCGGTTACGCAGATCGGCCCGATGGTCAGCGCCAAGCAATGGGAACGTGCACAGCGCTATATCCGAATCGGCATCGACGAAGGCGCCAGACTGATCGCCGGCGGCGAAGGCCGCCCGGACGGTTTGCAGAGCGGCTGGTTCGTGCGGCCCACCGTATTTAGCGGCGTTAGCAACGACATGACGATTGCCCGCGAGGAGATTTTTGGGCCGGTGCTGTCGATCATCGCGTATCGCGACACCGACGAAGCCGTCGCCATTGCCAACGACACGAGTTACGGTTTGCAAGCGTACGTGCTTTCAACCGACGCAGCGCGTGCTCGCGCGGTCGCCGCGCGTTTCGATGCAGGGCGCGTGATGGTCAACACACTGGCGCACGAACCGGCCGCGCCGTTCGGCGGATTCAAGCAATCGGGTATCGGACGCGAATATGGCACGTTCGGACTGGAAGCCTTCATGGAGCCGAAGTCCCTTCTCGGCGTGAACTGAACAAGGCTTTAGCAACGTTGCGTGTCTGATTGCGCAGCGGGAGGTGCGTCACGCGTTCGCCAGACGCACCTCCCCCTCATCACCGCCGGTTCGACCCCGACACCACATCGATCCACACAGCCAGCACCAGAATGCTGCCTTTCACGATCATCTGCCAGTACGCGTCCACGTCGAGCATCGACATGCCGTTATCCAGGCTCGCCATCACCAACGCGCCGATCAACGCGCCGTAGACCGTTCCGGAGCCACCACGCATCGACGTGCCGCCGATAAAGCACGCGGCGATCGCGTCGAGTTCGCCCATCGATCCCGCCGATGGCGAGCCAGCCGCGAGCCGCGCCGTATTAACGATCCCGGCGAACGCGCACATCAACCCCATCAGCGCGAAAATGGCCAGCTTCACGCGATTCGTATTCACGCCGGAGAGCCGCGTCGCTTCCAGGTTGGAACCCACCGCATAGATGCGTCGCCCGAACACGGTCTGCGTCGCGATCCACGTGAAAATACCCAGCAACGCGAGCAGCAGCAGAACCGGCACGGGAATCCCACCATAACGATCGAGCGTGGCGACAAACGCGGCCAGAATCACGCCCGCACCGACCACCTTCACGACGTCCTGCCAGATCGGCACGACGCGCAACTTATAACGCTCGCGGTTGCTTCGTTGCCGCACCGTGAGAAAGGCGAGCACCACAAACAGCACGACGGCAAGCGTATCGCCCGCAAGACGCGGCAGATAGCCCTGACCGACAAACACGAAACTGTCTGAAACCGGCGCAATCGTCGAACCACCTGTAACGCCGAGCAGAATGCCGCGATACGCGAGCATGCCGCCCAGGCCGACAATGAACGACGGCACACGCCGGTATGTCGACCACCATCCGTTGAACATGCCGACTAGCACGCCGAGCAGCATCACCACCGGCACGGTCACGCCGATCGGCCAGTGGCGGTTCACATCGAGAATCGCCGCGACACCGCCAAGCAGACCCAGCAACGACCCGACCGACAGATCGATTTCACCCGCGATGATCACGAACACCATGCCGCACGCGAGCATGCCGGTAATCGACATCTGCCGCAGCAGGTTCGACAGATTGCGCGGCGTCACAAACGCGCCGTGCGTCAGGAAGGAAAAGAAAATCCAGATCACGGCCACGGCGATCAGCAACGCGAGAATCTTGTAGCGCGCGAACAGTTGCTGAATGCGCTGCCGGCCACCGAATGCGCCTCGCGATACGGCGCCTTCTGCGGATTGGGAAGTGACGTCGGGAGTCATGCGGCACTCGCTGTGGTTGGTGCGGTTGACGCGGGTGGGTTTAAGGATCGCTGCACAGGACGGATCGCAGCGCTGAGAATATCCTCTTGCGTCAGGCCGTCGTTGACGAAATCGCCGCGCAATTCGCCTTCGCCGATCACCAGCACGCGATCGCTGATGCCAAGCACTTCGGGTAATTCGGACGACACCATCACAATCGACATGCCGCGCTGTGCCAGCTGAAAAATCAATTTGTAGATTTCGAATTTCGCGCCGACGTCGACACCTCGCGTCGGTTCGTCGAGGATCAGCACTTTCGGGTCGGTCAGCAGCATGCGCGTCAGCACGGCCTTCTGCTGATTGCCGCCCGACAAGCTCGCAATAGACAACATCGGATTCGCGGCGCGCACTGAAAGCCGCTTCATCTCCGTGTGAATCGTATCGAGTTCCGCGGCGGAATCGATCCGCCCCCCCTTCGCGAAGCGTTGCAACACCGCAAGCGTGATGTTGTGGCCGACACTCAGCCCCGGCACGATGCCGTGACGCTTTCGATCTTCCGGCACCATGCCGATGCCGGCGCGAATCGCGTCGACGGGCGCGCGGATTTTCAACGGCTTGCCTTCCATCAACACGGTCGCTTCGCTCACACCGGGATACGCGCCGAAGATCGCCTGCATCAGCTCCGTACGCCCTGCACCGACCAAACCGGCAACGCCGAGAATCTCACCGCGTCGCAACGTAAACGACACATCGTTCACACGCTTGCGGCGCGGATTGGTGACATCGAAACAGGTCACGTGGCGCGCTTCGAAGATCACGTCGCCGATCGGATGCGCTTCACGCGGAAACAGGTTCTTGATCTCGCGGCCCACCATCAAGGAGATGATGCGATCCGTGGTTAGCGCGCGCATGGGCTCGGTCGCGACGTGGCGGCCGTCGCGAATCACGCTGATGGTGTCGCACACGGCTGCGACTTCGTCGAGCTTGTGCGAAATATACACGCAGGCAACGCCGCGCCGTTTCAGATCGCGCACAATATCCAGCAGGATATGTATCTCAGTCGCGGTCAGCGACGACGAAGGTTCATCCAGGATCAACAGTTTCGCGCGCTTGTTCAGCGCCTTCGCGATCTCGATCAGTTGCTGGTGGCCGCCGCCGTAATTCATCACGGGTTGCGCCGAGTTGATTCCGCTGATGCCGAGTTCGCGCAGCAGTTCATCGGCGCGCTGGTACATCGCGGCGTAATTCATTCTGCCGCCGGGCAGCGTGATCTCGTTGCCGAGAAAGATATTCTCCGCGACCGAAAGCTCAGGCACCAGCATCAACTCCTGGTGGATGATGATGATGCCCGCGCGTTCCGTGTCCTTGATGCTCGCCGCCTTCAGCGGTTCGCCTTCCCAGATTATTTCGCCATCCCAGGTGCCGTGGGGATAGACACCGGACAGCACTTTCATCAGCGTCGATTTGCCCGCGCCGTTTTCTCCGCACAAGCCCACGCACTCGCCTGGCGCCACCGCCAGGTCGATGCCATCGAGCGCCTTCACGCCGGAAAACGCTTTGACGATGCCGCGCATCGTCAGTAAGGGTTGCGTCATTCGCTATGCCTCGCTGCAAGGCGCGCGGTGGCGCCGATGTGCCTGGCGCCTGCCCGGCACACCGGCTTGAACCGCACACACGTTACGCTCATTGGCTCGCGAGCTGGGCCTGGGTATAGAAGCCGTCCTTGACGACCACATCAACATTGCTCTTGGTGAGCAACGTGGGTTGCAGGAGCACCGTGTCAACCTTCTTCTTGCCGTTGTCGTACTGTGCATTGAAGGACGGCTTCTCACCCTTCGCAAGTGCGACGGAGAGTTTCGCCGCTTCACCCGCGATCAGTTTCAGCGGTTTGTACACGGTCATGGTTTGCGTGCCGGCGATCACGCGCTTCACTGCCGCCAGATCGGCATCCTGACCCGACACCGGCACTTTGCCCGCCATGTGCTGCGCGGCAAGCGCCTGGATCGCGCCGCCCGCGGTGCCGTCGTTCGACGCGACGATGGCGTCGATCTTGTTGTTGTTCGCCGTGAGCGCATCTTCAACGATACGCAGCGCGGTTGACGCGCTCCACTCCGGCACCCACTGCTGACCGACGATCTTGATATCGCCCTTGTCCATCGCGGGCTTCAACACTTTTAGCTGGCCTTCACGCAGCATCTTCGCGTTGTTGTCGGTCGGCGCGCCACCGAGCAGGAAGTAGTTGCCCTTCGGTTGCGCGTTGTAGACACCTTGCGCTTGCAGTTCGCCGACCTTCTCGTTGTCGAACGAGATGTAGGCATCCACGTCGGCGTCGAGAATCAGGCGGTCATACGAGACGACCTTGATGCCCGCCTTCTTGGCTTCGGCGACCACATTGCCGAGCGTCTTCGAATTGAACGGCACGATTACTATCACGTCCACGCCGCGCGAGATCAGGTTTTCGATTTGCGAAATCTGTCGCTCTTCGCTCGCATCGGCGGATTGCACCGATACTTTGGCGCCGAGTTTCTCTGCTGCTGCAACGAAATAATCGCGATCGCGCGACCAGCGTTCGACACGCAGATCGTCGATACAGAAACCAATTTCCGGATGATCCTTGCTTGCATGCGCGAGCGGCGCGACAAGCGAAAGGCTGGCGAGCATCGCTCCACACACGAGCGAACTCAGTACGGTACGACGCGTTGCGAATTTCATGTCTCACTCCTTGTTCTGATAGCCGGAATACCGGATTGGACGGTCTGCGCTGCGAGCCACAGAGCCGGACAAGCGACAACCCAAAGCTTCTCTATTCGCGCGGTCAGCGTGGCCGCGCGATTTTTATGCCTTACCGGGTGCCCTGTTTTGGGCGTGACTTCGTGACTGCCTTTTAGCGCCTGCTGTATATCGCCTGATTCACAACGTTTTCCAGTTGCTCCTGCCGGCCACTTGCGTGCTGCGGATTCAGGCCGCGTGTCAATGCATCCGAGGCCAATGTCGATAGCGAATAATCGCCTTTGAGAATCTTTCGACCGAACTCCGATTCCCACCCTGCGTAGCGCTGACGTTTGAACTGTTCGAGCCGGTCGTTTTCGATTAGCGTCGCGGCACGTTCGACGGCGAGCGCCAGGTTATCGATTGCACCGATGTGGCCGAAAAACAGATCTTCCGCATCGACACTCTGCCGCCGTACCTTGGCGTCGAAGTTCATCCCGCCTGTCGCAAAGCCGCCGTGCTTGAGGATTTCGTAGAAGGCCAGCGTCAGTTCTTCGACGCTGTTCGGAAACTGGTCCGTATCCCAGCCGTTCTGCTGATCGCCGCGATTCGCGTCGACGCTGCCGAAAATACCGAGCGCATAGGCGGTGGCGATCTCGTGATGAAACGAGTGGCCGGCCAGCGTCGCGTGATTGGCCTCGATGTTCACGCGAATCTCTTTCTCCAAGCCGTATTGCAGCAGGAAGCCGTGTACGGTCGCCACGTCGTAATCGTATTGATGCTTGGTGGGCTCCTGCGGCTTTGGCTCGATCAGCAATGCGCCGTTGAAGCCGATCTTGTGCTTGTGATCGACCACCATGTGCAGGAAACGGGCAAGCTGATCGCGTTCGCGCACGAGGTCGGTATTGAGTAACGTGTCATAGCCCTCGCGGCCGCCCCACAACACATAGTTTTCGCCGCCGAGCCGTTGCGTGGCGTCGAGCGCGTGACGGACCTGTGTTGCCGCGAATGCGAAAATCTCCGGATCAGGGCTGGTTGCCGCGCCGGCCGCGTAACGCGGATGCGAAAACAGATTAGCCGTGCCCCACAGCAGCTTGATGCCGGTATCCTGCTGCTTGCGTGCAAGATAGTCGGCAATGCGCGTGAAGTTCTCGCTATAGGTTTTCAGGCTGTCGCCTTCCGGCGCGACGTCGGTATCGTGAAACGTGTAATACGGCGTGCCAAGCTTCGAGAAGAACTCGAAAGCAGAGTCGGCCTTTTGCTGTGCCCGCTCCATCGCGTCGCCGGCTTGCTGCCATGGGCGACGAAACGTCCCTTGCCCGAAGATATCGACGCCCGGCCACACGAACGTATGCCAGTAGCACACAGCAATACGCAGATGTTCTTCGAGTGTCTTGCCGAGCACCTTTTTGCTCTTGTCGTAATGGCGATACGCAAGCGGGTTATCCGATTGCGGGCCTTCGTAACGAATAGCGGGAATGTGTTCGAAATAGGACATCTGCGTCTCCAGTTTTATGCTGCACTGCAACCCGTGCGACATCGCCGCGCCGGTTGACAAGGTGACGCCATGCTGCCGCTTGCAAGATGCATCGGCAATTGCGAAATTGCGCAGCGCGCGTAATGTTTCTTACTGCCCATGCGTTTGTTTCACACCGGCGCGATCGTCGCGGCCTAGAATAACCAGACGCTTAAAAACGGTGCCGCCTCCGGCGCGCACCTAACAGGAGACGAAGGCACTGCGAGTCCCGCCGACCCGCACGCCGCCCACCGCCATGACCCGTCCGCAAACACCCCAGACGACCCACCGGATCGCGCTGCTGTTCAACGCGAACAAGGTCTACGACCGCGAGATCATCACCGGTATCGGCAATTACCTGCTGTCCACGCGCGTGGCATGGGATCTCTTCCTCGAAGAAGATTTCCGTTGCCGGTTGACGGGTATTGAGCGTTTCGACGGCGACGGCATCATCGCGGATTTCGACGATCCCGCTGTCGGCGAAGCGCTACGCGATTGTCCGTTGCCGGTGGTGGCGGTCGGTTCGTCGTTTGAAAATCCGGCGCACTATCCCCCGGATTTACCCTATATCGCCACGGATAACGCCAAGCTCGTTTCGCTCGCCTACACGCATCTGATCGGCGCGGGTCTCGAACACTTCGCCTTGTATAGCCTCCCGCAAGCGCAGGAGAATCGCTGGGCGCAGCAACGTGAATTGGCGTTTTCTCATCTGCGCAGTGCGGATGGCCACAGCGCCGAGCAGATCGGCACGGAGATTTATCGCGGCTTGTCGACCAGCGCGCCTTCGTGGAATCAGGCCACCGAGCAGCTCACCGCGTGGCTGAGCCAACTGCCGAAGCCGGTCGGCATCATCGCCGTCACTGACGCCCGCGCGCGGCATCTGCTGCAGGCCTGTTTGATCGCAGGCATTCCCGTGCCGGAAGAAGTGGCGATCATCGGCATCGACAACGATCCGCTCACGCGTACGTTGACCCGCATTCCGCTTTCTTCCGTGATTCAAGGCACGGAAGAAATGGGCCGCACCGCGGCTCACCTGCTACATCAAATGCTGCATGGGGCACGCTTTCCGGGGCGGCGCATTCTCGTGCCGCCGGTTGGCATCAACGTGCTCGAATCGACGAAGCACCAGCCGCTCGCGAGTCCGTATGTGATGCGTGCGCGGCATTTCATCCGGCAGTACGCCTGCCAGGGTATTCGCACCGAACAGGTTGCCGATTATGTGGGCGTGTCGAGATCGTCGCTCGAAGAGTACTTCCGGCGCGAACGGCAGTGCACCGTGCATCAGGAAATTCTGCGCCATAAGCTCGACGTCGCGAAAGCGCTGCTTGCGAAGCGCGATGCGTCGAGCGCCGAAGTGGCGATCCGTTGCGGCTTCACGTCGCTGCAATACATGTACGCGGTATTTCGCCGTGAACTCGGCTGTACGCCGCGCGAATACCAGGAACGTGTGAATTCGACCGCAACGCCCGGCTGAGCATGCCCTTCATCTTCTATCTCCACCGACGACATGATCAGCATTGCACCTCTTTCTTCTGAGCCATGGGGCACGCTGCCCGGCGGCGATCCCGTGCGGCTCTTCACGCTGCGCAATACACACGGCATGAAGGTCGCCATCAGCGACCTGGGCGCGACGCTGGTCTCGTGGCACGCGCCGGACCGCGCGGGCCGGCTCGGCGACATCCTGCTCGGCCACGACACGCCTGCCGAATACGTTGCGGCCACCACCTATATGGGCGGACTGATCGGCCGGTGGGCAAACCGCATTGCCAATGCGCGCTTCACGCTCGACGGTATCGAGTACACGCTCGACCGCAATGAAGGCGCGAATCTGCTGCATGGAGGCACGCAGGGTTTTCATCGCACACTGTGGGACGTAAGCGAAGATAACGGCGCGCTGCTTATGCGTCTGGAATCGCCCGAAGGCGACGCCGGCTTTCCCGGCAACGTCACGGTGCAAGTGCGTTACACGCTCGACGACGACGGCACCTTGACGATCGCCTATGAAGCCATCACGGACGCAGCGACGCCCCTCAATCTGACGAGCCATCCCTACTTCAACCTGACGGGCCGGCAGGGCTCGGACATTCGCGGACATGTGCTGTCGATCGATGCTGATCGATTCTTCGAAGTCGACGCATCGATGATTCCTTGCGAGCTTGCCGACGTAGCGGGCAATGCATTCGACTTCCGGCAGAGCGCGCCGATCGGCGCACGGCTCGATTGGCCGCATGCGCAACTTGCGAGGGCTGGCGGCTTCGATCACTGCTATGTGCTGCGCGACGCGCCTGACGCCACGATGGCCAGACGCGAGACGCCGGTACGCCGGG
The DNA here is from genome assembly GCF_003610295.1 of Paraburkholderia sp. BL23I1N1. Taxonomy (NCBI): domain Bacteria; kingdom Pseudomonadati; phylum Pseudomonadota; class Betaproteobacteria; order Burkholderiales; family Burkholderiaceae; genus Paraburkholderia; species Paraburkholderia sp. BL23I1N1. The sequence continues at coordinate 3,315,509 of NZ_RAPV01000001.1, forward strand.
TGGCATGCGCCTATGACCCCGGCAGCGGACGCGAACTGATCGTCTCGACCGACCAACGCGGCTTACAGTTCTATACCGGCAATTTTCTGAGTGGCGACACCGGACGCGGCGGCATCGAGTACCAACCGCACGCCGGACTGTGTCTCGAAGCGGGCGGCTTTCCAAACGAAGTCAATATGGCCGAACAGAAACAGGTGATCGTACGGCCAGGCAGCGCCTACCGGCAGGTGACCGCGTATCGCGTGGGCGTACGTTCTGGAGTCTGAAGCAATTTTTCATATCTTACGAAGAGCATTACAGATTGCCGACTTATCATTTGCGGCAAGACTGAATTACCGGTTTAGGGGTTTTCCCTAGCTCACCCGCTTCCTAGAATCTCTCCATAGGTCGCCGAACCCATGTTGCGGTGTCGGATAGAACCATTCTCGGAGGGAAGCATCATGAATTCGCTGATCAAAGCAGTCGTCCTGGCCGTCGTCATCGCAGCGCCGGTGGCTTCGTTCGCGCAGTCGGAACAACCGTTGACCCGCGCGGAGGTCAAGGCGCAACTGATCCAGATTGAACAGGCCGGCTACAACCCCGCCGTTGCAACCGACTCGACCTATCCTGCCGACATTCAGGCAGCCGAAGCACGCGTAGCCGCACAGCATGACGCCACCGGCTATGGTTCGTCGGCTAACGGGTCGTCGCAAACCGGCACGACCACACCCGCTGCGCCCGCGGTTCAGCCCGAGCCGATGGGCGGTCAATAAAACGCCAACGGTGTTGGTGTTTGCCGTTACGTAGTTCGATGCGAGCCATGCTCGTTGAAGCATGCGCTCGCATGAACGCGCTGCACTGTGCGCGACTATGACGGCACAGTGTCAGAAAATCCTTTGACGAAAATAATGGCTCATATATCCTAGGGCGGCAGTTTGGTGGTTCTCGCAGTGCGGTGAATTCGCATCAGCGAGGACTTCTACTCAACGTCGCTTCGGGTTCCATCGTGAAAGTCCGTGGTCCATTGGTGAGATACCAGCCAGGTCGGGAAAGAACTTTCCTGTCCGGCTGTTCGATCGCTCATCAGGGGAGCAACTGCGCTTCGCCATCCCGCCCCCTGTCCATCGATACCGTGTTGTCGCGGCGCTCCGTCCGTCGGCACAACGTCATTGCAGCCCCCGCAGCCATTGGGGTGCGAACTGACGAAATCGCGTCGCTTCTGCCTTAGTCCCCCTCTCTTTTCGCGCGCCCGTGTTGCATGCGATTGAGCCGCTTTATCTAGCGCTCGAACACCTGCTATGCGTTTGTCCGTCCGCGCTTTGCAAGGTGTCTTGCTAGCGTTGGCCGGCTTATAGCGCTCGCCTATCCACGTCCCTATTAGCTCTGCTGTGCGCTTGCGCTGCGGCAGGCGGCGTCGCGTCGCGTCGCGTCGCGTCCCGTTCTCGTCCGCATTCATGCGGGATAGACGGACGTGTGGGTCGTCACGCTCGTGCATCTTCGCTTGCGCTGCGGCGAAAACTGAAGATTGAAACCAAGGAGATAGAAGAATGAAAATTCGTCATGCCAAGCTTCTCTCGCTCACCGGTACGATGCTGTGCTCGCTGACCGCTTTATCCCCCATGAACGCTGCACGCGCAGCGGACACGACGATCAACGTCTACAACTGGTCGGACTATATCGCCAAAGACACGATCTCCGGCTTCGAAAAGCAATCCGGCATCACGGTGAAATACGACAGCTACGATAGCGACGACACACTGCAGGCCAAGCTGCTTGCAGGCAGCTCCGGCTACGACATCGTTGTGCCCACATCGAGTTATATGGCGCGTCAGATCGAAGCCGGCGTGTATCAGAAGATCGACAAATCGAAGATGCCGAATCTCGCGAATCTCGATCCGGGTTTGATGAAGCTGATTGCCGATGCGGACCCCGGCAATCAATATGGCGTGCCTTGGGCGTGGGGCACCGATGGTATCGGTTATAACGTTCAGGCCGTTAAAAAAGCACTCGGCGCCGATGCGCCGGTTGATAACTGGTCGCTGTTGTTCGACCCGGCGAATCTTTCGAAGCTAAAGAGCTGCGGCGTGTCTTTCCTCGACGCGGCGGCGGATGTTTTCCCGGCCGTGCTTCAGTACATGCACAAGGACCCCAACAGCACCAATCCCGGCGACTACCAGGCCGCGTATGAAGTGCTGAAGAAAGTGCGACCGTATATCACGCAGTTCAATTCGTCCGGCTACATCAACGATCTGGCGAACAACGATATCTGCGTGGCGCTCGGTTATTCGGGCGATGTGGGGATTGCGCGGCGACGCTCGTCGGAAGCGAAGCGCTCGTATGAGGTGCGGTTCTCGAACATCAAGGACGCGGGTTTGCTCTGGATGGACGTGATGGTGATTCCGAAAGATGCCCCACATCCGGAAGCGGCGATAAAGTGGATGAACTACATCGAAGATCCGAAGGTGAGCGCGGCGATTACCAACGAAGTTTTCTATCCGACCGCGAACCGGGCTGCACGGCAGTTTGTGACGCCGGAGATTGAGCAGGATACGAATGTGTATCCGCCGGAGGCGGTGCTGCGCAAGATGACACTGATGCGGCCGCAGCCTGCGCCGATCATGCGGCTTGAGAACCGGCTGTGGGCGCAGTTGAAGTCGGGGGGTTGAACGTGAGTTGTGGTGTTGTGCCTGGGTGAACTTTGGTGATCTTTGGTGAAGTTGGTTGATTCCTTTTGAGCGTGGCGCATGCAGTGGGTGTGTGCGCTACGCCCTTTTTGAAGCTTTGATTTTTAACTCTGTTTGCATTCGAGCCATTATGAGCATTTTGAACATCGTAGATTTTGCGCAGCCTGCCAAGGAAAGTGTTGAGTACATGCCGAAGGCGGAAGCGGTGCTGACGGGCGATCCTTCGCAAGCCGTTCACACGCATTTTGCCAGTCCGTGTGGGCAGCTTGTGGCGGGGGTTTGGGAGGGGGCTTGCGGTCAATGGACGGTGAACTTCACCGAGAATGAATATTGCGAGATTCTAGAGGGCGTGTCCGTGATTCGCGATGCGGACGGGACGGCGAAGACGGTGCGCGCTGGGGATCGGTTTTTGATTCCGGCGGGGTTTAAGGGGACGTGGGAAGTGGTGGAACCGTGCAAGAAGGTTTTTGTTTCGGTTGAGTTTAAGTGGTAGGTTGTGGCGTCGGTGCGATTGCGGCGGTGGTGACGTTGTAGGCGGAGAATGTGGCGCGAGCGATTAACCGCGCCCCCGTTAGCGAGGACAGATGTCCAAAGTTTACGGGGAGCGGTTTGTCTACTGCGGCGGAACTTGTTGACGTGGCGATGTTGATCGCGCTTGAGCGTTTAGTGCTTGGTGGCGGTCAACTGTTGCGCGTCTGCGCTCACATCGGTTGCGAACGTTTCAGTCGCTTCATCGCGTTCACCGGGCTCTGCGGGGGCCGGTGTTCCGTTTGCTATCTGCGCGGATTCTTCGAGCAGGCGCGCCGCTCGGTCTGCTGTGATGCGGCTCTGAGCCACGCCCTTCGCGTCAAGCGCGATCACCTGGAACAGTTCGCGGTCACCGGCCAACTGCTGCTGATATTGCTCCGCAGTGTGCACCAGCAATTCAAGCAACGTTCGATGGTTCCGACGTTCCTCTATTGTTATGGCAGGACTCCTACATATTGTGGCCGCAAAAGTGACAAGCGTTTCCAGTTGACTGACGTGACGGTTGCAGAAATCGAAGGCCTGAAATGCAAGTTTCTCGTACTGGAGCGCGTCGACAGGCGGGCGTGAAGCGGGTTGAGTCTGTTTTGTTGGTTTGCTGCTCATGGTGCGACCTCCCGGGTACTGCTTGGATCGCCCGACACTCGCTTGCTGGGGGTGAGCGGGCACGTAGTCGGGTTGACAGACAGGGATCGTACGAACCTGCGAGCCTTGCGGCTCCCCCACCACGCAGGGCAATCGCATGAAAAATTGTTTACCCACAATGGGTTACGAATGGGGGTTGTAAGCTGCTGCGAAGAAGCGTTAGCTCCTGGTTTTGCCAGGAGCCGGGAGTGGTGTGGACGACGAATACGAGCCGTTGAGTTTGCAAGACGCGTTTGGGGACCTGAAGGACCCGCGTGTACGCACCCCGGAGCATGATCTGACGGAAATGCTGGTGGTTGCACTGGCGGCGATCCTGTCGGGCGCCGACGGCTGGGTGGGGATCGCTTTGTGGGGGCAAGGACAACTGGAGTGGCTGCGCCGGTACTTGCCGCTGCGCAACGGGATTGCCTCGCACGACACGTTCGGACGCGTATTCGCAGCGCTTGATGCGCGGCAGTTCGAGGCCTGCTTTGTGCGGTGGGTAAGCGGTATCTGTCCTGCCGTCGCGGGCCTGGTGGTGGCCATTGACGGCAAGACAGTACGGCGCTCGCACGGCATGGGGCGTAGCGCGATCCATCTGGTATCGGCCTATTGCGGCGCGTTAGGGGCGACCTTGGCTCAGGTCAGGACTGCCGCCCAAAGCAACGAGATCACCGCGATCCCGGTGTTGCTGGATGCCTTGCTGCTCAAGGGTGCGATCGTGACGATCGACGCGATGGGTTGCCAGCGGGAGATCGCGGCGAAGATTGTGGCTGGAGGTGCCGACTATGTGCTTGCGGTCAAAGGCAATCAGCCTGCCTTGCATGAAGCAATCGTGCAGCTGTTCGATGCACAGCGCACACAGCCTCTGCGCAGCGTGCGCTTCGTTGAGCACTGTCAGACAGGCAGGAAAGTGCACGGAAGAATCGAGACGCGCCGGTGCGTTGCGACCGACATGATTGACTGGCTGGATGAGGACGGTAAATGGGCCGGCCTGCGTTCGGTGGGGGTGGTTGAGGCCACCCGCGAGATCGACGGCCGCGTTTCGCTGGAGCGGCGGTACTACATCAACAGCCTGCCCGCTGACCCGAAACGGATCAACGAGACGGTGCGCGCTCACTGGGCCATCGAAAACAGCATGCATTGGGTGCTCGATGTCGCGTTCGGCGAGGATCAATGCCGCGCCCGGGTGGACAATGCAGCACAACACTTCGCGATCCTGCGCCGCATCGTGTCGAATCTACTGCGCGCTGACAAAGCCACCAAGGTCGGCATAAAGAACACGCGGCTCAAGGCCGGATTCGATGAACACTATCGGGCTCGAGTGCTTGGAATGCAGGTCTCCTGATGCGATTGCCCTGACCCACCACGGGCCGCCCATTGAAATATAGACGTGCAGAGGTAGCCGCCTGACCAACGTCGATACTTGAATGACGGCAACGGCCGAAATGCCGACTGATGATACCAAAAATACCCAGTCGCGCTAGAACAAACCCTTGGCAACCGCTGCAATCATTTCCAGCCGCACCAACTCATGCATCACCCAACCCAAGCACCGCCAGCGCCGCTCTCCGAGTCTCATCACTCGCACACAGCAGCACCACAACATCATCTCGTTTCGCATGAGTAAACGGCTCACTCATGTGATCCGCTATTTTCTGCACATTGTCGATCGCGACGGTCAGCACACTTTGGCTTCGACGAGTTGCTATCTTGCCCAGCGAGAGCGTCTCAACAGCGGAGTGTAGATGGATGAAAAGCCGCTTCCCGTCCACAACGGAAATGACTTTTCCTTGGTGAATGCCCCGTCCCCATTTGCTTTCGATATGCATAGTCTCTCAGGCCTTTTTTTCATATTTTTCATGTCGTTCCTTGACGATTATTGCAGCCACACTCTAACGCACTTGACCACCCGTCTCAATAAGCGCTCGTTCCTGATATGCTGGAATAACGACACTAGTGCGTTCCGAGCGGGCTAGTGGCTCAAAATAAAGTTCAGCCGCACGGGACGGATCAAAACTGGACGAAAATCAGCGACGAGCCCTGCATTGATCGACGACCCGCAACACACTGCCATACCGCTAAGCCGCTTGTTGTTGCCACCGGAGCCGCCAACGCTTGCTCCGGGCATCGTGCACAGCACTTTCAGCGTTCAAGGCGACGCCCGTCAAAGCTTCCTGGCCTGGCAGGAGCGTATGAATCCGGTCTACGACATCCAGCCTTCGTCAAAGCAGGCTGCGGACACGTTCGATTCATCGCTGTCCCGTTACACGATCGACAACCTGAGCCTCTTCGACTTCCGCACCGCGCCAAACCTGGCCGTGCGATCGTTGGGTCGGGTTTCGACCGAGAGCATTCGCGACATCAGCTTCAGCGTGTTCCTTGAAGGGCCGCCGTCGCAGTTCGTCGGCGGCAAGCCACAACTCGATGCGCCGCACATACCGCAAGTGCCAAGCATCCTCGCGCTGGACATGGATCAGCCGTGCACAATCCGGAGTTTTCATGGTCGGCTACTGCTCCTTTTTGTACCGCGCGCGCTGGTGGAAAGCTCGTTCCCCGATGCTGCCTCGCTACATGGCCGCTGGGTCCACGCCACCACGCCTTTGACACGCCTAATCATTGAGCATCTGGTGGCGCTCAAGCGGCAAATCGTCGGACTGAGCAAGGAGGAAGCGCATCAGTCCTTTCTCACTGCGGTAGAACTACTCGTCGCCGCTTTCAGCCGTCAAGCGGGTCTTGCCGGCAACAGCCGCGCGGCGGTACGCGCCGCAGTCTATGGACAAGTGCGGCGGTATGTCGAGACCCATCTGCACGATCCGGATTTGTCGCCTGACAGCGTGTTGGCATCGCTGCATCTCTCGCGCGCCAGCGTGTATCGCATTTTTGAGCATGAAGGTGGCCTGGCCGCGTATATCCGTAGCCGCAGGCTGCGAATGGCGGCCGATGAACTGGTGCGCTTTCCGCATATGGAGGTGCAGGACATTGCCGCGGGCTTGGGTTTCAATGAGGCGTCGAGCTTTACACGTGCATTCCGTCGCGCCTTCAACATCGCGCCACGCGATTTGCACGAGTACGCGCCGTTGCTCCAGCGCGAACACGCAGCACAGGCTCGCTTCACGTAGACGGGCAATGCCGAACTGATTGGATCACCGGCGGCAATCGGAAAGCTGCCGCTATTGATCGTCTGCCAACACAGCGCGCGAGGTGTCGCCCATCAGATATCGCGCGCCGCTTCCCCGCCGTCGGGCAACATCTTCGGGGTTGTAGAGAGAACAGGATTTCAGCGAAAGGCACCCGCAGCCGACACAGGATGCAAGCTGATCGCGCAATGCAATCAGACCATCGATCCGTTCTTGAAGCAGCGGTTGCCACGCGCGCGAGAGACGTTGCCAATCCTGCTTGGTCGGCGTGCGTTGCCCGGGCAGCGTTTCAAGAGCAGAACGAATCTCCGAAAGGTTCAAGCCGACAGTCTGTGCGGCGCGAATGAACCCGACGCGGCGAAGGACATCCCTTCGATACTGCCGTTGACCGCCTTCTGTTCGGGTACTGCTAATCAGCCCCTGTTCCTCATAGAAACGAATCGCACTCGCCGCTACGCCCGAGCGCTTCGTCAGTTCACCAATTGAAATCGCCGTCTCGTTCATGACGCTCCCGCAAATTTTTGCTTGACTTCAAGTTTACTTGAACTTTCACAATGCGTTGGTTCCTTTGATTGAGAGACGGCACGATGCGTAAGGACTCCGTTAGGATCAAGTTGAACCAGCTTCTAGATGCAAACGCTCGCTTCGATCTGATAGCTAGAGGTACGACCAACCATTGTCCAATGGCGCTTGTCGCATTGGCCGAAATGGGGGCGTCGCCCGATCGACTGCAGAAATTCTTCGATATGTGGGAGCGCAAATACGCGTTGACTGCACCACCCGTCGACACAATCGTCAGCCGCCACGAATGGTCGCGGCAACTAGGCAATGCCGCCGCATTCGGCGCTTCGCGCGTTTGTTTTCTGGACTGGATCGCCGAGGCCGGCTCCGTCCCGGTCATCGCGGCCGTGCTGAAAGAGGTGCCGTTCGCACCCGCAACGCAGGCCTTTCACGCGCTTATCCGGTTGGCATACGGTATTCAGGCGGCGCATCCCGGCGAGATCGCCTCCGGCCTGGCCGCGTTAATCTCGTCGCATCTGCATATCGATGCCCATTTCGACGAGAGTCGCATGGCAGAAAGCGTCGAGGCGGGGATTGACCACGTCGTCCGCGCAATGGGCAATGATGGTGTCCCGGGCAACTCGATCACGTCACGCTTGCGCACTGTTGCAAACGATGTGCGGTTCAGGCAAGCCATCCTTGCGCCTCCAGCCGCGGTGCCCTTACTCGACGATCTGGCGCGGGCGACGATTCACGCCTACTGGCGCTCGCCAGACTTTACGGTGCTTCATACGGTGACAGCCACACACGCGGCGCGAATCCTTCTGGCGCAATTGCCTGACACGGCTGCAGCGCAACTGCTGCCCAGCTTGTGGATTGCGCTGTGCGCAGCATATGCAACGGTGCGCCGACCCTCGAACGTCGAAACAGATTCGCCTGACGTCACCGTTAGCTGGAGCGATGTGTGCCGGATGGCGGTGGCATCGAACGATGATCATGTGATCAAGATGGCCTACACGTGTCTTTGCGAGGACCGTCGCCAGCCATCGCCGTTTTACCTTGCGTCAGCGGCACGGCTCGTTTTCCGCTCGACGAAAACGTGATCGTGAGTGCAAGTGCGTGTAAATTCGGATCTAGTGGTTTCCGACCCGCCACAGCGTCTTCGAATCGGTCGTTATCGGAGTCGGTCCGACAGTCGTACAGGAGCCTGTATGAGCACGAAGCACAGCAAAAAAGAACATCTTGAAGCCGCGGCGTCACATCACGAGCAGGCAGCGCGATATCACCACGGAGCGTCGCGGCATTTCGAGGCGGGGAAAGACTATGCCCACGCCGCACACCAGGCGATGATCGCCCATGGTCACACCTTGCACGCGATCGATCAGGCACACGTTGCGGGTGCACACAGCGCCAATACGCCGCCGGTCGCGCCTGCATCGCCCGGCTCCGGCGCAGACAACGCAAACGCAGCAAAACATCACGAACTGGCAGCGGAGCTTCACGAGCAGGCGGCGCAGCATATGCGCCACGCAGTCAAGCTCTTCGATCAGGACCGTAGCGCAGCCACCCACGACGCGCAGCTAGCGCTCGCTCTTGCACAGCGCGCTTTGTCTCATGGCAACGAAGCGGCCAAACTATTTGTCAAACTCACTGCCGCCGAAGCTTCGTAAGTGATGCCAACTTTCACGGAACCGGCGCCGACAAGCATCCGGTTGTCGCGCGGATCGACAGTCGCAAGCCGACCGTAAAGATCCGCGCGCCGTGTGCGCGGATCAATCCAGCGTTCCTCTCGGGACTATGCCTTCTGGTTCAGCAAGTCCGCGGCAATAGACTTCGCATGCGCGACGGCTTCGTTCGGATTAGGGAATACGCCGAGCTGTTCCCAATGCTCTTCGACCGCGTAAGTGCCCCTTATACCGAGTGCCCTTTGTACGCGCAATTGCGCGGCGTACTTGCCGTCCTCCAGGGGTCGAGCCGTTGCAATCACTTTGTGCGGTAAATCGGGTCTCTCCGGCTGCCTCAACTCAACTGGACCGCCCGGCGCGCCGATATCGTTCAACGCGTTCCTCGTTTTGCAGTCTGGGCAGTAGAAGCACCACCCCTCGTTCTCGCTAACAGTTCTGACCTGCCCACGGGCAAGCACGGCGCGACATTCAACGTTTTCGCAGATGAACGGCATAGCAGTCTCCGGAGTTGTTTGCGAGAAATCCTAGCATGACTGCCGACGGTCAACCATCGGCATTGTTGCCCTACCTGCTCCGCGCGCTAGCGGGTGGGAATCACCGCTGCCCGCTCCCCAAGTTAGCGCTCACGCGCGGGTCGGCGCAATCGCGGCACGCGGCCGCAGCGTCGCCATGATCAGGTACATGCCGCCGCCGATCACCACGCCGAAGAACCATCCATAGGTATTCCACCAGACGGGCAGCAGGTTGGTGAAGTTAGGCAGGAAGGTCGAAAACACGCCGCCGACCGCCACGGAGACCAGCGCGTTGACGTTCCAGCCGCCTTCGTAGCGGTACTCGCCGTGCTCCTGATAGAGCGCCGCGACGTTGATGTTGCCCTTGGCCACCAGGTAGTAGTCCACCAGAATAATCCCCAGCAGCGGGCCCATCGTCGCGCCAATGGCGTTCACGAAGTGCGCGGCGTTGCCTTCCCACGGCGCGAACGGATAGAGCACCAGCGCGATGGCCGCGGCAATGTAGCCGCCCTTCTTGAAGCTGATCTGCTTGGGGAACGTGTTGGAGATGTCGAACGCGGCCGAGACGAAATTGGCCACCACGTTAATGCCCAGCGTGGCGACCGCGAAGGTTAGCGCCGCGATGAGCGCCAGCACCCAACTGTCGAACTTGGCCGAGATCTGTTCGGGGTGGAGCAGCACTTCGCCGTACACCCTGAAGGCGGCGATGGTGGTCACGCCGGCAACCAGCGAGAAGGCGACCAGGTTGATCGGCAGGCCCCACAGATTGCCTTTCTTCACTGCGCCGCGATTTTTCGCGTAACGCGAGAAGTCGCAAAAGTTCAGGTAGAGGGCTGCGAAGTAGGTGATCCAGGTCGCGCCCACGGCCATGAGCGCCCAGAACGAACCGGGCTCGCCGCTGACGCCGGCGTCCCGGGTCTTGTCGAGCAGCGCGTCCATCGGAATGCCGTGGCTGAAAGAGAAACCGCCCGCTTTGACGCACAGGCCGATCGCGAGAATCAGCATCGCGACCCACACCGCCGGACCGGCCCAGTCCTGGAATTTGCGCACCGTCTCCATGCCCTTCTGGATGATGAGCAGTTGCAGCGCCCAGATGATCACGTAGCAGATCACCTCCAGCCCTGAGTGTCCGAGTACTTGCGTGCCCTTGTGGAACGCCATCATGCTATCGCTGCGGATCAGCAGCGCGACCATCGCGCCCGACGCGGCTGCCGTCTGCGCGCCGTACCAGAAGCAGGCCACCACGGCGCGCACGAGTGCCGCCAGGTTGGCGCCCCACACGCCAAAGGAGGCGCGCGCCAGCACCGGATACGGCACGCCGGTCTTCTCGCCGGCGTAGCCGATCAGGTTCATGAGCGCGAAGATCACCAGCGAGCTGAGCCCGATCGCCAGCACGAAGTTAATAAAGCTGCCGCACAGCAGGAACAGGCTGGCGGCGAGGTAGTAGCCCCAGAGGCTGTGCACGTCCGAGGTCCAGACGTTGAAGATGCTGAAGGCGCCCCAGTTGCGCTGCCTGGCGGGCGCGAGATCTTCGTTGTAGAGGCCGGGGGAAGGATCGCGGATTTCCATCTGTCATCTCCTTTGAGTTCGCGGAACTGAGGAAATACCGCCGGGCACTCCTGGGTCGAGATGCCCCCGCGTCTGAAGCCAGCCGGTATGTCAGAAATGTACGTGCTTTGCCGCGTCGTTTCGAATGGGTTAACCCTGGTCAAGATGCGGACTGGCGCAAGCGGATCACGGCCGCGCGCCGCTATGCGGGCACCCGTGTCCAGCCTAAACTACCGCATTCGGCCAGCCCGCTCGGAACACATGCCCCTTCGCGACGCCCCTAACGCCAAACCACTTGCCTCGCCGCCTGCATGGGTCGGTGCCGAGGCATTGCAAGACCCCGCCCTGCTGCGCCGTCTGCTACGCGCCAAAGACCGCATGGACGCCGCATCGCACGAGGCCTGGCCCGTCAAGCGGCTAGCCGAGGTCAGCGGTGTCTCCGAAGCCCATTTCGCGCGCTCCTTCAAACGGGCCTTCGGCCTCCCACCGCATCGCTACCTGCTGACGCGGCGCATCGAGCAGGCCACCACCCTGCTGCGCGACACCGAGCTCAGCATCACGGAAATCGCCTTCGCCACCGGCTGGGAGAGCCTCGGCGCTTTCGGCCGCACCTTTCACGACATCACGGGACAAAGCCCCAGCGCCTTGCGCCGCGAGTCCCAGGCCAACGTGCTTCAACTCGACCGCGTGCCCGCTTGCGTCCTGAAGGCCGCGCAGCGCCCCGACCTCAACATCGCAGTTTTGGAGAAGCGCCGCCGCGTGGCCGAAGATACATTCCAGCCATCAACCAGGGAGGAGTCATGAACCAAGGTATCAATGTGGTGGGTTTGTACGTCGACAACCAGGACGAAGCGCTCTCGTTCTACGTCGACAAGCTCGGTTTTAATGTCCACACGGACGTGCGCAACGGTCCCTACCGCTGGCTCACGGTCCAGCATCCGGATCAGCCGTCGTTCCAGCTCGGCCTGTTCACACCCGGCCCGCCCATCCACGACGAAGCCACCGCGCAAATCCTGCGCGCGATGGTCGCCAAGGGAGCCATGCCACCTCTCGTCCTCTCTGTGGACGACTGTCGCGCCAGCTACACCCAGCTGAAAGCCCGCGGGGTGGAATTCACGCAGGAGCCGGTCGACCGCTTCGGCAGCGTCGATGCCGGTTTCCGCGACCCTGCCGGCAACGGCTGGAAGATGATCCAGGCACCGAGGAGCAAGGCATGAACACCAGCGCCTGGATTCGTCAGTTTCACCGATGGATATCCATCCTCTTTACGCTGACGGTGATCGCGAACTTCGTCGCCATGGCCGTGCGGCACGGCGTCCCGCCGCCCTGGATCACCTATGCGCCGCTGCTGCCGCTGGCCCTCCTGCTGTTCACGGGGCTCTATCTGTTTGCGCTGCCCTACTTCAGCCGCGACCGTGCCCGTCATGGTTCGTCGAAGCGTTCTCTAGGTGACCAGGAGGTATCACAGTGACGAAGAACTCCCCTATAGTGAGCACCGACGAGCCTGCGTCCGAACTCATCGACGCCCGGATTCAGTCGCTGGCCGACTGGCGAGGCGATCTGCTCGCCAGCCTGCGGAGCCTCATCCGAGCGGCCCACGCCACAATCGTCGAGGAATGGAAGTGGAGCACCCCGGCGTGGTACAGCGACGGCCTGATCTGCACCGGCGAAACCTATAAACAGGTCGTCAAGCTCACCTTCGCGAAGGGTGCCTCGCTGCCAGACCCGGCCCGCCTTTTCAATTCGAGCCTGGACGGCAAGGTACGTCGAGCCATCGACTTCCGCGAAGGCGCAGAGGTGAATCAGTTAGCGCTGACTCAACTGATTCAGGCGGCGGTGGAATTGAATAAGCGTTCGGCCCGTTGATGGTCAGTGGACCTAGGAGTCTCGATCGTCGACAATGGGCGTCGTGCCAGACCGAACTAACGGAACGTGAGATGAACAAATCGAAGAAACTTGCTCTTCTTGCCCTGGCATTGACGGCACTTGGCCTGTATAAATTGTTCACTGTCGCAAACGATGCGCAATCTGGCTGCATCCAGTTCCGAACTCATCAGACATGCAGCTTCGAAAATGCGTCGAATTTTCAAGGCTTGCTCGATCTCGAACTGATGTTCGCATGCGGCTGGGCTGCGGGTGCGGTGGTCTGCTGGATGGTCGCTGCACAGGCAAAAAAGAACGAGCGTTAACTACTTTCGGCATTTCCTATATCGCGGATGTGATTCGGCGGCAAAAGAGACTCAGGAATGAACCCCGCGATTCGCTACGAGCCAAAAATCTTTGCTGGATCAATTCTCATTGCGATCGCAGGCATGCATTACACCGGCATGGCCGCGGCGAATTTCCCCGTTGGATCGATTTGCGGCGCAGCGAATGGCGTCAAGCCTCAATGGCTCGCGGCCGCCGTCATTCCGTTCGCGTTCGCGATTCTCACCGTGACACTGGTTCTTTCCCGACTCGATGCCAGAGTGGTGTTTCTTGCCAAATCGGTCGCTCGCCTGAATGATCAGATTGATCGCATGCGAGGGCCGATGCATTGATGTTCAAGCGTCGGCGGTTCGATAAAGCAACATTGCCACCTTGGCAAGAACCAGCTTCATGATGAGCGACATCGGATAGCGAGAGTAACAGGGAACATCGGTTGGAATTGTCCGGCCGTCGGGTTTGAACTTGGTGCAAACGCGCATTTGCACGGGCAAGACATCATCCTTGCATCGAGATCGATACAGATCCACCCAATGTTTGCCATCATCAAAAGTGACAAGCATTGCCGAATTACAGCAGGTCGCAATCACTCGATTCGTCGCAGAGCCCTCTCTGATCTTGTGATGTCTCAACAGTGAGGTGCCTTTCAGGCACCTCACCCGATCCCGCCGATACACGAGGTATGCCGTTCCTCCATCCGGGTCCTGAACTGAAGCCGCATGGGGTAGCGACTCAATCTGTCGAGCTCCTGACAATCGTCGCAGTAGCAGATGACGCTGGTAATCGGTGCGCCGATAGCCTCATAGGCGACCTGCCCGCACACACAGTTAATTGTCGCCATCGCCCGAGGTGGTTTATCCATTCGCTATCCCGCTACGTTTCGCGCCTGCCAGTGGGTGATTTTAGCCAATTCCGGCCTTTCGCGAGCGAGTTCGAGCCGTCCGTTGAATGTCCGCTTCGTAAATGTTCAACAGACGGATACCCCCTGTGCCACCGTACGCGGCACCCCGCAATATCAACTCTTCACCTTGCTGCGCAGGCGCTCGACCGCAGTTTCCAGTTCGCGAATCCGCGCACTCCCGTGTGATGGATGCTTCCCATCCGCCGTCCTGCTCGCGGCGTACGTAAGCGTAGCGCGATCCACGACGGGACTGGATCGACTTGACGGAGGGCGTGAAGACCACGTCGCAGGGATACCTGCGCGAATTGCTCATCTTGCCCTCCATCACGTTCAATCCCAGCCTTGCATGAAATACCGCTGTCGCTCGCCGCATCAGCGGTATCCACTCCGTCCCGACGTGTCACGCCTGTTTGGCGTGTACAGCGTGTACAACGGGGAAGTCGATCTCGGTACCGGCGACCGTGTTGATGCAGTTCGTCCAGATGTTGAGCGCCACGTTCAGCACGATTTCGATTACAGCAGCGTCGCTATAGTCTGCTGCCTTGACCGCGCCAAGATCAGCGTCCGAAACGCGGCCACGCGCGTCGGCTACTCTCTTCGCAAACAGCACGGCGGCGGCGGCTTTCGGATCGTTCGAGCCACCACTGCGGTTCGCGGTGATTTCGGAGTCGTCGAGTTTTGCGACGTTCTTTCCGAGGTAGGTGTGAGCGGACAGGCAGTAGTCGCAACCATTGATTTCTGCAACCGCGAGCGCGATGCGCTCACGCGTCTGTACAGACAACTCGCCTTTGCCAAGCGCACCCATCAGGCTCAGATAGCCTTCGAGGGCGGTGGGGCTGTTGCCGACCATGCGGAACAGATTGGGCACGACGCCCAGTTGCTTGTTGACAGCTTCGAGCAACGGTTGGGATGCAGCAGGGGCGTCCGCGACGGTGGCCGGGGTAGCAATACGGGTCATAACTCTCTCCTTTGAGATTGAGTTGCACTGGAGTGGAGCAACTGACCTGTATGCTATCTACTCCCGAATCTGGAGAGAATCCGTTAACATCGGGAATCTTTCTTCCATTAATCGAGAGGATCATGGACCGTCTCGAAGCGATGTCCATCCTCGTCGCGGTCGTTGATGCAGGCAGCCTGTCGGCGGCGTCCCGGCAGCTGGCCATCCCGTTGGCGACGGTCAGCCGCAAAGTCGGCGAGCTCGAAGCGCACCTGAAGACCCGGCTGCTCCATCGCACTACGCGGCAACTTTCGCTGACCGAGGCCGGCGAATCCTACGTCGCATCCTGCCGGCGCATCCTTGAGGAAGTCGGGGAAGTCGAGCGGGCAGCGACCGGCGAATACGCGGCCCCGAAAGGCTATCTGGTGGTCACGGCTCCCGTGGTCTTCGGGCGGTTGCACGTTGTCCCCGTCATGGCAGCGTTCCTTGCACATTACCCGGAGATCGACGCCCGCCTGTTTCTGACAGATCGCAACGTTCATCTTCTCGAAGAACATGTGGATGTGGCGGTACGTATCGGTCAGTTGCCGGACAGCACACTCGTTGCGATGCGCGTCGGTGAAACGCGTCCCATTGTGTGCGCAAGCCCCGACTATCTGGCGGCTCACGGCACGCCGGTCACCCCGGCTGAACTCGCAAACCATGCGTGCATCAGCTTCGACGGACTCACTTCGCCGGGAGCGTGGACGTTCTCCGCCGGGAAATCGGAGCAGACCGTGCAGGTCCACCCTCGACTGGTCACGAACACGGCAGAATCGGCCATCGACGCCGCGACGCTCGGAGTCGGGCTGACGCGGGTTCTGTCATATCAGGTTGCCGATGTCTTACGCGAAGGCCGCTTGCAGTTCGTACTGGAGAGATTCAAGTTGGCACCTTTGCCGATCCATCTAGTCCATGCCGGGCAGGCGCCGCTGCCGCTCAAGTTGCGAGCTTTTCCCGACTTCATGTCACCGCGCCTTAAAGCTCGCATCTCCGCCGTTTGACCTGGACCTCGGGCTTTACCTTTTTATCGCCTCCCGACTGACAGCGATCAGCAAGGCACCCGCTTGGCACGCCGTCATCATGGTCCAGTCGATAAAAAATCGCTCAACTCGCGCCGCGCACCGCCGTTAACTCAGACGACATCCCAGACCAATTCGACGCGTCACGTCGCACGCTTCGCGACGCACTGGCTCAATTCGTCAGGGTCGGCCTCCAGGTTTGCCAAGGTTGGCAACACCGCACTATGGACGCCTGTACTGCACGGCGAGCGATCAAAGAAACATCCCTCATGGTTTTCAAACGACTCTGTACCGCGTTCGTCGCGGTAGTGCTGAGCGCAGCGGCTGCGTCCGTTTGCGAAGCCCAATACTCCACCGGCTGGATAGCCAACACGCATGGCACGGCCACGACGCGAGTGGGCAATGTGGCCCGCTCGATGTGGGTGGCATCAGACGGGGTGATCTATACCGCGTCAATGTGGGACGAAGACGAAGGCGGCATCGCGATCTATCAGAATGGACAGAACATCGGTTCAATCGGGGCGCACGCCGAGTTTCAGGGTGGCGCGATCACCGGCAACTCGACCTCGCTATTCGCTGCGCTGCAGTTCAACGCCACGTATGGAAGCGGCACGGTTGGCCGATACAACCGGACAAGCCGCACGCGCGACCTGCTCATCACGGTAAGCGCGACGACCACCGAACGCCTCGCGGATGTCGTCACCGGACTCGCGACGTCCGGCTCGCTGCTCTACGCGAGCGATTTCCCAGGCAACCGCGTGCGCGTGTTCACGACGTCCGGTGTCTGGCTGCGCGATATCGGCGTGGCAACGCCGGGCGCGCTCGCGGTGGACGCGGACGCCAACATCTGGGTCGCGCAACAAAGCACGGGCGCGGTGATCCAGTTCAGCCCGACCGGCGAACGGCGAAACACCATCCTGTTGGCGGCCAAAGGGCAACCCTCTTCGCTGTATTTTGACTCGTCCAGCGGGCAGTTATGGATCGGCGACGAGGGTCCGGACATGAACATCAAGATCTATGACGTGTCCGGCGCACCTTATGGCGTGGGTACGTTTGGTGTTCAAGGCGGCTTCCTCAATACGGTCACTGGCATCAAGGGGCGGGTAGGCGACAGGCGCTTCACGCGCGTCACCGGCATCGGCAGGGATTCCGCGCGCAACCTCTACGTCCTGAACAATCCGTGGGGCGGGTCATGGGACCTCGGCCGCAACGGCGGCACCGACATCCACGCGTACGACGGAACCGGGGTTCTGCGCTGGCAGCTCCAGTCGGTGAACTTTGAGGGCAACGCGGCACCGGACCCAGCCACAGACGGGGCGATCTTCTACGGCGGAACGAACATCTATTCGGGCACCGTGGGAGGCAACTTCATTGCGAACACAATCGATCCTATCACCTATCCGTCCGATCCCCGGATCAATCTCGCCGATCACGAACGCGGCGAACATTTCGCTCAGATCGCCAGCGTGGGCGACCACCGGATACTCGTCGCCGCGAGCCAGAACCCGGATACCTTCTACTTTTTCCACTTCAACCGGGCGAGCGGGTACATTGCGATTCCGGATAGCACGTTGCCGGGAACGTCGTTCGGTACGGCGGCGAAAGTCCGCAATGGTTTCTGCCTGGATAGCAAGGGAGATATCTGGGCGGGTCTCGACAAAACCAACGTCATTTCTCACTATCCGCTGACCGGTTTCGATGCGAGCGGCAAACCGGTCTGGGGTGCCGCGATCACGATGCCGATCCCGCGCACAATCTCGCAACTGACGCGGATCATCTACCTACCTGACAGCGACACGATGATTCTCACGCAATGGGCAACCGGCAGCACGGACTGGACCGCGGTCGGATCGCGCGTCGAGGTCTATCACGGCTGGCTGGCCGGCAACAGGAGCGCGCCGAACCCAGTGATCAATATCACTAGCGCGAATGCCAAATCCATTGTGGCCGCCGGCAATTATCTGTTTGTCGGCTACGTACATACCGTGCCGAATATTGATGCCTTCAACCTCACGACGGGACAGCTCGACACCACGTTCGTCAATAGCAATCCAAACAAAGTCGACGTCGGCAACGACGTGGACTCAATGTATGGACTTCGGGCCTATCGGCGTTCGACCGGCGAATATGAGGTGACGAAAGACAACTACAACAACTCGAGCATTGTGGTGTATCGCTGGACGCCGCCTGCATTGACCGGGACCGGGGTGAATGCGACGAAGACGAAGACGATGATGGTGTCGCCCTTCAGCGTGAATTGACGATGCGCCTGAGTCGCCGCGATTGGGGCGGCGGCTCGATTCATCCGTCCATGACTGAGCAGAGTTCGGCCAGAAGCCGCCGTTCGCGGTGCCCGCCCAATGCTACCTCGCCTCATTATTGCGGCAGAATCCTTGCGAATGCCGGTGCTGAGAGGACTGCAGTTACCACAACGAGCGCGGTGGCAGCAAGACTTGCGCCGGCAACAAGCAACAAGCAACAAGGACGTCAGGGTGCGTGACATGATCTTTACTCCAGTGGTCGATATCACACTTCAGAACGGCCCTGATTCTGGGTCAGCCTCACGGCCGCGATTCGACAACCAATGTGTGTACCTGCAATGGGGGCGTGCCGATTTGCGGTGATGCCGGTCATCGCCTCAAAGGGGAAACGTCCCCTATTGAGGTGATCAGCGGTTAATTTGCCTGCCTTGCTGCCGTCTCAATCACTTGAGCGACCTTGGCCGGCTGTGAGATGAAGACAGCGTGGCTTGCGCTCACTTCAGTGACCTTGGCACCCGAGCGTTGATACATCCAGCGCTGAAGCTGAGGGCTCACCACACGATCCTGGGTAGTCAGGATTGCGTAGCTCGGCTTGGTTCGCCATGCCACCACAGAAACAGGTGTCCCCAACGCTTGCTGATTAAGCTGCACCTGCGAGTCCGCCATGAATTGAGCCTCCGACGGCGAGACATCCTGTGCAAAGGTCCCAGGGAATCTTGCGGCAGGGATGAAGAAATACTTGTCCGGTGTTGCTCGCATGGCATCGTTGGGCGCGGCGAACTTCGACAGCAGTTGACCACTGGCTTCCCCTTTATCGGGTTGGAGCGCAGCCACATAGACGAGCGATTTGACCTTCGGGTCGGCGCCTGCCTCCGTGATCACAGAGCCGCCATAGCTGTGACCGACCAGCACGACCGGACCGCTCTGCTGATCAATGGCGCGCCTGGTGGTCTCGACGTCTTCGGCGAGGCCAGTGAGCGGTTCCTGCACGATCGTCACATGGAAACCGTCCTTGGTCAGGATGTCGTAGACGGCTCGCCAGCCTGAGCCATCCACGAGTGCTCCGTGAACAATGACGATATCGTTCGCCGCGGGCTTCGTCTCGGCGTGAGCCATCGTGCCACCCAAAGCAAGCAGGAAGGCAACGACAAGCTTATTTCGTAGTGCATACATTTCAATCTCCATGGATATTACTATGTGCCCGACGTTTTGCTTAAGCCATCTGGCGTCGGACATATCGACATACGGACGCTGCGGGTCGCATTTGCGCGCTGGCGTACCGGAGTGCGAAGACGTCAGCCGAGTTTGTTCTTCATGCCCAGGACGTCGATCGCCTCGATCGACGGAGGGCTTGCCAGCAACTCGTCGGCCTGCGTCATCAGGGCATTGGCCATACTGCCGTGCAGGTGTACCTGGCGATCCTCTTCGCTTGCAAAGGCGTCGAAGACGCCGAACGTCGTCGGCGACAGCTTGAGGGCGAACCAGATCGGCGTGGTCGCCTCCCGATTGGTCATCTCAAGGCCTGCGGCAAGGAAGTCTGCGACCGCCTGCTCCTTTCCCGGTTTGGCTTCAAGTCGGACAAATAGTGCGTGCTTGATCATCTTCGTTCTCCAGTGTCCGCGTGAGGGGTTCATGCGGTGAGTCACACTTTACAAACGGAGTGAGTTGGGAAACACTGTCTCAATCGACAACTTTGATATCAATTCCGCCATGCGAATTTTTGTCCTCGCGCTCGAAGGGGTGTTCGATACCGGTCTCGCTAGCGTGCTCGATGCCTTGACGATGGCCAACAGACTTGCGGACGCGACGGGGATGGCGACACCGGGCTTCGACATCACCGTGGTGGGGATGCAGCCCCAGGTGCGCACCGCGCTTGGCTTGCAAGTGCCCGTCCGCGATATGGCCGACGCCCCCGCCCCGGATTGGGTCGTCGTGCCGGCGCTCAACTGCACGACGGCCGAAGAGCTCGTGCCTGCGCTTGGCCGACACGATGTGATCGATGCGCTAGGCGCTTTGCGCTCGTGGCGCAGTGCCGGCGCCCAAATTGCAGCCGCCTGCACGGGTACGTTCGTGCTGGCTGAAAGCGGCTTGCTCGACGGCTACGAAGCCACGACCACATGGTGGCTCTCACCGGTATTCCGGCAGCGTTACCCCGCCGTGCACCTGGATGCGCATCGCATCGTCGTCCCCAGCGGCAGCACGGTGACGGCAGGGGCAGCCCTGGGCCACCTCGACCTTGCACTCTGGTTGATCCGCAACAACAGCCCTGAGCTTGCGGCGCTCGTGGCCAACTACCTCGTATTCGATTCGCGGCCGTCGCAGTCTGCCTATGCGATCTCCGATCACCTTTCCCATTCGGACCCGCTCGTCGAGCGTTTCGACCGTTGGGTGCGTGAACACCTCGACACGGCAATCGCGCTCAACGTCGTCGCCGATGCATTGGCGACCAGCACGCGGACATTGACGCGACGTTTGAATGAAGTGCTCGGTAAAACGCCTGTCGAGTACATTCAGGATCTGCGAGTCGAGCGCGCCGTCCATCTGCTGAAGACGAGCAAGCTCAGCGTTGATCGCATTGCCGAGCAGGTCGGGTATGCGGACGGCGTCACTTTGCGAACGTTGCTGCGGCGGCGGATAGGTAAGGGGGTACGTGAGTTGCGGGCGTCGTGAGTCGCTGAGGCCATTTGGGACTAGACCTTTGGCCGATGCTTCGTCTACCTCGACGGTGTAGCAACGGCCGCTGTACACCTGGAAGCTGCCTGACGACCGTTCAGGATCGAAAGCGGATGTCAGGCGTCAGCGCCAGAATTCGGTGAGCTGATCGGCAAGGGCTCTGCCTTGGTTGTAACCGGCTTGAGCGGCGGGCGGACGGGTCGACAGATCCATCATGTTGACACCGAACGCGCTGAGCGAGTCGCCGTCCGGGAAGATCGTCTCGACTCTGCTGTTGCCCGCGCGGAGTTCGTCGACCTGTGCCGCAAGGTGCATGCCCCACTCCACCGGATGCCGTGATCTGCCGCCGATGGGCGACAGCACCAGCACCCGTGCGTATCCGGCTGCCAGATCGGCGTTCTCGTTGCGTCGGTAGCCGCCGTCGATGTATCTGTTGTCGCCGATGCTGTAGGGAGGGACACCGAAGCCGTTGGACGTGCTGGCGGCGACGGCATCCACGAGGTCGACTCCGCTGTGGCGATCGAACACGATCGGTTCACCGGTATGGGCATCGACCGCTGTGATGAGCAACGGTCGTTCCGGCCAGCGCTGACTGGGCAGCCGAGCGGCGACGACAGCGCGCCACGGCGCTTGCCCGGAGCCGTCCGACGCCGCGTCCATTTCGAGCGCCGCCGCACCCATTCTGCGGCGCATGTCGGCCGCATCCTCAGCGGCGGCGATGATCCGACTCGTTATTTCCATATGGTTCGCTGCCGGCCCAATGGGAACGCGTCCGCCCTCGGGTCCGCTCGGGCCAGTCCGTTGCTGGGATGCAGCGGAAAGGATGGCGGCAAACAGTTCGGTCGGGGGCGCGCTAGTGATCTGGGCCGCAGCCGTCGATCCAGCCGACGTCCCAATGATCAAATCGGCCTCGGTCACATCCAACCCGGCATCGAACAGGCCGGCGACGACGCCGATCTCCCACGCATTGCCGGCCGATCCACCACCATGGAGGACCAACGCTCGCTCACGTCTGGTTTCCATGCCACCCCCGGTATGAATTGATCCGATGGTCAAGAATGTCCGCTTCACTGGGTCGAACTGCGTCGCTCGTCATCCGGCTGAGTTCGTTTAGGGTTGGTCGATGCCTGCCAACGCCCGCAGGAATGTGACTGCGCCACCGCGCTTCGCTGGCAGGCGTTGAACGAGCCTCGATGGAGGAAACCGCGGAGTGCCCCGATACGGTCGGAGTCCTGGGCTATGGCGATTGATAGGCCGGGATGGCCAGCAAAGTTGATGGATGCGTGGTGCGGTGGGATTCTGGATGCGCGTTGACGCAGCGATGAAGCGGTGCAGTGGCGCAGTTGTGACGGTAAAGCGGACGTGCGAGGGACTGCGCGAGGCGACAGGCGCAGACGTCCGCTCGTGGGCCGCGTTGCCGCAAAGCCGACGGTCGGGTTGGAGGTGCAGGAAGCGTTCCGCTCAAGTCTCGCCTCGTCGTATGGGTGGTCCGCGAATGGGAGCAGTGCGTTCCAGTATTTCAATGACGATCATTGGTGCACCGCAGTGCCGGCAGACGAAGACCGGAGCGGCAGCGACCTCTTGATCGTCGGGCTGGGTGGCGACCTCGGGTACGACGTGCAGCAACTCACGCACCTTCGCGAGGCTGGCGCGGCGCACCGGGTTGGCGAGCAGTCCGTAGTGACGGATGCGATGGAAGCCGCCCGGCAGCACATGCAGCAGGAAAGCGGCGCATGAATTCGCCGG